>JBKOUJ010000065.1:0-1018 GCA_046723355.1 Actinomycetota bacterium | reverse complement strand
CTTGTCGACCTCGTCGATGTAGATGATCCCGGTCTCGGCCTTCTTGATGTCGAAGTCGGCCGCCTGGATCAGCTTCAAGAGGATGTTCTCGACGTCCTCGCCGACGTAGCCGGCCTCGGTCAGCGCGGTCGCGTCGGCGATTGCAAACGGCACGTTCAGGATTCGCGCCAGCGTCTGCGCCAGGAGCGTCTTCCCGCAGCCGGTCGGCCCGAGCAGCAGGATGTTCGACTTCTGAAGCTCGACGTCGCCCTCGGCGTCGCTCGCCATCTGGACGCGCTTGTAGTGGTTGTAGACGGCGACGGACAGCGTCCGCTTCGCCTCTTCCTGCGAGACGACGTAGTCGTTGAGGACGGCGTAGATGTCCTTCGGCTTCGGCAGGTTGTCGAGGTCGAGCTGCGCCGGGGTGGTCAGCTCCTCGTCGATGATCTCGTTGCAGAGATCGATGCACTCGTCGCAGATGTAGACGCCGGGCCCGGCGATCAGCTTCTTGACCTGACGCTGGGACTTGCCGCAGAAGCTGCAGAGAAGCTGCTCATTGCCGTCGGTCGCTCGGGCCACGATTCTCCTTTTACTCCGTAATCGCCTTCTCCGCTAGGGGGCGAGCCCCGTCGCGATGGACGATGACGTTGTCGATGATGCCGTACTCCTGAGCTTCTTGCGGTGTCATGAAGTAGTCGCGTTCCATGTCCTTCGAGACTCGATCGAGCGGCTGGCCGGTGTGCTCCGACATGATCTCCTCCAGCGAGCGCTTGAGAGCGATCGTCTCGCGCGCGTGGATCTCGATGTCGGTCGCCTGCCCTTGGAAGCCGCCCCACACCTGGTGGATGAGGATCTTCGAGTTCGGGAGCGCCATCCGCTTTCCTTTCGTGCCGCCGGCGAGAAGCAGCGCGCCCATGGACATCGCCGTTCCGACACAGATCGTCTGCACGTCGGGCTTGATGAACTGCATCGTGTCGTAGATCGCGAGCCCGTGGTACACGGAGCCGCCCGGCGAGTTGATGTAGAGCGAGATGTCCTT
>JBKOUJ010000067.1:0-1671 GCA_046723355.1 Actinomycetota bacterium | reverse complement strand
GCCGGATGCTCCGCGCGACGCGGGAGGATCCTGCGGCGGCGCAGGCGGTCGGCGTCAGCATCCACCGCCAGAGGCTTCTGGCGTTCACGCTGAGCGGGGCGCTATGCGGGTTTGCAGGCGCCCTCTTCGTCCACCAGGCGGGCACGATCACGACCGAAGACGTCTACTTGAACCTGACTTTCCTGACCCTGGCCATGCTCGTAGTCGGGGGCGTCGGCAGCCTGCTCGGGGCGGTCGTCGGCGCCTTGCTGATCAGTGGCCTCAACTCGTTCCTCACCACTGCCGAGAGCGGCGTGCACGTCTTCGGCCTGAAGATCGATCTCACCGACGGGACACACCTGGTCGTCCTGGGCGTCGTCATGGCTCTCGTGCTCGTCGTACGGCCCAGCGGCCTCACCGGCGGTCGTGAGTTCCGCCTCCCGCGGATACCGTGGCGGCGGCAGACGGTGGAGGCGGGCACGTGAGAATCTGCATTGTCGGCTGTGGCGCCGTCGGGTCGCTGTTCGCGGCGAACCTGGCGCAGCTGGAGGACGTGGAAGTGTGGGCCTACGATCTCGACCAGGCGCACGTCGACGCGATCAACGCGCACGGCCTGCGGCTCTCCGGCCAGGGCGAGGTGCTCGGCAAGCTTCAGGCGACGACCGACGCGGACGCGGTCCCCGCCTGCGACTTCGGCCTTGTCGCCACAAAGGCGATGCACACGGCCTCCGCTATCGACGCCACGGCGCACGCCTTCCAAAACGGCG
The DNA here is from genome assembly GCA_046723355.1 of Actinomycetota bacterium. Classification (GTDB taxonomy): domain Bacteria; phylum Actinomycetota; class Thermoleophilia; order Gaiellales; family Gaiellaceae; genus 13-2-20CM-68-14. The sequence continues at coordinate 925 of JBKOUJ010000067.1, read as the reverse complement.
CCGTCTGCTCAGTGCAGAACGGCCTTGGGAACGAGGAGGCGATCGCCGAACACGTCTCGCGCGTGATTCGCGGGACGACGTTCCCGGCGGGCCGGCTGCTCGAGCCCGGGCACGTGCAATGGGACGTACGGGGAGACACGACAATTGGTCCCTTCGAGCCCAAGCCCGCGAGCCTGGATGAAGTGCAGGCCCTTGCCGACGGCCTCACGCGGGCGGGCATGCCGACGTCTGCGGTCGGCGACGCACGAGGGCCGCAGTGGCGAAAAGTGATCTTCAACGCCGCCACCAACCCGGTGGGCGCCCTGACCGGCCTCACGCACGGGCGTGTCTGCGAGGACCCGGGGCTTCGCGCCCTCGTGTCAGGGCTCGTCGACGAGGGCAAGGCGGTGGCCGCCGCGGAGGGGATCGAGCTCGATGCCGATCCCGAAGAGCTGATCGACCACGCGGCGAAGCCCGAGGTCGCCTATGACCACAAGGCGAGCATGCTCCAGGACGTCGAGGCCGGCAGGCAGAGCGAGATCGACTATCTCAACGGCGGCATCGTCCGTTTCGGCGAGCAACGCGGCATTCCGACGCCGCTGAACCAGGCGATACTTGCCCTCGTGAAAGGAGTCGAGAAATCATGGAAGTGACGAGAGAAGAGCTCCACCGCAGGTACACGAACGTGCGGGCGGCGCTGGAAGCCGAGGGCCTCGACGCCGCGCTCGTCTGCGGCAGCGAGTACACGGGGTTCGAAGGCGCGGTGACCTATCTCTCCGGCTTCCTGATCGTCCACCGCTACGCGTACGTCCTGCTTCCGCGCGACGGCGAGCCCTCGATCGTCTTCCCGAGCGAAGCCCGCTATGTGGGCGAGCACGGCACCTCCTCGATCGAAGACCAGGTGTTCGCGGAGCGGCCGGGCGACTGGCTCGCCGATCGGCTCCGC
>JBKOUJ010000016.1:0-22113 GCA_046723355.1 Actinomycetota bacterium | reverse complement strand
CGACTGGGTCGTCGCGTCGCTCCACACCGCGTTCGACAAGAACCCGACGGAGCGTGTGCTCGCCGCCATGGAGAACCCGAACGTCGACTGCATCGGCCATCTGACTGCGCGCAAGATCAACCGTCGCGGGCCCGCCGACATCGATCTCGCGCGCGTGTTCGAGGCCGCGCTCGCCACGAAGACGTTCCTGGAGATCAACTCACAGCCAGACCGCCTCGACCTCCGCGACGCACACGCGCGGGCGGCCGGCGAGGCAGGCGTGCTGCTGGCCGTGAACAGCGATGCTCACTCCACACGTGCGCTTGCGTACCCGGAGCTCGGAGTCGGCCAGGCGAGGCGCGCGTGGCTGACGAAGGAGCAGATCCTCAACACGCGGACGTGGCCGCAGATCAAGAAGCTTCTCGGGTGAGTGAGGCGTCGCTTGCGATGCCGATACCAGGAGCCGCGGCCTTGCCGGGGCGCCGTCTGAAATGACCGGTCAGGAACGTTCGTCCGAGCCCGTGACAATGTCGGGATTCCGCGACGACGGGGCGGCCGCGCTCGAGTGGGCGGCGTCGTATCTGGAGCGTGTTCGGGAGCTGCCGGTGCTCGCGCAGACGGCGCCGGGCGAGATCCGGCAGGCCTTGCCGGAGTCGCCGCCGGAGACAGGCGAGCCTTTCGCGGCCATTCTTCGCGACCTCGACGAGGTACTGCTCCCCGGGATGACGCACTGGCAGCATCCCGGCTTCCTCGCGTACTTTGCGACGACAGGCTCGGAGCCGGGAATCCTCGCCGAGCTGCTCGCAGCCACGCTGAACGTGACCCAGATCCTCTGGCGCGCCTCGCCCGCAGCGACCGAGCTCGAGCTGGTGACGATGGACTGGCTCGCCCAGCTGCTCGGGCTTCCGCGCGAGTGGCACGGGCACATCGAGGACACGGCCTCGACGTCGACTCTGGCGGCTCTGGCCGCCGCGCGGCAGGCGTTCCCCGGGCGGGTGGTGCTGTGCTCGGAGCACGCGCACTCGTCGGTCGAGAAGGCGGCGAGGCTGCTTGGGCTGGCGGTGCAGAAGGTGCCTGTGGACTCGGAGTTCCGGATGCGGACGCACGACCTGCGCGAGCTCTCCGGGGCGTGCGCCCTGGTCGCGACGGTGGGGACGACCTCGTCGACCTCGGTCGATCCGGTCGCCGAGCTGGGCGAGATCTGCGAGCGCGAGGACGTCTGGCTGCACGTCGACGCGGCGTATGCCGGCTCCGCGATGGTCTGCCCCGAGTTTCGGTGGGCGTGGGAGGGGATCGAGCGCGCCGACTCCGTCGTCGTCAATCCGCACAAATGGTTGTTCACCCCGGTCGACTGCTCGGCCTTGTGGACCCGGCGGCCCGAGGATCTCCACGCGGCGATGACGCTCGTCCCCGAATACCTCCGCACCGGCGACGAGGACGCGCTGAACCTCAGCGAGTACGGCCCGGCGCTCGGGCGGCGCTTCCGCGCGCTCAAGCTCTGGGCCGTGTTGCGCTGCTACGGGCGAGAGGGGTTGCAGGCGCGGATCCGCGAGGCGGTACGGCTGGCCGAGCTGTTCGAGAAATGGGTGCGCGAGGAGCCGGGCTGGCAGGTCGTGGCGCCGCGGCCCTTCTCAGTCGTCTGCTTCCGGCGCGAGACGCCGGATGAGGAGAATGCGGCGATTCTCGAGCGAGTGAACGCCAGCGGCGAGGCGTTCCTCTCGCACACGGAGCTCGATGGCCGGTACGTGCTTAGGCTGGCAGTCGGCAACGCCCGGACGACCGAGGCCGACGTCCGCCGGGCGTGGGACGCGCTACGAAAGGAGGCCTGATGCTGATCGCCACGACGAACGAGATTCCGGGACACGAGATCGAAGAGGTGTACGGAGAGGTGTTCGGGCTCACGGTCCGCTCGCGCAACGCGTTTTCGCAAATCGGCGCCGGGTTCAAGTCCATGCTCGGCGGCGAGCTGAAGGGGATGACGAAGGCGCTCGCCGACAGCCGGCAGCAGGTGATCGACCGGATGGTCGAGGAAGCGGAGTCAAAGGGCGCGAACGCAATCGTCGCCATGCGGTTCGACACGTCCGAGATGGGTGACACCTGGACGGAGATCTGCGCATACGGAACCGCCGTTCGAGTGCGGAAGGCGTGACGCAGGCCGTCGTCTTCGATCTTTGGGACACCCTTGTCGACTATGACGCGGCTGGTGGTCGGGCGTTCCAGGATCAGGTTGCGGCGCGGCTCGGACGGGACCCGGACGAGTTTGCGGCGTTGTGGCACCAGGACCGGCCGAAGCGTGAGACTGGCCCCCTGCGCGATTACGCGCTGACGCTCTCTGGCGACGAGGCTCTCGCTGACGAGGTGGTTGCGCTTCGGCACGCTTCGACGCGGGAGATGCTGAGACCGCGGCCAGGTGCCGTCGAGACGCTGCGTGCGCTGCGCGAGCGTGGATTGCAGCTCGGCCTCATCACCGTCTGCACCGATGACGTCCCGGAGGTCTGGGGGGAGACGCCTTTCGACGGGCTCTTCGACAGCACCGTCTTCTCCTGCGCGGTCGGCTTGCGGAAGCCGGATCCGCGGATCTACCTGCTTGCCTGCGAGGAGCTCGGCGTCGAGCCTGCGGAGGCGGTCTTCGTCGGCGACGGCGCGAACGACGAGCTCGCCGGCGCCGAGCGGATCGGGATGCGCGCGGTCCTGATCCATCGCGACGGCGAGGAGCCGATGTGGGAGGAAGTTCGCGACTGGCCGGGCGCGAGGATCACGGCGATCCCGCAGGTCCTGTCGCTTCTGGACACGTAGGCGACCCGGATCGTCTCTGTCGCTGACGCTTGCCGGGCCAGGTGGGCTACGCGGACCTGGGCGGGGGTAAGAGCGCGGCATGCGCTTCTACCCAGACATTCCACACCGACGCGCGAGCCGGGTCGTCCTCGACTTTCTCGTCGTCGTCGCCATCATCGTGGCCGCGCTGATCGGCCTGAAGGTGCGAGATTCAGTCAACCGCCTTGCCGTCGTCCCTGAGGGCGTGCGCGAGACGGGCAGCGCGGTGCAGTCCGGCTTCAAGGACGCAGCCGACGCGGTCGACGGCGTCCCGGTCGTCGGCGGCGACCTCGCAGACGCACTCGAGGGGGCGGGCGAGGGCTCCGGCGGAAAAGTCGAGGGTCTCGGCCAGAGCGGCGTCCACCGGACGCACCAACTCGCCGACCTGCTCGGGCTAATCGTGTTCGTGTTGCCTGCTGCCGGACTCTTGAGCCTCTACCTACCCGGGCGAATCGCGCAGGTGCGCCAGCTGACGACCGCGTCGAAGGTGCTCGACGAACTCGATGATCCGGAACGCCGCCGGCTGATCGCGATGCGCGCCGCGTTCGCACTCCCGTTTGAGACGCTGCTTCGCCACACGCCCGACCCGCTTGGCGACCTGGCGAACGGACGCTACGAGCCGCTCGTCGATGCGGTGCTCGAGGAGTCCGGGCTCCGACGGTAAGTGCCGGCTGCGGCCGGCCCCCGGAGACTCGCTTCGGAGAGGCTCAGTCGACCGCCGTTCACACCGAAGTAGCGGCAATCGCTGCTGCGGCGGCATCATGGAGGGCGACGCGGTAGCGCCAGAACGCGCGGCCGGTGGCCAGGAGCCGCTCGCGGAGCGGCCCGCTCAGCTCTGACAACGTGCCCCATCGTGCTGCCTGGATCTCGTCCGTGTCCTCAGGCGCAAGGTCGCGGTCTGCGGTCGTTGCAAGAAAGACGTGCGTCCGCCACGGTACGTCCTGCGACTCGTACACGAACCGCGCGGATGCGGCCACGAGATAGCGCTGCACCTCCACATCTAGCCCGGTCTCCTCGTGCGCCTCGCGCCGGACGCCGGCGACGAATTCCTCGCCCTCCTTGACGCCCCCGCCCGGCGGTCGCCAGATCCCGGGCTCGAACGCGTGCTTGCGGATCAGGGCGAGCCGTTCGCCATTGAAGATGAACAGCGTCACGTCGTGCATCCGGCGCGGGTTGTACGTCGCGAGCGAATGCTCATACCCCGAGATCTCGCCCTCCCACTCGAGCGTCGCCGGCTCGCCGAAGCGTTCGCGCAACGGCGCCAGGACGGCCTCGTCGACATGGGTCATGTTCCTTGACGGTATCTGGCCATGTAACTGGGAACCGTAGGTTGGTACGGTCCGAAAACCATGCCCCGCGTTCGCCGGTTGCGCCGCGAGGCCCCCACGCTCGAGCTGCTTGCCGCGACGCTGCCGGAGCTGAGGCTCGGTCTCTCCGACGCAGCAGCCCGCACCGTCGCCTACGAGGTCTTCGAGAAGCTCGGCTTCGGCGCCGTGGCCGTCACGGACACGAGTCGCGTGCTTGCCTTCGTCGGCGCCGGCGCCGACCATCACGTCGCGGGCGACACGCCGATTCGCCCGGTCTTCGAGGCGCTCGCGGCTGACGAGGCACGCGTCGCCCCGCTCGCGCTGCGCGTCGCCTGCGGAAATCCGGCCTGCCCGCTCGGGGCCGCGGCGATCGTGCCGCTCCGGCTCAGCGACGGCCCGGTCGGCGCCCTCGTCGCCTACGCAACCGACGGCGCGCCGCTCGCCGACGACGACGTCGAGCTGCTGACCTCGCTGGGCGACCAGCTCTCGGTGCAGCTACAGCTCTCCGAGCTCGCCGGCTCGGCGCGCGCGGCGGCATCCGCTGAGCTCAAGGCGCTCCAGGCCGAAATCGAGCCGCATTTCCTCTTCAACTGCCTGAACACGATCGCGAGCTTCATCCGCACGGACCCCGACCGGGCGCGTGACCTCGTGCTCGCCTTCGCCGACTACTGTCGCTGGACGCTCGCGCGCCCGGGCGAGTTCGTGCCGCTCGACGAAGAGCTCAAGCACGTCCGCAGCTACCTCGCCCTCGAGCAGGCGCGCTTCGGCCCCCAGCTCGAGGTCGAGATCGACGCAACGCCCCAGGCGCTCGAGGTGAAGCTGCCGCCGTTTCTCGTCCAGCCGCTCGTCGAGAACGCCGTCAAGCACGGCAAGACCGACCGGCCGCTTCGTCTCGTCATCCGGGCCCGCGTTCGCCGCGGCCGGTTGCGCGTGACCGTGCGCGACAACGGGCGCGGGATCGCACGCGAGGCGCTCGAGCGTGTGCTGGAGCCGGGCGTCGGCGAGGGCGACGGTGCCGGGCTCGGCCTCGCGAACGTCCACCAACGCCTGAGGGCGTTCTACGGAGAGGGCGTGCGGCTGAAGTCGGGAGGCTTCGGCACAGTCGTCCGGCTGGACGTCCCAGCAGCGTGACTATCCGCGCCTTGATCGTCGACGACGAAGCCCCGGCGCGCGGGGAACTGCGCTACCTGCTAGCCGCGCACCCCGAGCTGGAGATCGTCGGCGAGGCGGCGACGGCCGCGGAGGCGTTGACGCTGGCCCAGAACGTCCGCTACGACGTGATCTTTCTCGACGTCGAGATGCCGGGCATGACCGGGCTCGAGGTCGCGCGGCTCGTGCTCGATCGCCGCGAGCGGCCGGCGGTCGTCTTCGTCACCGCCCACGAGCGCTACGCCGTCGACGCCTTTGCGGTCGAGGCCTTCGACTACCTGGTCAAGCCGGTCGAGCCGGAGCGGCTCGCGCGCGTGGTCTCGCGGCTTGCCCAGGCACGCCGAGCGGAGCAGCCGCCCGTCGAAAAGATCCCGGTCGTCGGCGCGGGCGGCGCCAAGGCGCTGCTCGACTACGACGACGTTCACTGGATCGAGGCCGACGGCGACTACAGCCGCGTCCACACCTACGACCGCAGCTACCTCGCGACTTCGTCGCTCCGCGAGCTCGAGGAGCTGCTTCCGAGTGGCCGCTTCGTGCGGATCCACCGCAGCCATGTGGTCAATCTCGCCAAGGTCGCCGCCGTTCGCCGCGCCGGGCCGGACCGGCTCCGGCTCGCGCTGGACGACGAGCAACGCACCGAGCTCGACGTTGCCCGCCGCCAGACGCGTGCACTCCGCGAGCGATTGCGGCTTTAAAGGCGCCCGAGTAGCCGAAGCATCTCGTCCGGGCTGTCGACGACGAGATCGGCCGCCTCGACGAGCTCCCGCGGGCCTTCGGCGGAGGCGACCGCGACCCGCACCGCCAGCTCGAGCCCGTCCAGCTCGCGGAATGCGTCGAGGTCGGTCGTATCGTCGCCCGCATAGAGAGCGCGCTTGAGGCCGCCTTCCTCGAGCAGTATCCGGACAGCAGTCCCCTTGTCGGCTTCGACCGGCGGGCGCACCTCGAGAATCTTGCGCCCGAACTGCGGGACGAGGCCCAGCTGCCTCGCATCGGACGCGACGTCCTGGAGTCGCTCGAGCACCGCCTCTTCATCCTCCGCCCCCCGGTAGTGGAAGACGATCGCGAGACCCTTGTCCTCGATGGGCCAGTCGACGCTCTCGGCGAACTCGTGCAACGGACCGCGCCAGCGCTCCGCGTCCGGCGCCAACTCGAGCCCGTGGACGCCGACGTAGACGGGCCCTTCGACGCCGACGATCCGCGCCGCGTCCTCGCCCGTTCGGCCGCTGACGGCGGCCACCAGCGCGTATCGGGTGACGAGCCGGCGCAACTCTGTGCGCGTCTCCTCCGGAACGCGCGCGAGCTCGGGCCGGGCGACGATCGGCGCGAGGGTGCCGTCGACGTCGAGCAGGATCGCCGCTTCTCCCGGACGCTCGGCGAGCGAGGCCAGCAGGTCCTCTGGAGCCACCGCCATACGATACGAGCCCGTGATCGCCCGACTGCTCGCGATCGGCCTCGCCGCCGGCGTCTTCAGCGCGCTATTCGGGGTCGGCGGAGGGATCATCATCGTCCCGGTACTCGTGCTCGCAGGCGTGCCGACGCGGGCCGCAACCGGCACGTCGCTGGCCGCTATCTCGCTAACCGCCGCCGCTGGGACAGTTGCGTACGCCCTGCACGGCGACGTCAAGTTCGGCGCCGCCGCTCTGCTGGGCATTCCCGGAGTGCTGGGCGTCATCGGCGGCGTCGCCTTGCAGCAGCGGGTCACGGGACGCACCTTGACGCTCGGCTTCGCACTCGTGCTGACGGCGGTCGGGGTCCGCCTGCTCGTCTGATGGAGATCCTTGCGGCCGTTCTCGGACTCGTCGGCGGCGTCCTCGCAGGGCTCTTCGGCGTCGGCGGCGGCATCCTCTTCGTGCCGACGCTTGTCCTCGTGCTCGGGCTGAGCCAGGTGCACGCCGAGGCGACCTCGCTGCTCGCGATCCTGCCGACAGTCATCGTCGGGACGTGGCGGCAGCGCCGGTACGGTAACGTCGACCTGCGCGCCGGCCTGCTCGTGGGGATCGCCTCGATCGCCGGCGTCGAGGGCGGTGTCCAGATCGCGAAAGCGTTGCCAGAGGACACGCTGCGCCGACTGTTCGCCGTGCTGATGTTCTTCGTCGCCGCGAGCCTTGCATGGCGTGCCTTCCACCAGAAACCGACCTATGCTTCCCGTGATGAGCAGCGCTGACGACGCCTGGATCCCGCTCGTCGACGAGCCGATCGGCGCAATCGTCGCCCAAATCCAGGCGGAAGATCCCGAGATCGGCGCACGCGTCGATACGCCCAGGCGACTACTCGCGTTCCGGACGTTTGCCTACATCCGCGTCGGCGTCCTGCTGGGTGAGCTCCTCGTCGACAACGACATGCCGCCGGACGGTCCCGGCACGTGGGTCGAAAGCCTGCTCGCGGATGCCGAGCACCGCGCGCGCGTCGTCGCCGAGGTGCAGGCCGTCGCAGAGGAAGTTGCCCGCGACGTCGAGGGCGAGCCCGGGCCGGACGAGGAGGCGCGTCGGCGGTTTCTCGAGTTCGCCCGTCGCGAGCTGGAAACCTAGGCTCACTCGAAACCTAGGCTCACTCCGTTCGCGACCTTGGCCATAATGGCCGCAGCCATGCGGCTGCAGGTCGTCCTCTCGATCGCCGTTGTTCTGCTCGTCGCCGGGACAGCCGGTGCGTCCGCGAACGGCTCGGAGCCCAGCGCGACGGCGAGCGCCTATGGCGTCAAGGTCGTTCCGGGCGCCAGCTCGACCGCGGTGTCGGCGCCGCCGAATGCCGTCGGCTTTACGTCCGGATTCGCGTACCCGAGCGACGGTTCGATCGTCACGACCGGTTCCATCTCGGCGTCGGCTTCGACCGATGTCGGCGCGAACGCGCGCTCGACCGCCTCGAGCTCCGTGAGCTCGTTCTCGCTCTTCGGAGGCGAGGTGACCGCGTCGAACGTGACCGCCCACGCCGCCGGCTCGACGAGTGGCCAGGCCGCGTCGGGCAGCCTCAGCGGCTCCTCGGTCTCCGGTCTGACGGTCAACGGGGCCGGTGCCTCGGCCGGTCCGAACGGGCGCGTCCAGCTCGGTGACTGGGGCTACGCGATCACGCTGGAGCAGTCCGAGGCTCGCTCCGCTTCCGGAAAACCGCAGAGCTACCGCGGCTATCTGACCGGGCTCGACATCCACCTGACCGCCGATCACGGCGGGCTCTCCGCCGGCAGCGAGATCCTGGTCGGCTACGCGGAGGCGTCGGTGCAGGCCGGCACGCCGCAGCCCGTCGAACCGACCACCCCGACCACGACGACGACCGCGAAGCAGCCGCCGAGGGCGCCACCCAAGCCCAGTACCCAGGGGCTCCCGCCGAACTTCCGGCCGCTGCCTGTCGGCCTTCAGCCCCAGTTGACCGCCGGCCCGTACGTCTTCCCGGTCTACGGCCCGCACAGCTTCATCGATACGTTCGGTGCCTTCCGCGGAGACGTGTCGGGCGACTGGCACCACGGCGACGACATCTTCGCGTCCCTCGGCGCGCCCGTGCTCGCGTGCGCGGACGGCGCGATCTTCTCGGTCGGCTGGAACGACGTCGGCGGCAACCGCCTCTGGTTACGCGACGGCCAGGGCAACGAGTACTACTATGCGCACCTCTCCGCGTACTCGCCTGCGGCCCGGAACGGGAACCACGTCAAGGCCGGCGAGGTGATTGGCTTCGTCGGCAACACTGGCGACGCCGAAGGGACGGCCTACCACCTCCACTTCGAGGTTCACCCCGTTGCCTACCTCGCGCTCGGCTACGACGGTGCCGTCGATCCAACGCCGTACCTGAAGGCGTGGCAGGAGCAGAAGGACCTCTACCTCGCGCAGGTTGCGGGCTACCTGCCCGGCGTCACGGGCACGGCCCCGAAGCCGGGGGCGATCCTGCTGCAGGCGAGCGACATCTCGCAGGCCAGCGGTCTCGACCCAGCCTCGCTGAGGCGTGCCTTTTTCGCACCGCTCCTTGCCGGCGAGGACGGCCGGCTCGTCACGGTGACGACGGCTGACCGCTAGGACGAGCCCGAGTTCCCCTGGTAGCCGAAGTCGTCCTCCTCGCCAAGGAGGGTGTCCTTCAGCCACTTACGCGTGTCGGATCCGGTGAGCGGGTTGAACAGGAGGATGCCCAGCGCGATCCCGGTCACCATCAGGGTATTCCGGCCTTTGTGGGTCGGTCCCTGCTGAATCCGGTCGGCGGCACTTCGTAGCTCGTCGATCGCGGAGCGCAGGTTGTCGCGCACGTCCTGGTCGGCAGCGACCCGCGCGGCCTTGCCGGTCACGCCCCGCGGCCCCATCAGCTCGTCGTAGACGTCGCGCGCTGCGGTGAACGCGTTCTTCAGGTTGTCGCGGAACTCCTCGTCCTTGATCGCTCGTTCGACGTACGGCCTCACGTCCGAGACGCTTGTCTTCGCCATTCCGGCGTTCCTTTCGCTCGTTTTCGCGGCTTCTCTACCTGGGGAAACTAACGCCTAAACCGGGGCAGCCGCTTGGCGGTCTGCCGCGACCGGCCTGGCGCGCTTGGCCGTGACTGCCCCGTCGAAGGCCGCCGCGAGCACGTCGTCGAGGGTGTCAGCGAGGACGAAGTCGAGCTCGGAGCGCGTCTCCTTCGGCAGGTCCTCGAGGTCAGGCTCGTTCTCGTGCGGTAGGACGACGCGCTTGATCCCGGCGCGCTGGGCGGCGAGCGTCTTCTCGCGGACGCCGCCGATCGGCAGCACCTGGCCGGTCAGCGTGATCTCGCCGGTCATCGCGACGTCGTCGGCGACCGGGACGCCGCGGACGAGCGAGACGATCGCCGTCGCCATCGTGATCCCTGCAGACGGGCCGTCCTTCGGAATCGCGCCGGCCGGGATGTGCACGTGAACATCGTGGTCCGCGAACCACTTCGGCTCGAGGCCGAGCTGGACCGCGTGCGAGCGCACCCACGAGTGCGCGGCGGTGGCCGACTCCTGCATGACCTCGCCGAGCTGGCCCGTGACCGTCAGCCGTCCCTTGCCTGGATAGGCCGTCGCCTCGATGAACAGGATGTCGCCGCCGACCGCCGTGACGGCGAGGCCGGTGGCGACGCCGGGCTCGGAGGTGCGCTTTCGCACCTCGCCCGAGAAGCGCCTCGGCCCGAGCCATTTGCGGGCCCGCTTCTCGTCGACCCTGATCTTTGTCTTCCTGCCCTCGGCGACGTCGAGGGCCGCCTTCCGGCAGAGGTCGGCGATCCGCCGCTCCAGGTTGCGCACGCCCGCCTCGCGCGTGTACTCGCGCGCGACGACCTTCAACGCATTGTCCGTGATCGACACCTGCTTCGGGTCGAGGCCGTGAGTCTCCAGCTGCTTCGGCACCAGGTACTTGCGCGCGATCGCGAACTTCTCGTCGTCCGTGTAGCCCGACAGGTGGATCACGTCCATCCGGTCGAGCAGAGGCGCCGGGATCGTGTCGAGCTGGTTTGCCGTGCAGATGAAGAGCACCTTCGACAGGTCGTAGGGCAGGTCGAGGTAGTGGTCCCGGAACGTCTTGTTCTGCTCGGGGTCGAGTACCTCGAGCATCGCGCTGGCCGGATCGCCGCGGAAGTCCGCCCCCATTTTGTCGATCTCATCGATCAGCATCACCGGGTTGCTCGACTCGGCGTCGCGGATCGCGCGGATGATCGTGCCGGGCATGGCGCCGATGTACGTGCGCCGGTGGCCCCGAATCTCGGCCTCATCGCGCACGCCGCCGACCGAAATGCGAACGAACTTCCGCTCAAGCGTGCGGGCGATCGACTGGCCGAGCGAGGTCTTGCCCACGCCCGGCGGGCCGACGAAGCAGAGGATCTGGCCGGAGGCGTCGTTCCGGAGCTTCGAGACGGCCAGGTGCTCGATGATCCGCTCCTTGACCTTCTCGAGGTCGTAGTGGTCCTCGTCGAGAACGGTGCGCGCTCTCTCCAGGTCGAGGTTGTCCTGCGTCGTCTCGCTCCAAGGAAGCGTCGCGATCCAGTCGAGGTAGGTCCGGATCACGCCGTACTCGGCGGACGCCGACGGCAGCTTCTCGAGGCGGGCCAACTCGCGGTCGACGGCCTTGCGGACCTCGTCAGGCAGGTCGAGGGCGGCCAGCCGGTCGCGCAGCTCGTTCAGTTCCGCCTGTTCGGCGTCCCCCTCGCCAAGCTCCTCCTGGATCGCCTTCAGCTGCTGCCGTAGGAAGTACTCGCGCTGGCCCTTCTCCATCTCGGACTGGACCTGCGACTGGATCTTCGAGCCGAGCTCGACCACCTCGAGCTCCCGATTGAGGATCCGTGAGATCTCGCGGAGCCGCTCCCCGGCGTCGGTCAGCTCGAGCAGCTGCTGCTTCTCCTCCGTCTTCAGCCGGAGCGTCGAGGCGACCAGGTACGAGAGGGCGTTCGGGTCGTCGACGTTCGCCGCGGCGAGCTCGAGCTCGTCGGGCAGGTACGGCACCGCGGCGATCACGCGGCCGAAGAGCATCTGCACGTTGCGTGTGAGCGCCTCGACCTCCGGCGTCTCGTCGACCTCGTCCGGGACTTCGACGAATTCGCCGATCAGGTATGGCTTGGCCTTGATCCGGCGCTCGAGGCGGACGCGGCGCACGCCCTGGACGAGGATCCGCAGCGTCCCGTCGGGGACGCGGATCAGCTTGTGGATGACCGCGGCCGTTCCGATCTCGTGGAGGTCGTCCCAGCTCGGCTGATCGGGCTCGGCGTTCTCGACGGTGACGAGCGCGAGCAGGCGCTCACCGTCGACGGCGTCCTCGACGAGCTTGATCGAGCGCTCCTGTCCGATCGCGAGCGGCGTCATCGACTGCGGGAAGACGACCGTTTCCTTGAGCGGCAGGACCGGCAGCTCGCCCGGGATCTCGAGCTCGTCGAGCCGGTCCTCGGAGAGCAGCTCGCTCACGGCGTCGGTCCGATCTTGATCGTGATCTTCTCTCGCACCGGCTCGCGCTCGGCGACCGGCACGGTGACCGTCAGCAGGCCGCGTCGGTATTCCGCGCTCGCGCTCGCCGGGTCGATCGGCTCGTCGAACTGGACTCGCCGCTGGAAGGGCCCGTCCTCGATCTCCATGTGGAAGTAGCGGCCTTTGGCCGGCCGGGAGCGGACGCCGGCGACGACCAGCGTCCGGTCGTCGGCGAAGATCCGCAGGCTCTCGGGATCGATTCCCGCGAGCTCGACGACGACCCGGAACTCCGGTGGATCCTCGGTGCGGACGACGTCGATCTGCGGCCGGAAGCCGCGACGGAGCCCTGAGAAGCGCGGGACCTGCCAGAGCTCGTCGATGAGCTCCTGGATCTCGCCCTGCAGCTTGTCGAGCTGGTCTCGCTTCCTCGCCACGGTCGTTAAGGGTAGAACGAACGACGTGGAACAGTGGACGCGCCTCGTGCTGCGGCTTCGCTGGCCGGTTCTGGTCGCCTGGCTCGTCGTGCTGCTCGTAGGCGGCTTCGCCTTCATGCGGCTCAACTCGCTGCTCTCGAACGAGTTCTCCGTACCGGGGACGGATTCCGAGCGGGCCCGCGCGATCCTCGAGCAGCATTTCGGCGACCGCAGCGACGGCGCGTTCACGGTTGTCTTCCGGGTCCGCGACGGCGTCGACCGGAACGCGTACGTGCGGCTCCAGGGCGAACTCGATCGGGCGGCGCGCGTGGTGCCGGACTCGGCCGCGCGCCGGCTCGTGCCCGCGGGGCGGCACCTGTTGTACGGCGATGTCGTGTCGACGCTCCGGCTCGCGAAGGCGAAGGGCTACACGGATGACCTGTACTGGGCGCTACCGCACGGAGGTGGAGTTCAGACCTACGTGACCGGGCAGGCCGCGATCCAGCACGACCTCGACCCCATCTTCTCGCAGGACCTCCGCAAGGGCGAGATGATCGCGCTGCCGATCGCGGTGCTCGTGCTGCTCGCGGTCTTCGGGCTTTCGGTGGCCGTGACAATGCCGTTCATCTTCGCGGCGTGCACGGTGATGGCGACGCTGGGCGGGGTCTATCTCTACGCGCACTTCCTGACGACGGCGACCTATGTGACGAACCTCGTCTTCCTGATCGGTCTCGGGATCGCGATCGACTACTCGCTGCTCGTCATCTACAGGTTCCGCGAGGAGCTGCGGCGGCCGGGCGAGGTCGAAGACGCGATCGTGCGGACGATGCAGACCGCCGGGCGCGCCGTCGTCTTCTCCGGGGCGACGGTCGCGATCGGGCTGGCGTTGCTGCTCTTCATGCCGCTGCCGTTCGTGCGGTCGATCGGCGTCGGCGGCTTCCTGATCCCGCTCGCGTCGATCGCGGCGGCGCTGACGCTGCAGCCGGTGCTGTTGTCGCTGTACGGGCGGCGCGGAGTTGCGCGGATCCCGGTGCTCCTGCGACGCTGGCGTGCCGAGGGCGACACCGGCTTCTGGCACCGCCTCGCCGGCGCGATCATGCGGCGGCCGCGCGCGTTCCTGTGCGCCGGCGCCGCGCTGCTGCTCGCGGCGGGCGTCCCGGTTTTCGCGCTGCAGCTAACGCCGGGCTCGGCTGAGGGGATCCCGCAGTTCCCGCAGTCCGTGCGGGGCTTCGACCTGCTCAAGCACTCGATCGGGCCCGGGGCGATCTCGCCGACACAGGTCGTGGTCGACTCGGGCCGCGCCGGCGGCGTCCGGGCGCCGGAGGTGCAGGCGGCGATCGCGCGGCTCGCAGCATCCGTGCGCGCCGATCGTGAGACGGCTGCGCTTCGGTTTTCCGAGCGGCCGCCTTACGTCGACTCGTCTGGCCGCTACGAAGAGCTGGTCGTGGCCGGCCGCGACGAGTACGGCGGCGAGGCCGCGCAGAGCTTCGTCCACAGGCTCCGCGGCCGGCTCGTGCCGGCGGCGAGGTTTCCGGCAGGCGTCCGCGTGCTCGCCGGAGGCGGGCCGCCGCAGGGAGTCGACTTCCTCGACCAGGCCTACCGCTACTTCCCGTGGCTCGTCGCCGGGGTGCTCGTGCTCACGTACCTGCTGCTGATGCGCGCGTTCCGCTCGCTGGTGCTGCCGCTCAAGGCGGTGATCCTCAACCTGCTGTCGGTGTCCGCGGCGTACGGCATGCTCGTGCTCGTCTTCCGCTGGGGCGTCGGGCAGAGCGTGCTCGGCCTGTACGAGATCGGACAGGTCGAGGGGTGGATCCCGATCTTCCTCTTCGCGATGCTGTTCGGGCTCTCGATGGACTATGAGGTCTTCCTCGTCACCCGTATGCGCGAGGAGTGGGACCACGGCCGCAGCAACCGCGAAGCCGTTGCCTACGGGCTCGAGCGGACCGGGCGGATCGTGAGCGCGGCGGCGATCGTGATGGTGGCGGCGTTCTCCGGTTTCGTCGCCGGCAGGATCGTCGGCCTGCAGGAGTTCGGGATCGGCCTGGCGGTTGCGATCTTCGTCGACGCCACGGTCGTGCGTGCGCTGCTCGTGCCCTCGCTGATGGCGCTCTTCGGCCGCTACAACTGGTGGCTGCCGCGGCGGGTCGCTCGCGTGATCCGCGTGCCGGAATCCGCGCTCGAGCGACGCCCGCGGCCCGCCCTTCGCGCCGCCGCTCGCTAGCTCACTAGGATCCCGCCGATGAAGGGCGTCATCCTCGCCGGCGGCACCGGCTCGCGGCTGCACCCGCTCACGCGGATCACGAACAAGCACCTGCTGCCGATCCACGACCGTCCGATGGTCACGTACGCGATCGAGGCGCTCGTCAACGCGGGGCTGACGGAGCTGATGCTCGTCACGGGCGGCACGCACGCCGGCGAGTTCTTCCGGCTGCTGGGCAACGGGCACGAGCACGGGATCGACCGGCTCTTTTACGCCTACCAGGAGGAGGCGGGCGGGATCGCCGAGGCGCTCGGGCTCGCGGAGCGGTTCGGCCAGGGCGACCGGATCTGCGTGATGCTCGCCGACAACGTGCTCGAGGGGTCGCTGGGGCCGGCGGTGGAGAACTTCGCCCGGCAGGAGCGCGGGGCCCGGATCCTGCTCTCGCCGGTCGAGGAGGTAGAGCACCTGCAGCACCTCGGCGTCCCCGAGCTGAACGGCGACGGCCGCGTCGTGCGGATCGTGGAGAAGCCGTCGGACCCGCCCAGCAAATACGCGGTCACCGGGATCTACTTCTACGACGAGTCCGTCTGGGACGTGATCCCGACACTGAAGCCGTCGGGCCGCGGCGAGCTCGAGATCACGGACGTCAACAACTGGTACGTCGACCACGGGACGATGGAGTACGACGTGCTGGAGGGTTTCTGGGGCGACGCGGGCGAGTCGATCGACGCCTACTACGAGGTCAATGACTTTGTGCGCGCGAACGGGGTCAACAAGACGTGATCGAGGGCATTGAGATGTTTCCGCTGCGGCGGCACGAGGACGAACGTGGCTGGTTCATGGAGCTGATGCGCTCGTCGTCGCTGCCGGATCAGGTTCGGCAGTCGAACCTGGTCTGGTCGCGCCAGGGCGTGATCCGCGGGCTGCATTACCACGAGCGCGGCCAGAGCGACCTCTTCGCGTGCCTGAACGGGATGGTTCGGGTGGTCGTTCTGGATCGAGACAGCGGCGAGACGTTCACGGTCGACATCGGAGACGACAACCCAGTGACGGTCTTCGTGCCGGGCCGGCTGGCGCACGGCTATGAGGCGCTAACGGACTGCCTGTTCCTCTACCACGTCACAGAGGAGTACGACGCCGACGACCCGGACGAGCACGAGATCCCGTGGGACGACCGGCGCGTCAGGCATCTCTGGAGCACGCAATCGCCCATCCTCTCCAGCCGGGACAAGGCCGCAACGTCCTAGTCACCGGCGCGGGCGGGCAGCTCGGGTACGCGCTCGTAGAGGCGTTCGCGGGCGACGATGTCGTCGCGCTCGGTCACGGTGATTGGGACGTGTCATTGCCGCCGCCCGAGGGGCTCGGGCCGTTCGACGCCGTGCTGCACGCCGCCGCCTGGACGGACGTGGACGGCGCCGAGACCGATCCGCAGGGCGCGGCGGCGGTCAACGTCGGCGGGACGAAGCACGCGGCCTTGCTCGGTCCGCTCGTCTACTTTTCGAGCGACTACGTGTTCGACGGGGCGAAGGGATCTGCGTACGTCGAGTCCGACGGGCCGAACCCGCTCTCCGCCTACGGCCGCTCGAAGGCCTACGGGGAGGCGGCCGCGGGCGAGGGGGCGTGGGTCGTTCGCTCGTCCTGGCTGTTCGGCCCGACCGGGCACAACTTCGTCCGGACGATGCTTCGATTGGGCTCCGAGCGCGACGAGGTGTCCGTGGTCGACGACCAGGTCGGCTGCCCGACCTACGTCGGGCATCTTGCGGAGGCGACGCGGAAGATCGTCGGGCTGCCGTTCGGAATCTGGCACGCCGCCGCGGACGGCGAGTGCACCTGGGCCGAGTTCGCGCAGGCGATCTTCGAGGACGCGAAGCTCGAATGCCGCGTCGTGCCCATCTCGACGGAGGAGCTGGCACGCCCCGCGCCGCGGCCCGCGTACTCGGTCCTGCGCAGCGAGAAGTCGGAGACACCGCGGCTGCCCCACTGGCGCGAGGGCCTGCGGGAGTGCCTCGCGCGCCTTCGCGACGGGTAGCGGTCGTCGGTTCTCGCGACGTGGCGTTTGCGGTCCTCGCGGTGGACTGTCCACCGGAACTGCCGCAAACGGTCATGGCAACTGCAACGAAGGTGTGACGATTCGTCCACAGGACATGTCCGCTTTCGATCAAACAGAGCCCGAACGTGCGTCCACTAAGGTTCCGCCGATGCGCATCCTCGTGACCGGCGGGGCCGGGTTCATCGGCTCGAACTTCGTCCGCTTCTGGCTCGACCGCCACCCCGACGACCACGTCGTCGTCCTCGACCTGCTCACGTACGCCGGCAACCGCGCGAGCCTCGAAGACGTCGAAGAGCGGTTCGTCTTCGTCGAGGGCGACATCGGCGACCGCGAGTTGGCAGAGCGCGTCCTCCGCGACGAGGAGATCGACACGATCGTCAACTTCGCGGCCGAGTCGCACAACAGCCTCGCCGTCGTCGATCCCGGCCGCTTCTTCCGCACCAACGCCCTCGGGACGCAGACGCTGCTCGAGGCCGCACGAACCACCGGAGGCGTCCGGCGGTTCCACCACATCTCGACCTGCGAGGTGTACGGCGACCTCCCCCTCGACACCGACGAGGTCTTCACCGAGGAGTCGCCCTACCGGCCGCGCACTCCCTACAACGCGTCGAAGGCAAGCGCCGACCACGCCGTGCGCGCCTATTCGGAGACGTACGGCCTACCTGTGACGATCACCAACTGCTCGAACAACTACGGGCCGTACCAGTTCCCCGAGAAGGTGATCCCGCTCTTCGTCACCAATGCGCTCGACGACCAACCGCTCCCGCTCTATGCCTCGACCCAGAACCGGCGGGAATGGCTGCACGCGCTCGACCACTGCCGAGCGATCGAGCTCGTCCTCGAGAAAGGCGCCGAGGGCGAGACCTACAACGTCGGCTCCGGCATCGAGAAGAGCATCGACGAGATCGCCGACGCGGTGCTGAAGCTCACCGGCAAGCCGGTCGACCTGAAGACGATCGTCCCGGACCGCCCCGGACACGACCGCCGCTACCTGCTCGACTCCTCGAAGCTCCGCGGAGAGCTGGCGTGGGAGCCGGAGATCGACTTCGAGCGCGGCCTCAGCGAGACGGTCGCCTGGTACGCCGAGCATCGCGATTGGTGGGAGCCGCTCAAGGAGCGCGCGCCGGTCGAAGAGACCGCCTGGCGCTGACTTATCCAGTCTTGCAGTGCTGGGCGCGCTTGATCGCGTCCTTGGGCTCGTGCCGCTGAGGCTCGAGCTGCTTGGCCTGCTCGAGGTACGGGATCGCCTCGTCGCAGCTGCCGAGCTGCAGCAGCGTGTAGCCGAGGTTGTAGTTCGCGTAGGCCTCAGTGGGAAAGCCGACGCCGCTCAGCTTCGCGACCGCCCGGCGAAGGAGCGGGAGCGCCCCGGCGTAGTCACCGGCCTGCATCTTCGCGTAGCCGGCGTCGTTGAGCTGGGACCCGCTCAGCGAGCTCGAGCCGGAGCCCGAGCCTGACCCCGAGCCGCCGGAGCCGGTGCTCGCGGGTGCCGTGACCGTCGTCGCCTGACCCTGTCGCGTGACCACCGTCGTTACGGTCTGCGGCGGTGGTGACCGGTGCGCTGTCTTCTGCCCGTTATCGCCGTCGGTCAGCAGGATCGCGGCGATCGCGCCACCGATGGCCGCTAAAGCCAGTAGCGCGCCGAGCACCGTCCACTGCCCGACCGGCGGCCGCGGCCGCCGAGCCGGCTGGGCCCGAACCGGCGTGGCCGCGGCGAACGTCCGCGTCGTCCCGGCCGCTTCGGCGAACGCAGTTCGGAGCGCGGCGACGAGCTCGGCCGCGGTCTCATACCGCTGTGAAGCGTCCTTTGCCAGGGCGCGTCGGAAGACTGCGTCGAGCTCCTCCGGCAACCCGAGCTGCAGCATCGAGATGGGCGGCACCTCTTGGTGGACGTGCGCGGCCGCCTCCGCCGTGATCGAGTCGCTTTCGAACGGCCTTCGCCCGCTCAGGAGCTCGTAGGCGACCACCGCGAGCGCGTAGCGGTCGCTCGCCGGCGTGGCTTGGTCTCCCTGCGCCTGCTCGGGAGACAGATAACCCGCCGTTCCCAGCACCGTCCCGGTCAACGTCAGGGCGTCCATCCCGGCCGCGCTGGCGATTCCGAAGTCCGCGACGTGGACATTGCCGTTCCGGTCGAGCAGCAGGTTGCCGGGCTTCACGTCGCGATGGACGACGCCGTGACGGTGCGCGGCGTCGAGCGCTGTCGCCGCCTGCTCGAGCCAGTCGAGCGCCTGCCCGGGGTTCTGGGCGCCTCCGCGCAACCTCTCCTCGAGCGAGCCCCCGTTGAGATACTCCATGACGATGTACGGCCGCTCGGCGTGCTCGCCGACGTCGAAAACGGTGACGACGTACGGCTCGCCGGACAGCCGCGCAGCGGCGAGCGCCTCGCGCGTGAAGCGGCTGCGGATGTCTTCGTTGCCCGCGTAACGCGCGGAGAGAACCTTCACGGCGACAGCTCGTCCCAGCGCGACATCGGTCGCGCGGTAGATCTCGCCCATCCCGCCCACGGCGATGCGCCGCGGCGAGCGGTAGCGCGGCGGCAGGATGTCTGTCTCGACCGTCATGCGAAAAAGAAAGCCGGCCGGTCTTCGGTGCCCGTGCTCCAGCCTAGAGAAACCCGTTCTCACGGGCGCGAACAGCCTGCTAAGAGGCTGTAAAGGATTGCGAGCACCACTCAGCGAATCCGCTACCCTCGACCCGTTCTCGGGGGTGTTCCGCGGCATGTCGATTCGCGTCTTCGCCATAGTCCTCGTCGCCGCGCTCGGCTTGACCGGGAGCGCAGCTCCGAGCCGTTCCAGGACACCGGCGCCACCGACCGTTCGCACCCAGCCGACGTTCTTCATCAGCGGCCATGGCTGGGGCCACGGGATCGGCATGAGCCAGTACGGCGCTTACGGGTACGCCCTGCACGGCTGGACATACGACCGGATCGTCAAGCACTACTACACGGGCACGACGGTCGGTAAGGCGCCCACCACGCGCGTGCGCGTGTTGCTCGCGGACAAGGCAAAGCAGGTGACGATCGCGTCGAAGCTGCCTTTCCAGGTCGTCGACGCCACAGGCTCGAAGCACGCGCTCGACGCCGGCAGCTACAAGATCGGCGCGGCCTACAAGTACAAGGACCCGACCAACCCGCAGGCGAGGTCCGCGGCGCTGACCTACCCGCTCGAGTTCAGACCCGGCGCGACCGCGGTTTCGCTGAACGGCCGCGGGTACCGCGGTTCCTTCCGGATCCTCAAGCTGACCCCGACGACGATCCGGGTCGTCAACGTCGTCGATCTCGACCTCTACGTCCGCGGCGTCGTCCCCTCGGAGATGCCCAAGGGCTGGGCGCCCGAGGCGCTGAAGGCACAGGCGGTCGCTGCGCGTTCCTATGCGCTCGCGGAGCTGCACCCTTCCGGCGGCTTCGACCTCTACCCGGACACGCGTGACCAGGTCTACCTCGGGATCGACCACGAGGCGCCCGCGACGACCGCCGCCGTCAGCGCAACCGCGGGCCAGGTCGCCCTCTACAAGGGCAAGGTCGCGACGACGTACTTCTTCTCGACGTCCGGGGGCCGCACGGCCTCGCCCCAGGACATCAACCCCGCCGCGGCGCCGGTTCCCTACCTGGTCTCGGTGCCGGATCCGTACGACTCGATCTCGCCGTACCACGACTGGGGGCCGTTCCGGTACACGGCGCGGAAGCTCGGGCGCGGCCTGAAAGCGCCCGGCAGGCTGACGGACGTCCAGACCGTCGCTTCCTCCTCAGGTCGCGTGCAGAGCGTGGTCGCGACCGGCTCGAAGGGGCAGGCGCAGGCGACGGGCTCCCAGGTGCGGGCAGCGCTCGGGCTTCGGTCGACCTGGTTTCAGGTCGGCGTCCTCGCGCTCGGCGCGCCCGCGGCGCCGGTGACGTACGGCACCTCGACCGCGCTGACCGGGACGGCCCGCGGCGTCACGTCCGTCGAGCTGCAGCAACTCGATCGCTCCGGGAGCTGGAAGACCGTCACGCAGATGACGCCGCGCGGCGGCACGGTCACTCCAAAGGTGAAACCGGTCCAATCGAGTCGCTTTCGGCTTGTCGCCGACGACATCGCGAGCGGGGCGGTTGCCGTCTCGGTGGCGCCGACCGTGCGCCTGCACGTTCCCACCGAGCTGACCGGCTTCTGGGGCGCGGTCCGCCCCGGCCTCGCGGGGACGACGGTCACGATCCAGCGCCAAGCGGGCTCCGGGTGGCGGGTGGTCGCGAACGTCAAGACCACCGCCAAGGGCCGCTTCACGCTCTCCCGAGTCGTCGGCCCCGGCACCTACCGGGCGCGGGTCTCGGCCAAGGGCTTCGCGATTGGGCTCTCGAAGCCGGTAACCGTCTAGGCGTTTTCGAGCAGTTCCTCGTCCGGCACGTCGCGGATCTGGCGCGCCGGCGAACCGACGACGACGGCGCGTGGCGGGACGTCGCGGATGACGATCGCGCCGGCGCCGACGAACGCTTCCTCGCCGACCTCGACCCCCGGCAGCAGCACGGCCGCACCTCCGACGCGGGCGCCGCGACGGATCGTGGGCCCCTTGACCAGCTCGTGCCGCTTCTCCGTCCGCCCCATGAAGTTGTCGTTCGTCGTTGCGACGCAGGGCGCGATGAAAACGTTGTCTTCCAGCGTCGAGTAAGCGGTGATGTAGGCGTGCGCCTGGATTTTCGTCAACGCCCCGATCGTCGTGTCGTTCTCGACCAGTGAACCGCGGCCGACCACGACGTCGTCGCCGATCTCGACGCGCTCGCGGACGCATGCCTGGTCGCCGACGATCACCCGCTCGCCGAGCTTCGAGCCCGCGAAGACGACTGAGCCGGTCGAGACGACCGTGCCGGCGCCGAGCTCGAGCGGCGGCAGCTCCTCTCGCTTCGCCGTGGAGCGGGGCGAAAGCGTGGGCTGCTTGCCGACGACCGCGTAGTCGAGGATCCGGCAGTCGTCGCCGATCACGGTCCCGGGATAGACCAAGGCGGTCTCGGCTACGAAGTAGCTCAAGCGAGCGTCTTTTCCAGGGAAGCCTGCAGCTGCTCGAGCGCCCGCACGACGGCCACGCCGTCTCTGGCCGCCGCGAGCGGGTCCCCCTCACCCGCGACCAGGCGCAGGAAGTGCTCGCACTCGAGCCGGAGCGGCTCGTCGTTCGGGACCTTGGGGCTGTAGATGTCGCCGGTCCGGGTCATCCACTCGCCGTAGGTCTCCGCGCGCTCGACCGGGCCCTTGTCGTAGATCGTCAGCTTGCGGTCGAGCTCCATGTCGTCGAAGACGGCCATCTTGTCGCGGCCGACGACGGTGATCCGCCGCATCTTGTGCGGGTCGAGCCAGGACAGGTGCATGTGCGCGACCTTGCCCGAC
>JBKOUJ010000014.1:0-12142 GCA_046723355.1 Actinomycetota bacterium | reverse complement strand
GCCCGCAAGCGAGCCGGGCGGCACGTCGTCCGTGACGACGGAGCCGACCGCAATCCACGCGTCATCGCCGATCTCGATTGGCGCAACGAAGGCATTCTGGACGCCGGTCCTGACGTTGCGCCCGATCTTCGTCCGTCCCTTGGCCCTGCCGGGCTGGTGCGGGTAGTTGGCCGTGATCGCGCCGGCGCCGATGTTCGTTTCGGGGCCGATCTCGGCGTCGCCGATGTAGGACAGGTGCGGCACCTTTGTCCCTGTTCCGATCCTGGCGTTCTTGAGCTCGACGAACGTGCCCGCCTTCGCGCCGCTTTCCAGCGCGGTTCCGGGGCGAAGGTAACAGAATGGGCCCACCAATGCGCCCTCGCCGATCTCGGCGTCGATCGCGACGACGTGCGGGCCGATCTCGGCCCCGCGGCCCACGCGGGTGCCTCCGCGGAGCACGGTGAAGGGATGGACGACGGAGTCGGGCTCGAGCTCGACCGATGGATCGATCCACGTCGTCTGCGGATCGACGAGCGTCACGCCGGCAAGCATGTGCTGCTCGTTGACCCGGTCGCGGAGGACGCCGCCGGCCCAGGCGAGGTCGGCGCGCGTGTTGATCCCGACGGGGGCGTCCGGATCTTCCGCCTTGAAGGCCCCGACGGTCTTGCCTGCCTCCGCGAGCACCCGAACGGTGTCGGTCAGGTAGAGCTCGGCCTGTGCGTTGTTCGGCCTCAGCCCGTTCAGGGCTGCCCAGAGCTCGGGGGCGGAGAAGACGTAGGTAGACGAGTTGAGCTCGGGAATTCGCCGCTGCTCCACGGTCGCATCCCCCTCCTCGACGATGGCTTCGACCTTGCCGTGGCCGTCGCGGACGATCCGGCCATACGGGAGAGGTCGGTCGGGCTCGAACGTGAGGACGGTCGCGGCTGCCTCGCCGGCGCGGTGGGACTCGACGAGACCCTCGAGCAGCTCGGGGGTCAGCAGCGGCGAGTCGCCGGAGAGGACGAGGATGTCGCCGTCGAAGCCGTCGAGCGCCGGGTGAGCCGCGGCGACCGCGTCGCCCGTGCCCCGGGCCTCTGGTTGGACAGCGACCGCGACGCCGTCGCCGGCGATCGCACCCTGGGTCTCCGGCGAGGTGACGACGACGAGCCGATCGGGCGAGAGGGCACGGGCGGCATCGATCACCCAATCGACCATCCGCCGGCCGAGCAGCGGATGGAGGTGCTTCGGCGTCTCAGAGTGCATACGCGTCCCGAGGCCGCCGGCCATGATCACGGTTGCAAGCTTCTGCGTCACAAGCTCAGAGATGGCTGGGGCGCCAGGATTCGAACCTGGGATCGCGGGACCAAAACCCGCTGCCTTACCACTTGGCTACGCCCCACCGCGTCGCCGGAGAGCCTCGCGCCCACCTACAAAGTTTAGTCCCGAGAGCTGAACAGAAGCACGAGCGCCACGACTGCCAGGAGCGCGACGATGATCAGCGCTAGCGTCCCCACAATCAGCACTAATACAGGGACGAGCGCGACGAGGGCTTGCGAGACCGAGAGGATCCAGCCGGCTTGGCGGACGGTGTCGGAGCGCAGGCGGTGGGCAAAGCTGAACCAACTCACCAGGACGAGCGCCGCGATCACGATCGCCGCCCACCACGAAATCGCGTGGAGGACGATCAGGATTCCTTCGGCGACCGCGATCCAGAAGGCGATCCGGACGCGGCGTAGGCGCAGCCACCGGCCGAATCGGCTCGATCCGTGCTCTAGTGCCCGCTGCCCCCCGTACTCCATTGCTGTCAACCGTACCAAGCAGGCACGGTGAGCCAGGTTCGGCCCAGCGCCTTCAGGGCCGCCCGGGCCCGACGCGCCGTCTCGAGATGCTGGAAGAGCCCGTAGAGGACAGGCCCTGCGCCGGTCACGTCAGCTCTGAATGCGCCGAGTTCGAGCGTCTCGGCGGCGAGAGGCGAGCTCGCCAGGTCGTTCGGCGGAAGTTCCGCAAGATCGGCGGCTCGACCGACGTCGTCCAGAGCGCGGCGGAGCGCGGCGCGCCGGTTTCGAAAGCCCTTGCCGCCCTCGCGCTCGTCGAAGGCTGCATAGACCGCCCCGCTCGAGAGCTTTTCGGCCCCGCGCGGTAGGAGGAGCACGACCCAGTAATCCTGGGGCAGGTCCAACGGAGTCAGCTCAGAGCCGTCACCGAGGCCGAGCTGGGGGCCTTGGGTAAGAAAGAACGGCACATCGGCGCCGAGCTCGGCTGCGAGCTCGCGCAGAAGGGTCGCGGGCAACGGGGGGTCGAGCGTCTCGTTCGCGAGCCGCAGCGCCGTGGCCGCGTCGGAGCTCCCGCCTCCGAGGCCGCTAGCCACCGGGATCCGCTTGGTCAGCCTCGCCTCCCAGCTCGGTGCAACGCCGGCCGCTTCGGCGAGTCGCTCGAGCGCCCGCCGGACGAGCGTGTCCGCCGCAAAACCAGCGACACGAAGGCCGGGTGCGGGCGAGAGCGCGACACGGTCGGCGAGATCGAGACGCTGGTACACCGTCGCCACCTCGTGCTTGCCGTCCTCGCGGCCGCGCCCCACAAGGAGGGCGAGGTTCAGCTTCGCGGTCGCCGGTTCCCTCCTCATCGGAGCGCTTGCGCGAGAGCCACGAAGTCCTCCGGCGTCAGCTCCTCGGCACGCACCGCGGCACCGCGGCCGATCTCGTCGAGCCCGGCGGCCGCCTCGGCCCGCGACGCGATGCCCGCCAGCTCGAGCGAGTTCGGCAGCGTCTTACGGCGGTGCGCGAACGCGGCGCCGACGACGGCTTTCACGCGCGCGTAGTCGGCGGGCAGCTCGCCGCGCCGGCGGAAGGCGACGAGCGCCGAGTCGACGTTCGGCCTCGGGCGGAACACGTTCCGCGACACCGGATGGAATCCGGTCCGCTCGGCCACGAGCTGAACGAGGACGGACACCGCCCCGTAGGCCTTCGTCTCAGGCTCGGCGAAGAACCGGTCCGCGACCTCACGCTGCACCATGACGCACCACAAGTCGACGGCCGGGAGGCCGTCGAGGCTCTCGGCGACCAACGGGGTCGCGACGTTGTACGGCAGGTTGGCGACGAGCTTTTTCGCCGGCGGCTCGAACGCGCTTAGGTCGAGCGCGAGCGCGTCGCCGAAGTGGAGCTCCACCTTCTCGCGTCCGGCGAGGGCCTCCCGGAGCCCCGGCTCGAGCGACCGGTCGAGCTCGACGGCGTGGACGTGCGCGACGCGGTCGGCGAGATAGACGGTCAGGATGCCGAGCCCCGACCCGATCTCGAGCACAACGTCGGACGGGTCGAGCTCGGCGAGCCGACCGATTACGCGGAGGATGTTCTCGTCGGCGAGAAAGTGCTGTCCGAGCTCCCGCTTCGGCCGCGCGCTCACCGCGAAGGCGTGGCGACCGAGAGCGCGAAGGCGGTAGTCGCGTTCGCGTCGATGCGCGCCGCGAGCTCGACGGCGTCCTCGCCTCGCACTTCCGCCAGGGCCGCGACCGTGTGAACGACGTTCGCCGGCTCGTTTGGCCGTCCGCGGCGGGGAACCGGGGCGAGGTAGGGGCTGTCGGTCTCGGCCAAGATGCGATCGGCGGGGACCCGCGCCGCGGCCTCCCGAAGCTCGTCGGCCTTCGCGAAGGTCACGTTTCCCGCGAACGAGACGTAGTAGCCGCGGTCGAGCGCCGTCTGGAGCAGACCCGGAGACGAGAAGCAATGCAGGACGACCGTGCCCGCGAAGCCGGCGAGCAACGCCACCGTCTCGGAGTCCGCGTCGCGGTTGTGGACGACGACCGGCTTGCCGAGCCGAGCCGCGAGTTCGAGCTGAGCGGCGAAGAGGTTTCGCTGCGCCTCCTCCGGCGCCCAGTCACGGTAGAAGTCGAGGCCGGTCTCGCCGACGGCGACGGCGCGCTCGTCCCCTAGCAAGCCGGCGAGCTCTCCGAGCCGGCCGGCCTCGGGACCGCCGGCCTGGTGCGGGTGGATCCCGAGCGCGGCGAAGACGCCGCTCTCGGCTTCGGCGATCTCGAGCGTCGCACGGCAGGACTCGATTCCCGAGCCGACGGCGATAACGCGCTCGACGCCGGCATTGCGAGCGCGCGCGAGCAGCTCCTCCGGCGCCTCGTCGCACCCGTCGAGGTGCGCGTGGGTGTCGATCACGCGACGGCGGTCTCGAGCTCGACGCGCGGGAAGAGCGGCTCTGCCGCGGCAATGCCTTCGGCCTGAACCGTCCGCCCGTAGGCGACCCCTTCCCAGGCGAGGTCGTCCGGCTGCCCGAGGGCGGCCAGGATCCGATCAGCCGTCTCCGGCAAGTAAGAGGAGAGCGCGATCGCCACCACCCGGAGGCCGTCCGCAAGGTCGTAGAGGGTGCGATCGAGCTCCTCGGCCCTGCTCTCGTCCTTCGCGAGCTGCCAGGGAGCTCGATCCTCGACGTAGCGGTTGAGGGAGCGGATCACGCCCCAAACCGCGTCGAGGGCGCCAGAGAGGTCCCAGGCGTCGAGCCGCGTCGGGACCTCGTTCGCCAGTTGCTCGAGCTCGGAACGAAACGGTGAGTCCCACGACGCCTCGGTGAGCCGCCCATCCCGGAAGCGTGCGATTAACGCTGTCGTACGCGAGAGCAGGTTGCCGAGGTCGTTGCCGAGCTCCCGCTCGTAGCGCTCATGGAAGTCGTCGACCGACGCGCTTCCATCCTGGCCGAACCGCGTCACGCGCGCGACGTAGAAGCGGAGCGCGTCGACGCCGTACAAATCCACCAGCTCGAGCGGCTCGATCACATTGCCACTCGACTTCGAGATCTTGCGATCGCCGAACAAGAGCCAGCCGTGGACGAAGATCTGCTTCGGCACCTCGTACCCGGCGGCGAGCAGCAGCGCCGGCCAGAAGACGCAGTGGAAGCGAAGGATGTCCTTGCCGATCAGGTGCCGCGCAACCGGCCAGAACTCGTTCCGCAGGTCCTCGGCCGGTCGCGCGTACGTGAGCGCGCTCAGGTAGTTGATCAGCGCGTCGACCCAGACGTACACCACCTGCTCGGGGTCCCACGGCACCGGCACGCCCCAGGGCTGGCCCGCGCGGCTGAGGCTGAAGTCGCGCAGACCGCGTTCGATGAAGCTGCGCGCCTCGTTATAGCGGTGTTCGGGCTGCACGAACTCGGGCCGCTCGTCGTAGAGTCGAAGCAGCTGCTCCTGGAAGGCCGACAGGCGAAAGAACCAGTTGCGCTCCTCGATCCATTCGGGCCTCGTCCCGTGCTCGGGGCACAGCCCGTCGGCGGTGAGCTCGTCCTCGGTCTTGAACTCTTCGCAGCTGACGCAGTACAGGCCCGCGTAGGTGTCCTCGTAGATATGGCCGTTGTCGTAGATCCGCTGGACGAACTCCTGAACGAAACGGTGATGTCCCTCATCCGTGGTGCGAATGAAGAAGTCGGGACTCGCGCCGACGCGGGCGGGGAGCGGACGCCAATCCTCCTCGACGAGCCGGTCGACGAACGTCTTCGGGTCGACACCGGCCTGCTCGGCCGCGCGCACGTTCTTCGAGGCGTTCTCGTCCGTCCCGGTCAGGAAGAACGTCTCGTCGCCGAGCTGCTTGTGATGGCGGACGAGGATGTCCGCCGCAATCGTCGTGTACGCGTGCCCGATGTGCGGGGTCGAGTTCACGTAGTAGATCGGCGTTGTCAGGTAGTAGCGCGACATTTCCGGCAATGATAGGCGCGGGGTTGTCGGCGGCAGATCCACATCGCCGGGGCCAACCCAAGAGCGCAGCGGCCACGATCAGCAACGGCAATCCGGCGGCCCAGCGCCACGGCGAGGGCCCGGTCGCACGCTTGCCGGCATCGCGGGCGGAGGACAGGCGATTCCCCCGATCCAGGGTTGGGCGCGACCGTACATGGATCCGGCCTTCCGGCCGCCGTCGGCTCCGCGCGTCGCCTGCGGCCGCTGGACGGGCCTGCGGCAACGCCAGCGGCTCGACTCGTTCGCGGGCACGCGCCGGGGCGTCGGTTCCCGACCGGCCGAGTGCGCTCGCGGCCGGGCGCGACCGAATGCGCCAACCATGAGCCGGCGCCTCGGCCTCTCCTCCGAGAGCGACCGACCGTGAACCGCCCGCCGACTTCGCCGCGGGTGCGGAGGCGACGGGAGCCGGCGTCCTCGACACAGGCTTCGGTGCAGCGGCCGGCGGCGACGCAACCGTGGCCGGCGGCGCGGCGGGCGGGGCAGGAGTTGGCGGAGGCGGCGCAGGCGCCGGAGATGGAGGCGGCGCCGGAGGAGGCGCAAGCGGCCGGACTGGCAAGAAGAGCAGCGGATCGACGTAGCCGTTCGGATCCTCCGAACGCCGGATGCCGAGATGAACGTACGGCACGTCGTGCTCTGGCGTCCCGCTCGGACCGACGGTGGCGATCGCCGACCCTTCATTAACCGTGTCGCCCCGTTGCGCACCGTTCGAGCCGAGATGCGTCAACGTCACTGAGTACCCGTCATGAGTCTGGATCGTCAGCGTCCGACCGCTGACCGGGACCGCGCCTGCGAACGAGACGGTCCCCGAGGCCGGAGCCAGCACCGCGGTACCCGTAGGAGCGCCGATATCGATGCCGCGGTGCTGGCCGGCCGCGTACGGGTCGTCGCCGAGCTTGAATTTCTCCACCACGGGCCCGTCGGCCGGCCACGTCCACGCTGCAGCGGTGGGCGTGAACACGAGCACGGTAGTGACGACAGCGATCAAGGCCCGGTGCATTTAGATCTCCATATTTTCTGCATTGACAACGCACAAGCATCGTAGCGGTGCGGTCGAACGTTGTCAATTTGGACTACAAGGACATGTCGTATAGGCGCCGGCGAGAGAGCCCGGTCAGGCGCGCGACGACCTCAGTGGCCTTGCGCCGCGGCAACCCAGCCGCGACGAGCTCCGCAACTCCCTGCGCGGCCGCCGCCAGATCAGCCGGCTTCGCCTTCGCCGCCGGACCGACAACGAGCGTGATCTCGCCCTTCGGCGGCTTCGTGAAGGCCGCCGCGACCTCCTCCGCCCTCCCACGCACCACCTGCTCGTGCCGCTTCGTGAGCTCCCGGCAGACGGCGATCGTGCGCTCCGGATCCGCCGCAGCCAGCGAGCGCAACGTCGCCGGCAGACGGCGGGGCGATTCGAAAGCGACGGCCGGCCACGGCCACGAACCGAGCTCATCCCACACGCGCACCAGGGCAGAGTCGCCGCGTGGCAGGAAGCCGAGGAACTGGTAGCGCTCGCCGGCAAACCCGCCCGCAACCAGCGCCGTGTCGACCGCGGACGCGCCCGGTAGCACGGTAACCGGCACGCCCGCCTCGAGCGCGGCCCCGATCAGGCGCGCACCGGGGTCGGAGATGCCGGGCAGGCCCGCGTCCGAGACGAGTGCGATCCGCTCGCCGGCCTGCAGCCGCGGCAGGACCTCGGCCGTTCGCGCCGCCTCGTTGTGTTCGTGATAAGAGCGGAGGGGTGCGCGGATCCCGTGACGCTCGAGAAGCCGTCGTGTGTGCCGGGTGTCCTCGCAGAGCACGAGATCGGCCTCGGCGAGCTCGCTCAGCACCCGCAAGGTGACGTCGTCCAGGTTGCCGATCGGGGTCGCGCAGACCGCGAGCACGGCGCCCGCTACGTCAGCTCGTCGTAGGCGACGAGCGCGGCGCCGATCACGCCGGCGGCCGTGCCCAGCTCCGCGCGGACTATCTCGACACGCTCGTTCGCCGGCGGAAGCGCTTCCCTCCGCATGATCTCGCGCGCCGGTTCGAGCAGAAAGTCGCCGGCCGATGCGAAGCCGCCGCCGATCACGACGATTTGTGGCCGGAAGACGTTCACGAAGCTGCCGATCGCGGCGCCGAGCTTCCGGCCGATCCCGTCGAGGATCTCGACCGCCGTCGCGTCGCCCTCGGCGGCCAGTCGGACGAGCCGATGCGCATCTACGGCAGGCCCGAACGCCTCCTGCGCGAGCTTCGTCGCGGCCGTGCCGCTCACGTAGCCCTCCAGGTGACCGCGGCCGGTGCACGTGCCCTGGCACGGAATGCCGTCGTAGACGAGCACCGTGTGTCCGAGCTCGCCGCCGTCACGAAGCAGCTTGTCCTTGATCACGACCCCGCCGCCGACCCCGGTCCCCAAAGTGAGCATCACCATCGTCCGGGCGTCGCGCCCGGCACCGGCGCGATGCTCGGCCAGGGCAGCGGCGTTGCCGTCGTTCTCGATCGCAACCGGGAGTCCGAACCGCTCGGTCATCAGCTCCCGAAGCGGGACATCGACGAGCGGGATGTTCACGGAGCCGTCGACCCGGCCGGTCTGCTGATCGACCCTCGAGGGCACTCCGAAGCCGATCGCCTCGATGGAGTCGTCAATGACGTCTTCGACCGCAGCGCCTAGCTCTTCGACCAGCCGCTCTTGTGACTCGAGCTCGGTCAACCGCTCCCGCCGGTGCTGGACCTGGCCGTCCGCATCGACGACGCCCGCAAGGATTTTCGTCCCGCCCACGTCGACCCCGACGACGCGCCTGGCGTCCGCCACGGCTGGGTACCATAGCCCGCCGAATGTCGGCTCCTCGCGGAGAGAAGCCGTATCGCGTCTATCGCGGCGGCCGCGTCAAGGGGAAAGTCCCTGCGATCCCGCGACCGACCCGCGAACGAGGCGCGAACGGAGACGGCCGTCGCGAGTACCGCGGGCCCGGCGCAAGCCCGCCGAAAACCGGCTTACGCGCATGGGGCTGGAAGCGCTGGACCGCGATCACCGTCCTTCTCCTGTTCCTCGTCTTGTTCTTCTGGGTCCTGGCCGGTTACCTCTCCTTCCGGAGCGGAGTCAAGGACGCGAACAAGCGACTCCCCGAGGCGGCCCGACTGGCGCTCGTCCCCGACAAGGGGATGATCCTTTCGCACCCGACCGACATCCTGCTGCTCGGCACCGACCACTCCCTGAACGCGTCGCGGGCGTCCGACCAGCACTCGGACTCGATGCAGATCCTGCGCACGGATCCGAAGCACGACAAGCTGATCTACCTCTCGATCCCGCGCGACCTCCGCGTCCCAGACATCCCCGGCCACGGCCCCGACAAGATCAACGCCGCCTTCCAGATCGGTGGGGCGCGTCTCGCCGCGCGGACCGTCCACGAGTACACGGGACTGCCGATCAACCACATCGTCGTGGTCAACTTCCATAGCTTCGCGAAGCTGATCGACAAAGTCGGCGGGATCGACATCTACGTCCCGGAGCGGATCCTGTCGAACAAGTTCGACTGCCCGTACTCGACGAACGAGCGCTGCGCCCGCTGGAAGGGATGGCGGTTCGCGAAAGGGATGCAGCACATGAACGGCTACCGCGCCCTGATCTACTCGCGCGTGCGCGAGAACAGGCTCAACCCGGCCGATACGGACATCACGCGCGGGGCGCGGCAACAGGCGGTCGTTCAGGCGCTGATGTCGAAGCTGTCGAGCGGCGCCACCTTCTTCAAGCTCCCCTTCATCGGCGGCGATCTGATGAAACCGCTGGCCACCGACCTGAGCCCGACCGAGATGATCCAGCTCGGCTGGTTGAAGTTCCGCTCCGGGAAGACTCTGCACTGCCGCCTCGGCGGCACGGCCGACGGCGGCTACATCGACCCGAGCGAGGACAACCTGCGCGTGATCGCGATGGTCAGGGGCGAGTCGGCCCCGCAGCCCCCGCCGCCCAACGGTGACACCTTCCCGCCCGGCTGCTACACCAACCGGCTGCCGCCCGGAGGTTAGGCCTCGGTCTTCGTCTCGGGCTTCTTGTCGCCGTCTTTCTTCGCGGCGGAATCCGAGTCACCGCCGCCGGTGCCGTCCTTGCTTTCCTGCCGGCGCGACCCACGGCCGTAGTCCGTCGAGTAGAAGCCGGAGCCCTTGAAGTGGACGGCGACGGGATAGAGGACGCGCTCGACCGGCGTCGCGTCGCAGACCTCGCACTTCTCGGGCGGCGCTTCGCCGATCCGCTGGAACAGCTCGAAAACGTGTCCGTTCGGACAACGGTATTCGTAAATCGGCACATTCTGACAGTAGCAGCGGGCCTGGCTAACCTCGGGTGCGCTCCCGCTCGAGCTCGACCAGCTCGCGGTAGCACGGCGCATCTTCGAACGCCGCGAGCCCGGCTCTCGGCGGCCGGGCAGAGGCGCCGCGCCGGCGGCGCGCGGCAGCGATGACAGCCGAGGCGCCGACGAGCCCGCCGAGCATGAACGTCCGCAGGCGGGTACCACGTCCCTGACCGTCCATGGGACGATTGTACGGCGATGCCCAGGCTCGTTCTCTGCACCGTCGGTGACCTGCTACTCGACGTGATCGTCCGGCTCGACGAACCCCTGCGGCCCGGCACGGACGCTGCGGCCTCGACCAGGACCGGCTCGGGCGGCCAGGCCGCCAACGTCGCCGCCTGGGCCGCCTCGCTCGGCGTCGAAGCCCGCTTCATCGGCAAGCGCGGCGACGATCCGGCGGCCTCGCTCGCCGCCTCGGAGCTCGCGCGGATCGGCGTCGAGATCTTCGGGCCGGTGGTGCTGGGCCGAAACGGGGTCATCGTCTCGATCGTCGGACAGAACGGCGAGCGGTCGATGGCCAGCGACCGGGGCGTTGCGCCGAGCCTGTCCGCGGAGGAGCTCGAGCCGGTCTGGTTCGACGGCGCCACGCACCTCCACCTCTCCGGCTACAGCGTGATGTCTTCGCCGATCGACGGCGCCGCCGCACGCGCAGCCGAGCTCGTCCGAGAGCGCGGTGGCTCGTTGAGTGTCGACCTCGCGTCGACGAGCGTAATCGACCGCTTTGGATCCGAGCGGCTGCGCGACAGGCTTGCCGGGCTTGCTCCCGATGTCGTATTCGCGAACGAGGAGGAGGCCAGGGCGGTCGGAAGCGAGGCGCTGCCCGACGCGACGTGGGCGATCAAGCGCGGCGCTGCCGGTTGCGCGATCCTCCACGAGGGCGAGCGGCACGAGTTCCCCGCCATGCCCGCGACGGTCGTGGACACGACGGGCGCCGGCGACGCGTTCGCCGCGGGCTACCTCGTCGGCGGAGTCGAGCTCGCACTCGAGACTGCTGCGCGCGCGGTCGCCAAGCTTGGAGCGACGCCATGATCGAGATCCGACCCGAAGTCGCCGAAGCGCGCCAGGACCTCGGCCCCATCGTCGCGCTCGAGACCACGCTCGTCGCGCACGGTTTTCCCAACGGGGAGGGACTCGCTGTTGCCCTCGAAGCGGAACGTCGCGTGCGCGAGGCAGGTGCCGTGCCCGCAACGATCGGCATCGTCGACGGCGACATCAAGGTCGGCCTGACCGAGGACGAGCTCGAGCGGTTTGCAGCGGCCGGAGAGGGCGCGCGCAAGGTCGGGCCGCGCGACATCGCCGTCGCCCGCGCACGCAGCGAGCTCGGCGCAACAACCGTCGGCGGAACGCTCACCGTCTGCTCGCGTGTCGGCATTCGCTTCCTCGGCACCGGCGGCATCGGGGGCGTACACCGCGGCTTCGCCGAACATCCTGACGTGTCGGCGGATCTCGCGGCGATCGCACGAACACAGGCGCTCGTCGTCTCGTCGGGCGTCAAGTCGCTGTTGGATGTCACTGCGACCCTCGAGGTGCTCGAGTCGCTCGGAGTCCCAGTCGCCGGGTGGCGCACCGAGACGCTGCCTCTCTTTTATTCCGCGACTGGAGGACCGACGCTCGGTCTCCGCATCGACGACGCTGCCGAGACAGCTCGGATCGCGCGCGCCCACTGGGAGCTAGGCAATGCCGGGCTGTTGCTCGCCCAACCGCCGGCCGAAAGCATCGAGGTTGAGTCGCTGATCGAAGAGTCACTCGCCGCCGCAAACGAGGCGGGGATCAGCGGCCCAGCTGTGACGCCCTTCGTGTTAGGCCGACTGCACGAGCGTAGCGGCGGCGCAACCGTCCGCGTGAACAAACGGCTGATCGCCGACAACGCAGCGCTCGCGGCTGCGGTGTCCGTCGCTTTTCGCTAGTCGAGCGCGCCCAGGAAGTCGTCGATCGTCAGCGCGGTAAGGGTCTGCAGCTTCGCGCTCCCGCGCGCGCCGAGCGCGACGGACACCCGCGCGATCGTGGCGGCGTCGGGCGCCTCGACGACGTTGACGAAGTCGAACGGCCCGAGCGTCGCCCACTGGTGGACGACCTTTGCGCCGAGCTCCTCGACGTCCCTATTGACCTCTCGCAGCCGGGCCGGGTTCGACTTGAGCGTCTGGACGCC
>JBKOUJ010000001.1:0-6351 GCA_046723355.1 Actinomycetota bacterium | reverse complement strand
GAAGCAGGGCGTGCCTGGCGACAAGCTGCGCGGCACCGTGCAAAACGACATCCTCAAGGAGTACTGCGCACGCGGGAACTACATCTTTCCCCCGCGGCCGTCGATGCGGCTGACGACGGACCTCTTCGCGTACTGCGCGGAGCGGCTACCGAGCTGGAACACGATCTCGATCTCCGGCTACCACATCCGCGAGGCCGGCTCGACGGCCGTGCAGGAGCTCGCGTTCACGCTCGCCAACGGAATCGCCTACTGCCAGGCGGCCGTCGACGCGGGCCTGTCGCCGGACAAGTTCGGTGAGCGGCTCTCCTTTTTCTTCAACGCCCACAACCACTTCTTCCAGGAAGTGGCGAAGTTCCGGGCGGCGCGGCGGCTCTGGGCGCGGATCATGCGAGAGCGCTTCGGCGTCGAGAACCCGAAGGCGCAAGCGCTTCGGTTCCACGCGCAGACCGGCGGCTCGACGCTGACGGCGCAGCAGCCCGAGAACAACGTCGCGCGCGTGACCGTCCAGGCGCTGTCGGCGGTCTGCGGAGGAGCGCAGTCGATCCACACGAACGCGTTCGACGAGGCGCTCGCGCTGCCGAGCGAGCGCTCGGCACGGATCGCGCTCCGGACGCAGCAGATCCTCGCCCACGAAGCGGGTGGGACCGACACCGCCGATCCGCTCGGCGGCTCCTTCTTCATCGAAGACCTCACGAACGAGCTCGAGCAGAGCGCGCGGGAGCTGATCGACCGCGTGAACGAGCTCGGCGGCGCGGTCGCGGCGATCGAGCAGGGGTTCGTCCAGCAGGAGATCGAGCAGGCCGCTTTCGCCTACACGCAGCAGGTCGAGGCCGCCGATCGGTTGATCGTCGGCGTCAACCGCTACACCGAGCCGGAGTCGGAGAGCATCGAGCTGCACCGCCTCGACCCGGAGGCGGAGCGTCGCCAGCTCGAGCGGACGGCGCGCGTGCGGGCGGAGCGCAACGCCGGCGATGCTGCGGCGGCTCTCGAGCGCGTCCGCGAGACGGCGCGCGGCGAGGAGAACCTGCTCCCGCCGATGCGCGAGGCGCTCCGGGCACGCTGCACGGTCGGCGAGATCTGCAACGTGCTCCGCGATGAGTTCGGGATGTACGACGCCCAGCGGGCGTAGGTGAGCGCCGTTCTCGGCTACCACCGCGCGACGAACGTCGCGGCACACGGCACCGACGAGGACGAGGCGCGGATGGTCGACGCGCGTCCGAGTCCGTTCAAGGACTACGGCGACGCGAGCCGGTTGCCACTGGACGCCTCTCTCGCGGGGCCGTTGCTTCAGGACGCCGCGGGCATCGTCCGCTCACAGCCGCGGCGCGACTACGGGGGCGGCACGATTCACTGGCGCGCGTACTCGAGCGCGGGCGCGCTCTATCCGATCGAGGCGTACATCGCCGCGGCGGACGGCCTCTTCACGTTCGACGTGATGACGCCGGCATTGGTCCAACTGCGCGGCGACGATGCGAGGCAGGTCGTCGCGAACGCTGCGGCAGAGCCAGAGCTCGCCGACGCCGGCGCGCTCGTCGTGCTCACCGGGATCCACGAGCGGACCGGCTGGAAGTACCTGGAGCGGGGCTACCGCCACGTCTGGTGGGACGCGGGGACGATGCTCGCGAACCTGCTCGCCCTCGCGGCGGCCGACGGCCTCGAGCCGCAGCTCTATGTCGGCTTCGTCGACCGCGAACTCAATGAGCTCCTCGGCGCGGACGGCCAGCACGAGTACGCACTCGCCCTGCTGGCGCTCGGAAAAGCAGGAACTGTCCCCGAACGGGGACCGTCCCATTCACCGGACCGGCCCAAGCACGGTTTCTGGGACAGTCCCCTACCGGGGACAGTCCCTCGATATCCGCTCGCCGAAGCGGCTCACGACGCGTCTTCCTTCGCCGACGCCGACGAGGTGCGCGCGTGGCGGGCGCCGCTGGCCGCGACTGAGCCGAGACTCGACCGGGACGCGCTCGTCGACGCGATCCGCCGGCGCCGGTCGGTGAGGCAGTACGCGCAGGGGCCGCTCCCGGTCGACGCCCTTCGCACGCTGCTGACCTGGTCGGAGGGGCCGATTCCGGCCGACGCACCTTCGGTCGTACGGCAGGTGGTGACGGTCGCTGCGGTCGAGGGGCTCGAGCCGGGCGTTTACGACGCCGAGCTTGGACTTCTCGCGGACCACGAGGAGCAGGAGCTCCGGACCGCCGTCGGCTTCGCCGCGATGGAGCAGGAGCACCCGCGGGACGCCCCGGTCAACGTCTTCCAGGTCGGCGACATCGATGCGATCGTCGCGCGCCTCGGCCCGCGCGGCTACCGCTGGGCGCAGCTCGAGGCCGGCATCCGCGCGGGCCGCCTTCAGGTGGGCGCGTTCATGTACGCGTGGGGAGCTGCCGCGTCGACCTTCTTCGACGACGAGGTCTCGAAGCTGCTTGACACCCATGATTCGCCGCTACTGATGGTCGCGATCGGGCCGCGATGACGCGGGTCGCGCGCATCTCGATCTCGCCGGTCAAAGGCTTTCGTCTCTGCCATCCGGAAGAGGTGATGCTAGGCCCCGACGGCGTGGAGGAGAACCGGCGCTTCTTCCTTGTCGACGCGGCCGGCCAGCGCCTACGCAGTTCGCGCACACCGTGGCCCGTCCGCGCCCAGTCGGATTACGACGTCCGCACCGAGTTGCTGCGAATTCGCTTCCCCGACGGGAGCCTCCTCGAGGGCGACGCGCGGGCGAGCGGCGAGCGGATCCACTCGACGACGGGCAGCATCGACATCCGAGGCGCGATCGTCCCAGGGCCGTGGGAAGAGCCACTCTCACGGCTGGCCGGCCGTCCCGTGCGGCTCGCCCGCGCGGATCGACCCGGCTCGGGGCTCAACGAGCCGGTCACGCTGATCTCGGACGGCTCGCTCACGCGGCTTGCCCGAGAGGCCGGCCGCGATGGGATCGACGCCCGTCGCTTCCGGATGCTCTTCGAGCTCGAAGGGTGCGACCCGCACGAGGAGGACGAGTGGGAGGGCCGCCGTTTTGCAATCGGCGCCGCGGTGATCCGCGTCGGCGGGGCGGTCGACCGCTGCGCGGTGACGACGCGCGATCCTGAGACCGGCGAGCGGGACTTCGACACGCTGCGCCTGCTCGCGGGCTACCGCGGCCGGCGCGAAAGCGACGGCGCCGTCCTTTTCGGCGTCTACGCGAAGGTCGAGCGGGCGGGCCGCGTTCGCGTCGGCGACCCGTTGGCGGCCGTCGCGTAGTGCACCGCGCGTGCGCTGCAATGCACCGCGCGTGCGCTGCAAGGTACACGCGCGCGCCCCCACCCTGGGTGGGGCTCATCCCTCCTCCCTCGTGCTCGACGCTACCGACGAAAAGCGAGCCCGCGGCAAACGCAACTGCACCAAAACCGTGAAACTGCGCCGCGGTGCGGATCCTGCTCGTCTCGCAGATGTATCCGGGGGACGTCGAGCCCGACTACGGCGTCTTCGTCCGGCAGCTCGAGCTGGCGCTCGTCGGGCGCGGGCACGAGATCGAGCACGCGGTGCTGACCAGCCGCGCCGGCGGCTTAGGCAAATACGCGCGCCTTGCCCGGCGCACGGTTGAAGCCGCACGGCGGTTCAGGCCCGACGTGGTGTATGCCCACTTCCTCGTCCCGACCGGGCTGATCGCTGCGCTCGCCTCGCGGGCGCCGCTCGTCGTCACGGCGCACGGGCAGGACGTCGCGAACATCGGCGAGCGCGCCGGCATCCGCGCTGCGACATCGGCCGTCGTTCGCCGCGCCAGCGCCGTGATCGCTGTCTCCGACTATCTGCGCCGCGAGCTCGAGCGCAAGATCCTAGCCGCGCAGGGCAAGACGCAGGTCGTCGACTGCGGCGTCGACCTCGAGCGGTTCCGGCTGACGGCCGCGCCTGACGGACCACCTGCTTATCTGTGCCTCGGGTCGCTGACCGAGCGAAAGAACGTCGTCCGGCTCGCCCGGGCGTTCGAGCGGCTCGGCGAAGGGACGCTCACCTTCGCGGGCGACGGCCCGCTCCGAGCGCAACTCGAAGGCCGCAACAACCTGCGCCTGCTCGGCGCCGTCCCCTACGACCGCGTCCCCGGCTTGATCGCCGAGTCGCACGTCGTTTGCCAGCCGAGCCTCGTCGAGCCGTTCGGCCAGGCGCTACTCGAAGGCATGGCGTGCGGGCGCTCAGTGGTCGCGACGACGGTCGGCGGGCCCCCAGAGTTCGTCCCGCCTGAGGCCGGAATCCTGGTCGACCCCCTCGACGAGGGTGGGCTCTCGGACGCTCTGCGCGCCGCGGCCGCGCTCGCCACCCCGAACCCCGCCGCCCGGGCCGCCGCCGAGCGGCACGACGTCACTGAGCAGGCGCGCCGGGTGGAGGCGATCCTCCTCGGAGCCTTGCAAGCTCCGCAAGCCGAAGCTCGACCAGCGGCCTGACCGAATCCTCCAGCCCCGCCTCGCGCGCGACCTCGAGCGCCTGCTCGTAACTCTGCCGCGCCCTCGCGGCGTCGACCCCCTGCTTGAGGCGGTTGTCACCCGTCACGAGCAGTTTCTGTATCCGCATTCGGGCGTCGTCGTCGGCCATCGAAGGAGCCTAACGACGCAGAGTTCCGTTTAATGAGCGGATGGACTCAGCCGCCCAGGTTGAACAGCCGATTCGAGTCCTGATCGTCGACGACCATCGGCTCTTCGCCGAGGCGCTCGAGGCGATCCTCGCCGCGGAGAGCCGGATCGACGTCGTCGGGCGCGCCCGCAACGGCGCCGAGGCGCTCGAGATGGTGCTCGGCCTCGATCCCGACGTCGTTCTGATGGACATCAGCATGCCGGTGATGGACGGCGTCGAAGCGACGCGGCGGATCCGCGAGGCGCGGCCGGAGACGTGCGTGCTGATGCTGACCGGCTCGAACGCCGCTGCCGACGTGGACCGTTCCCGCGACGCGGGTGCCGCCGGCTACGTGACGAAGGACCGGATCGCCTCCGAGCTCGTCGACGCCATCGTCGAGACGGCCACTCGCTGACTCCCCAAATGCTCGGCTATCCTGGCCGGGCGATGTTGCAGCTGCTCGCCGTGGTCCACGTGATCCTCTCGATCGCCCTGGTTGGGCTGATCCTCATGCACTCCGGGCGGGACACCGGCTTCGGCGGCATGGGCTTCACGCCTGCCTCGCAAGGCGGCACCCACATCGTGGAACGGAACCTGACGCGGCTGACGGTCGTGGTCGGGCTCCTGTTCTTCGCGAACACGATCGCGCTCTTCCACCTGCTCAGCTAGATCCCGGGCGTGCCCCCGATCCCGGTGATGTCGAACCGCGCGGTCGCGAGCGCCGGCACGAGCGCCCCGTACGCGAATCGTTCGCCGTAGAAGGCCGACTGGTTGGCAAGCGTGGTCTCGCGCGTCAATCCCGGAACGTCCGCCAGTACGTCGGGGACCGCGACCGTGAAGCGCAGATTCACAAGCGGCTCGGCGAGCTTGCCCTCGCGAATGCGAAAGGTTCCGTCGCGGGTCATCCCGGTCAGGATTCCCTGCCGCGGCTCGACTACGCCGAGGTAGTGCAGGCGGTTGACGTAGATTCCCTCGCCGACGAGCTCGACCAGCGCGTCGACCGACTCGGCTTCCCCGCCCGCGACCGACAGCGCGAAGGGAGCCGGCCCCCAGCGTCGCACCCCCGGCGGCGGCGCGTTGCCGGTCGTGCGAACGGAGTCTCCCGCACGCGCCGCGCTCGCCCGGTCCCAGACTGCGCCGCGTAGGACGCCGTTCTCAACGAGCGGCACGCGTTGCTTGGGGATACCCTCGAAGTCGAACGTCTTCGGCAGGCCGCGCGGGTCGAGGGCATCGTCCGCGATCGAGACCTTCTCGTCGAAGCAGCGCTCGCCGAGCCGCCCCGCGAGGTAGCTCCGCTCCTCGAGGAGGGCCAGCCCGCTGAAGGCGTCCTCGCCGAAGTATTGAAGGAGCTCCCCGAGCGCGTAGGGGCCGAGGACTGCGCGATAGGAGCCCGGTTGCAGCTCGCTTGCCCCGGCCGTCCGCGCTGCGAGCTCGACGGCATCTGCCACGACCTGCGCGGGATCGACATCGCGGACCGCCCACGACGTCTGTTCGGCATATCCGGACACGTCCTCCGTCGCGGCGAGGCCAAGCACCATTGCGTCGGTGGATGTCTGCTCTGCGCTGAACCCGGCCGAGGTGGCGATTCCGATCGTCGAGATGCCGCTCGTGAAGACGCCGTACACCGGCATGTCGCCCGCGGCCTCGATGGCCGCCGCGGCGAGCCGAGCCTGGTCGGCTGCGCCGAGCGCGGCGGTCTCCTCGTCGATTCCGTCTACCTCCGGAAGAACGGACGCCCCGGCAGGTTGGACGAGATCCGGGTCTTCCGCCGAG
>JBKOUJ010000136.1:0-1452 GCA_046723355.1 Actinomycetota bacterium | reverse complement strand
AGGCGTTCGGCGGGAACGAGCCCACCGGAGACGCCCCTCGAAACCGTCGAGCTTCAGGTTCTGCCAGGGGACCTCCCCCTGCCGGCAGTTCGCCATACCCTCCGCCGGTGGGGGGCCGATCGGATCCGACGCCCCCGGAATGCCGCTACTGTCGCGCCATCGCGACGCTCAGGCGCTCCTCGGCCGTGATCAGGTGGTCGGCTTCCTCGGCGTCCTCGCCGAGGTCGATCTGCACCCAATTCACCTTGCCGGTGAAGACGCTGCTCTCGCCGTCGTAGTCGTCGCTGACAGGGGATGCGGTGTCGCGTCCGACGTCGGCGGTCTCGTCCGCCGAGAAGATCAGCGGCACGGTTGCCTCGACGCGACCTTCACCCACCTGGTCACCGTCGAGGTAGAGGGTGACGGCGCCGCCCTTGGCGGGGCCGCCGCCGTCGTAGGCGAACTCCATTCGAACCTGGTGCGTTCCGGGCGGGATCGTGGCATCCCCGTCGATCTTGAAGCGCTGCAGGCCGAGCAGGTTGTAGCAGTACTTCGGACGCCCATCCTTCGTGTACAGGCTCCAGCCGGCGAAGGCGCCGCCCTGGGCGAGGATCACACCCTCGGCGCCGGTCTCGGGCACGACGATCTCGGCCGTGACCGCATGGGACTTGTTCTTGATGTTGACGAGGCTGTGCTCGGTGAGGCGGCCCATGCCGCCGAAGAGCAGCTGCGAGTTTCCCTTCACGAGCTCCGGCCGGCCGACGAGCTCGGCGTTAAATCGTTCGATCCGGCGGTCGTCGAGCGGGAGCACGTTGTGCTTGCGGGCCTCTCCCAGCCAGAGCTGCTGCAGCTCCGCCAGCTTCTCGGGCATTTCGACTGCCAGGTCGTGAGCCTGGCTCCAGTCGCCTGGTTCGTAGAGCTCCCAGACGTCGTCGTCGAACGGAGGCAGGGACTGGGCCGTTATCCAGGGTGTCGAGTGGCGGGTGACCGCAGTCCAGCCTTCGTGGTAGATGCCGCGGTTGCAGAACATCTCGAAATACTGCGTGTTGCGGCGATCGGCCTCGCTTGCGCGGTCGAACGAGTACGCCATGCTCACGCCCTCGATCTGATGCTGATCGACGCCGTCGACGGTGGTCGGGTGCGGAAGCCCTGCGGCCTCGAGCACGGTCGGGGCGACATCGATCACATGGTGGAACTGCGTTCGCACCTCGCCACGCGCCGTGAACCCGCGTGGCCAATGGACGATCGTGCCGTTGCGTGTGCCGCCCCAGTGCGATGCCACCTGTTTCGTCCACTGGTAGGGCGTGTCCATCGTGTGCGCCCAGCCCACCGCGAAGTGGTTGTAGCTCGTCGGGGTGCCGAGCTCATCGATGTGAGACGCGACGAATTCGGGCGTCTCG
Organism: Actinomycetota bacterium; assembly: GCA_046723355.1. Taxonomy (GTDB): domain Bacteria; phylum Actinomycetota; class Thermoleophilia; order Gaiellales; family Gaiellaceae; genus 13-2-20CM-68-14. The sequence continues at coordinate 73 of JBKOUJ010000136.1, read as the reverse complement.
AGCGCGGCGGCGCCGTTGAACATGAACATTTCGTTGAATGTTCCGTTGATCGTGCCCTCCGCCGAGGCTCCGT
>JBKOUJ010000123.1:0-2656 GCA_046723355.1 Actinomycetota bacterium | reverse complement strand
AGCTGCGCGACCGCGCGCGCCTCGCGGCGGAAGCGCTCGACGTAGGCGTCGTCGCGCGTGAACTGCTCGTGGAGGATCTTCAGCGCAACGGTGCGCTCGAGCAGCTTGTCGTGCGCCCGATAGACGCTTGACATGCCACCCGAGCCGACGAGCTCCTCGAGCTCGTACCGGCCTGCGATTAGTTCGCCGACCACGCGTGGAAGGATGCCCGGACCGGTGGACTCACAACCGGAGAGTGCGCCAGGTGCGACCGCCGTCGCGGGTGATCTTGGGCCTGCCGCGAAAGTCGGATGCGACGGCGACTCTCGCATTGAGCGCCGTCGGCGCGTAGAGCTTGTTTGCGAGGTCGTGGCGCTTCCAATGGAGGCCACCGTCGACGGTGACGTTCGCGGTCGGCCGCGCGCCTTCGGTGAGCAGCCAGACGGTGGTTGCCGAGACCGCGCTGACCGTGAACTGCGGGTAGATGTACGGCTCGGAGCCGGGCAACCTCGCAAGCAGGTGCCAGCTCCGGCCGCCGTCCCTTGTCCGGTAGAAGCCGATCACGTGGCGGCGCCCGTAATACTCGCCCGCAACGATCCCGGTCCGTCCGAAGAAGCGCACGTTCGAGAGCAGGAGCAGCCGGCCGCGGTAACCGCGCGGCGCCGGTAATAGGGCGCGCGTCCAGTGCCGGCCGCCATCGAGCGTGTGAAAGAGTCGCCCGCCGGCAAGCCAGCCGCGGCTGTCACGGACGAATGTGACCGCTCCGATATCGGGCAGATCCGGATCGGCGAGGCGCCAAGATCGGCCCCCGTCGGTCGTCCGGTAGAGGCTTGCGAACGATCCAGCCGGCTCGTTGCGGACCACCCAAGCTCGCCGAGCGCCGACGACGTCGAGGAGGAAGTTCGAGCCCGCGTTGCACGTGTGGGCGAAGTCGAAGGCATGCCTCGTCCACGTCCGACCGCCATCGTTGGTGCGGTAGGCGAACCCGTTCGCGCCGCAGACGCTCGCGAGCAACCAGCCGTCGCGCGCTCCCTCGAAGGCGACGTTGTCGATCGACGTCGGCGGCGCGATCTCCCGCGGCGTCACGTTCCGCCAGGCCTTCCCGTTGGTCGTGACGAACACCCTGCTCCCGAGCCACAGCGCGAACGTCTTGCGCGGCGCCGCGGCCGCGCCGGCGGCGAGCACGGCGCACGCCGTGGCCGCTGCGGCCATGCGAATCAACATGAACGACGTTCTAGCTGAGAACCGAGTCGAGCGCCTCTTCCCAGACCGCAAGAGCCTCTTCGAGCTCTGCGTCGGTGAGGACGAGCGGCGCCAGCACGCGGATGCAGTTCGCGTAGATGCCTGATTTGAGGAGCAGCAGCCCGCGCTCGGCCGCGGCCTCGACGACCGCGCTCGCAGTGTCGGCGTCCGGCTCCGCACGCTTCTGAACGAGCTCGATCGCGAGCATCGCCCCCAGCCCTCGCACGTCGCCGATCCGGGGCCAACGCTCCTGCCACGACTCCATGCGGGCCCGAATCGTCTCCCCGACCTGCGCGGCCCGGTCGCAGACGCCTTCGTCCTCGATCACGTCGAGGACCGCAAGCGCCGCCGCCTGGGCCACCGGGTTGCCGACGTAGGTTCCGCCGATCGCGGAGTCGCCGGGCGCGTCCATGATCTCGGCCTTGCCGATCACGCCCGAAAGCGGCAGGCCGGCGGCAATCGACTTCGCGACGGTGATCAGGTCCGGCTCGATCCCGTAGTGCTCGATGGCGAACAGCTTGCCGGTGCGCCCGAAGCCCGTCTGGACCTCGTCGACGACCATGACGATCCCGTGCTCGTCGCAGATCCGACGGACGCCTTCGAGGAACGCCTTCGGCGCGACCACGAAGCCGCCCTCGCCCTGTACGGGCTCGATCACGATCGCCGCGACCGTCTCGGCCGCGACCTGGGTGATCAGCGCGCGCTCGAGCGCCGCGAGCGCGTCTTCGGCGCTCGGTCCGCGGTACTCGTTCGCAAACGGGACGCGGTACACCTCGGGCGCGAAGGGCCCCAGACCGGCCTTGTACGGATGCGTCTTCGACGTCAGCGAAAGCGACAGCAGCGTCCGGCCGTGAAAGCCGCCTTCGAAGCCGATCACCGCAGGGCGACCCGTGTACGAGCGCGCGAACTTGATCGCGTTCTCGACGGCCTCGGTGCCGGCGTTGAAGAACGCCGCCTTGGCCGGCGAACGGAACGGCGCCGCGGCGATCAAGCGCTCGGCCAAGGTCACGTAGACCTCGTAGGGGACGATCGTGAAGTCGGTGTGGGAAAACTTCGTCAGCTGCTCCTGCGCCGCCTCGACGACGCGTGGGTGCGAGTGGCCGACGCTCAGGCAGCCGACGCCGCCCGTGAAGTCGAGGAAGGTGTTGCCGTCGACATCCGTGAGCGTCGCGCCGCGCGCTTCCTCGATCACGACCGGGAGGAAGACCGAGAGCGGGTCGGCGACCACTCGCTCCTTCCGGGCCAGAATCTCTTGCGATTTCGGCCCGGGAACGGCCGTCTTGAGCTCGATCGTTCGCGTCATCGCCATGGCCCCGACGATACAGCAGCGGGCGGTCGCCGTGAATAGCTGAATAAGCCCCATTCATTGGGAATAGGTCTTGCGCAGCCTCGTTGGGAGTCCGTATGGTGGCCGGCTTATGACCGCGCTCGCACG
>JBKOUJ010000115.1:0-11084 GCA_046723355.1 Actinomycetota bacterium | reverse complement strand
CTTTAAGAATTGGAGCGCGGCGCCAAATAGATCACCAATCGTGCGTCTTCTCCCAGCCGTCGCGCGTCGCTCGGCGGCCCCTGCGGCCGCCACTCCGATCGCGTAACTCGTTCGACGCGCACATGGAACACCGGGCAGGGGAAGTCAAGCGTGCTGTCCGGCTTTCAAGCCATAAAAACGGTCTTCAACACAGAAAGTCGCCTGTAAATTCGTTCGGGCCGATTAGGCGTCGAAGCGCATCTTGACCTCGCTGATCCCGCCTTCGGTCGTCACCTCGACGTCGTGATCGCCGCCTTTGAAGACCTTCAGCATGCGCGAGTTGCCGAAGACGACGTCGGCGCTGAAGCCACGTAGCCCGCGGGAGCGGGCGTACTCGACCATCCGCGCGTGCAAGATCCGGCCCAGGCCTGCTCCCTGCCAATCCGGGTCAACCATGTAGCCGACGTCGGCGAAGCCGCTCCTCGGATCGACGTAGTACGAGCAGGCGCCGACGATCCGCTCCTGCTCACGCACGCCCACGACGGCTGCAAAGGCCATCTCGTCCTGGTAGTTGACGCTGCACAACGCCTGCGCTGCCGCGTCGGAAAGCGACGTCAGCTTGTGGAAGAAGCGCGTCCGCACGTCCTCCGCCGGCAGGCGATAGAAGAGGGCCTGCATCGCTTTCGTGTCGCTTGTCCGCGTCGGTCGCACGCGAACCCGACGCCCGTCGCGCAGCTCGACGTCCCGCTCCTCCGTCACCGGATAGGGGGCGCGGCTGCGAAGCATCTGATCGCGCGTGACGAGACCTCTCTCGACGGCGCTCTCGAGCAGCCCGTCACGGTCGTCCGGATGAGCGATGTCGATCAAGGCAACAGCCCGCTCGGCCAGCGAGCGCCCGAACAGATAGGCGGTACCGTGCTCGGTGACCACCCAGTGAACGTCGCTGCGAGGTATCGCGACCGGCTCTCCAGGCTCGAGGTCGAGCTTGATCGCGGCAGCGCCCTCGGGCGTGCGCGAGGCAAGGCAGACGATCGCCATTCCTCCCGCTGTGGCGAGCGCGCCGCGGTGAAACGCGGGGCCCGTCGAGATCCCGCCGTAGAGCCGCCCGTCCAGGCTCTCCGTGCAGACCTGGCCGGTGAGATCGATGCTGAAGGCCTGCGTGACCGAGACCATCCGCTCGTTCGCGGCGATCACCTCCGGATCGCAGACGTGGTCGATCGGATGGAAGGCAAAGCGCGGGTCGTCGTCCACCAGGGCGTAGAGCCTGCGCGTGCCCATCGCCCAGCTCGCGACGACGGCACCGCTTACCACTCCGGCCGCGACGAGGTCGACGAGCGGCTCGGTGATGACGTCGGAGTGAATCGCCAGGTCGTTTCGATTCGTCAGATGGGCGAGCATCTGGTTGGGGACTCTCCCGAGCCCGATCTGCAGCGTCGAGCGGTCGTCGATCAGCCGAGCGACGTACCGGGCGACCTGCTCAGCCACGCCGTCTGCCGGGTCGTGCACGTACTCGATCACCGGACTGTCGACCGAGACGAACCGACCGATCAGCTCCGAAGGGATCCGACTGTTCCCACGCGTGCGCGGCATGTTGGGGTTGACCTCCGCCACGACCTCGCGTGCTGCGAGCGCGGCCGCCTGCGTCACGTCGACCGAGATGCCGAGGCTGCACGTGCCGTCCGGATCGGGCGGAGCGACCTGCACGAGCGCGACGTCGACCGGGATCCGCTCGTTGCGGAACAACTGGGGTACGTCCGGCAGCGCGAGCGGCAGATACTCGACCTCGCCGGTGTCCGCGAGATCGCGGACATCCTGGCCGACGTAGAAGACCCGGTGGCGGTACTTCGTCGAGGCGACGCCGGTGGTGATCCGGTCGGTCAGGAAATGAACGAGGGTGAGTCCCGGCACCGGCGGCTCGACCTGCTCGAGCGCCTGAACCAGGGTGCGAGGTGTCCCGCACGCGGTGCCGACGAAGACATGGTCGCCGGGGCGAACGACACTAACCGCTTCGGCGGCTGAGACCTCGCGCCCGCGCCAGTCCTCCGGTATCACGATCGTGTCCGACGCTCATCGTCGCCAACGCGACCTGTCCGTGTCCAGCCCGGCCTATGCCGTCGCTCCTGCAACGCGTAGCTCGTCACCGATCGCGACGACGGCTTCGACGAGGCCGTCGACGTGCACCTGGTCAGTACGCGGATTGATGAAGCACGGCCTGATCGCGAACCGGCCGTTGACGACGGTCGAGCTCGGAAGGTACGGCGTCTCCTGGACGAGGCGGCGGAAGAGCGCCGCGTTGAAGCCGTCGAGATCCTCGATCCCTTCGTCGACGTAGCGGAAGCAGCAGATCGAAAGAATGGGCTCCCCGAGCAGCTCGAGAGCCTCGCTCTCGCGCACGCGCTCCGCGAGGTGGCGCGCGAAGTCGTTGTCGCGACGGACGCGCGCCCGCATCCCCTCGCGACCGAGTCGACGCAGGATGCTCCACACGACGACGCCGCGGGCGGGCGCCGAGAGCTCGACAGCGAAATCGGCGTACGGGATTCCCATGCTGTCGATCGAGATGCGGACGCCCGCATCCGTGAACGAGCCTTCCAGGTACGCAGCGGCGCCCTGCGTGAATGCGCGATGCAAGATCGAGCGGTCCCGGACGAACGTTGCGGCGATCCCGACGGGGGCGCCGAGCCACTTGTGGGGATCGACGATGACTGAGTCCGCCAGCTCGAGCCCGTCGTAGAGACGTGCCACTCGCTCGTCGAGGATGCCGGGCAGTCCGTAGGCGCCGTCGACGTGGAACCAGGCGCCGTGCTCGCGCGCGATCTCGCCGAGGGCGCGGAGCGGGTCGATCGCTCCCGTGTTCGTCGTCCCCGCCGCCGCGACGACCGCCACCGGCACGACGCCGCGGCCGACGTCGGCCGCAAGTGCGCGGCGAAGCTCGTCGGGCTCCATCCGCTGATGCTCGTCCGTCCGGATCTCGCGGACGTTCGCGCGGCCGATTCCGAGCACGGCGGCCGAGCGCTGGACGGTGTGGTGGGCCTCGGTCGACGTGTAGATCGCGACCTTCCTCGACCCGACACCGTCGGCGGCGGGATCGACTCCGACACGTTCGAGCGCACACTGGCGCGCCGCGCCCAGGGCGACGAGGTTCGCGACGGAACCGCCGCTCGAGTAAACGCCCTTCAGCGACGAATCGAGGCCGCAGAGCTGCGCCAGCCACTCGAGGGAGAGCTCCTCGAGCCGGTTGAAGGCGGTGATCGTGTACCGCTGCGGGCTCGCGATCGACGCCGCAGCCGAGACGGCGGCGGGCAGCGCGTCCGGCGCGACCGTGATGAAGCCCCACCAGCCGGGTTCGGCCAGCCGCATTCCGTTCGGCAGGATGTCGCGCTCGAGCTCGCCGAGCACGGCGTCCGCGCCCAGTCCCTTCTCCGGCAGCGGGCCAGCAAGGGAGCTCGACCACTCGTCGAGGCGTTCAACCGCGTCGCCGTGATCGGCTTGGAGGAACCGGTCGATCTCCGGACCGATCCGCGCTAGGTACTCGCTGACACGGTCGTTCGCCGGAGGCCCGTCCACCGGAGCCACTTTACGGCGCTGCGGCGGACCGGGCGCGCGCGCTGCGGTACTTAGTTTGGTCAGGCGGCCCTCCTCCTACGTGGCACGATCTGGCGGTGACCAGCAACATTGCCTCGCCCCAGCATCTGCGCGACCTCGCCTTGCTGCGCCGGGTTCGCGACCGGATCGACAGGGAGTACGCGCAGCCGCTGGACGTCGAGGCGCTCGCCCGCGACGCGCACATGTCGGCCGGCCATTTCAGCCGCGAGTTCCGGCTCGCGTACGGCGAGTCGCCGTACAGCTACCTGATGACTCGGCGTGTCGAGCGCGCGATGGCGCGGCTGCGCCGTGGCGGCCTCAGCGTGACCGAGGTCTGTTTCGCCGTCGGCTGCTCGTCGCTTGGCACCTTCAGCACCCGCTTCACCGAGCTGATCGGTATGCCGCCGAGCGCGTACGCGCGCGAGGCAGCGGGCGGGATGAACGGCGTTCCACCCTGCGTGGCCAAGCAGGTCACGAGACCGATCAGGAATCGAGAAGCGCGGGTGGCGCAGCCGCACTAGCCTGGCGGCCATGAACATCACCATTCACGCAAGCTTCCTCCCCCACGAGGACCCGGAGGCCTCCCTGGCCTTCTACCGCGACACCCTCGGCTTCGACGTCCGCAATGATGTCGAGTACGCTGGGATGCACTGGATCACCGTCGGTCCCGCCGACCAACCCGACACGTCGATCGTCCTCTACCCGCCCGGCGCCACCCCCGGCATCACCGACGACGAGCGCAACACCATCGCCGAGATGATGGCCAAGGGGACCTACGCCAGCATCAACCTCGCCACCAAGGACCTCGACGGCACCTTCGAGCGACTACAGACCGGCGATGCCGAGGTCGTCCAGGAACCGACCGACCAACCGTATGGGATCCGTGATTGCTCTTTCCGCGATCCCGCAGGCAACCTGATCCGCATCCAGGAGCTGCGCAATGGCTGAGAAGAAGACAGCAGACAAGAAGTCCAAGGGGTTCACTGCCGAGGAACGAGCCGCCATGAAGGCTCGCGCCCAGGAGCTAAAGGCCGAGGCACGCGCAAACAAGAACAGGGCGGAGGGTGAGCGCGATGTGCTCGCGGCGATCGCCGCGATGAAGGCCAAGGATCGCGCCATGGCCAAGCGCCTCCACGCGATCGTCAAAGCGAGCGCGCCCGAGCTCTGGCCGAAAACCTGGTACGGGATGCCCGCGTACGCCAAGGAAGGCAAGGTTGTCTGCTTCTTCAAGAGCGCCGGGAAGTTCAACTCCAGATACGCGACGTTCGGCTTCGAAGAAGCAGCGAACCTCGACGAAGGCGCCATGTGGCCGACCTCCTACGCGCTGAAGGAGCTGACGGCCGCCGACGAGAAAAGGATCGCCGCGCTCGTAAAGAAGGCGGTGAGCTAGCTCGGGAGAGAGCCCCGGCGGTTATGCCTCCATGCCCGGAATGGCCATGAATTCGAGGACGTCGATCGAGGCGCCGGGCGTGTGCCGATGCGGATGATCCGCCAGCAGCTCGTCGAGTGAGCCAGGAGAGTCGGCCTCCAGGATCGAGAAGCCGGTCACGTCACCCTCGCCGTCGAGCGGCGCGCCGAGGTCGACGATCGCCGAGCCCGCCTCCTCCGCCCACGCCTGCCAGGCTTGCATTCCCGCCTGGGCCTGTTCGGCCGTGGCGTTCGCCATCTGCTCGCGGGCCGAGACCGGGACCGATAGAGCACCAGGAACTTCGACACGAAGCCTCTTTAGTGACCCCTGGTTAACCGTCCTACACCTTCGACACCGCATCTGGTTTGGCCGCTTTCGCGGTGACACGTTTGCATCTCCTCACGCCGCGGAATGCGAACCTTGACCCCAAGCAGGAGGAGGCCATGGGAACGAAAATCGCAGAAGTGATGACCGAACGGCCACGCGCGGTCACGCGTCAGACATCCATTCGAGAGGCCGCGCAGTTGATGGGTGAAGAGGATGTTGGCTCGCTCCCGATTGTCGATGAGGCAACCCGGCTGGTCGGCATCGTCACCGACCGCGACATCGCGGTCCGCGCTGTCGGGCGGGGTGTCGATGCGGACAAGACAAGCGTCGCCGAGATCGCGTCTGAGGAGGTCTACGCCGTGACGCCGGACGACGACTTGGATGACGCCCTTCAGACGATGGCTCGGGCCCAAGTGCGACGGGTTCCGGTCGTCGTTCGCGAGAACCAGCTCGTTGGGATCGTCTCGCAAGCCGATGTCGCCCGCATGAGCAAGGACAAGACGACCGGTGACGTCGTGGAAGCCATCTCGAGGTCGCCAGGTGGTCCACGCGTCGCAGGCGGCGAGGCAACCGTCGGCGGAGGCACCGTACGAACCGATTCGCCGTCGGAGGACGACGACCGCACGCGCGATCAAAACGAGCCACGAAGCTGACGAACCACACGCGGGCTCGTCGGCCTCGTTGCGACGGATCAGACGAGCCCGCGCAACCCTTTCGACCACGGTTCGAGCTCGCGCTCCGTAGTGTTCCCGCCGGGGTCGTGACCGATGACGACGAGCAGGCCCGTGATCCTTCGGAACGGCGTCGAAATCGAGGATCCGCTGACGGCCGTGCTCGGGTTTCTCGAGGAGCAGTGGGCGTATGACGTCCGCGAAGTTTCGGCGCCGGGCTCGTTCGGGGAGCCGGACCTCAGGCTGGCCAACCGGGGCGGCGCTCGCATCTCGGCGGCCGAGATCGCGGCGATCCTCGAACGGCGCCGCCGGATCGAGCGGGCCCTCAGGGCGATCGCTCCGGATGCCTCGCTGGTAGGCGCCGCGGGCTCCGTGCCATGGCTGCCGCTGAGGCGGCTCCTCGATGCCTTCGCGGACATCCGGGGAATCGGCTTCTCGAAGATGACCAAGGCGCTGCACCGAAAGCGCCCAGCGCTGATCCCCTTGCTCGACAGCGTTGTCCAGAGGTACCTCCAGGACGACGATCTCGGACCGCAGGCTCCCTACGGAGAACGGGGGCTCGCGCTCGTACGTGGCTACAAGCGCGACCTCGATCGCAACCGAGCGGCTCTGCGGGCGGTCCGCCGGGAGCTGGCGAGGCGAGATTACGGTTTGAGCGAGGTGCGGATCCTCGATCTGCTGATCTGGTCGATGGAGGCGGCCAGGATCGTCACGCCGGAACGGCCGTCGGGCGGGACGGCGCCTTCGGGGTGAGCAGCTCGCCTTTTAGCAGCAGTCGCAGCTCTCGCCGCGCCAGCTGTCGATGCCTTCCTTCCCGGCGACTGCCGCGATGACGAGCGCCGCCGCCGGGTCCGCCCACCACCAGCCGAGCACGGCATTAGCGAGCAGCCCGACTAGTAGGGCGAGCGAGAGGTAGGCGCAGATCATGTTCTGGCCCGCCTCGCTGACGGTCGCGGAGGAGCTCAGCTTTCGGCCGACGTCGCGCTTGGCACGTGCGAGCAGCGGCATCGTCGGCGCGGTGACTGCCGCGAGACCGATTCCGATCCAGCTCGCTTCGGGATGGTGCGAGCCGAGCAGGTCGCGGATTGCCTCGACGCCGATGTACGCGACGAGCAGTTCGTAGCTGATCGCGATCAGTTGCTGCGCTCGCCTCTCGGCGGTGTGGGAGACCCCCCGGCCGCCGCTGAAGAGCCAGACGATCACGCAGCCGGACAGCACCTCGATGGCCGAATCGAACCCGAAACCGACGAGGGCAACCGAGCCGGCAGCGATGCCGGCGCCGACGCCGATCGCGAACTCGATCACGTGCCAGACGTTGCCGGTCCAGGCAAGCTGCTTTGCGCGCCGCTCGAGGACCGCACGCTCTTGCGGCTCGGGCGAAGGCAGCAGCTGCCGGAGCTCGACGGTTGTGCTCACTCGCGGGAGGCCCGCCAGACCGAGCCCGCGAGCAACCCGCCGACGGCCAACGGCATCAGCCACCAGGCATTCACGCCGCTGTGCGTCAGCACCGCGGTGAGCCCGAGCGCCACGGCGAGGCCCGCGGCGACACGCCAGTCGTCGCCGACGATGAAGTTCCACCAGAAGCGGCCGAAGGCTCGCAGGTGGCTCACGCTCCGGCCTCCGATGGGTGCAGAGCCACTCGCGGGCGCTTCAGCGCTCGAACGAGGACGAACGAGAGCAGCCCGAGAAAACCGAGCACGGCGAGCAGCGAGAGCTCGTCACCGGGCCAGTCGACGCCGGCCCCTTCGGCTCCCCAGAAGCAGCCGAAGCTCGTCAACAGAAGGCCAACCGCGAACTTGATCGTGTTCTCGGGGACGCGCTCGAGCGGGCCGCGGCCGAGCACGCCGGCGACGGTCACGACGACGACGGCAGCGGCAGCGCCTGCTGCAGCTAGTCCGAGTCGACCCTGGGCGCTGCCGAACGAGATGACGATGAAGACCACCTCGAGCCCTTCGAGCAGGACGCCCTTGAACGAAACGGTGAAGGCATACCAGTCGAGGCCGGCCTTCTCTTCGCGGCCCGCGGCCGCTGCCTCCGCCCGTTCGCGCCTGAACGCCTCGTCCTCGTCGTGCATCGCCTTGTGGCCACTTGAGCGGAGGATCGCCTTGCGGAGCCACTGCATCCCGAACGCGAGCAGCAGCGCGCCGACGATGAGGCGGAGCGTCTCGATCGGCACGTACGTCAACGCCGGGCCGAGCGCGGCCACCAGCGCCGCAAGCACGATCGTCGCGATGCCCACCCCGATCAGCGTCGACCGCCAGCCGCGCACGACGCCGACCCCGAGGACGATCGTCAGCGCCTCGACCATCTCGACCGCGCTGGCCGAGAAGGCGCCGAGCAGGATGAGGATCTCGCTGGTGCCCACCCGTTCACTCCTCGGGTGGCGCGAGTGCGCGGATCGACTCCGTCGACGGCACGAAGTAGTACGCGCCCGTGACGGCGCGGGTGTACCGCGTCAGGGCGTCGCGGGTTCCGTCGTCGAGACCGGCCATGCTCTCGAGCATCTTCTGAAGCGGTTCCTGCTGCGCGCAGAAGCCGACGAACATTGTTCCGTGGTCGGTGACCGTTCCGTACGGCATGTTCCGCCGAAAGATCTTCCCGAACGTGTCCTGGTCGGTGCTCGCCACGTGGGAGTCGGCCGGCTTGTCGTCGAGCTCGACGCTGTCCGACTTCCGGCGGCCGATCACGTGCTCCTGGTCGCCGTCTGCGAGGGCCTCCCAGGCGGCAGGGTCGTGCGCCCACTTTTGGAGCAGTAGGATCGTCCCGCCGCCGCCGGGCGCGCCCTCGGGAACGAGCACGAACCCCGGCGCCTCGATCAGCGTCGGATTCTCGGTGCCGTCGATGAACCCGGTCAGGTCGAGATCGTGCCGGTAGGGCCAGCTCGAGGTCTCCTCGGCGATGGTGGCGACCTCGGCCAGCGACCGGACCGCCATCCGGGCGACGTCGAAGATCACGTCGTAGGCGCTTCCCGAGAGCCAGAGCACCGCGTCGTGCTGGGTGCCCGGCATCGTGAACTCCTCGACGCCTGCGATCGGATCGTTGAACCCATGGAGCCCGTCCGGCGAGTCGTCGGGGACGGCCTCGCGCCAGAGCTCCGGGCGGAAGCCGGCGACGAGGTTCACGCCGCCCATCGTCGTTCGCGGCTCGCGGAGCGACGAGACCGCGGCCACCAGCTCCGTCCCGCTACGGCCCGAAACCGCATCGAACTCGAGGTAGGCGTGCGACGCCGTCCCCAAGGCGAAGATCCCGCTCTGCGGGGTGTTCACTCCCGGCATGCTCGCACGTTACGCGCCTACTCTCTCTCGAATGACACGTGGTCGCCGGCTGAGGGTCTGCTCGCTATTGCCGAGCGCGACGGAGATCGTCGCCGCGCTCGGTTGTCTCGACCAACTCGTCGGACGCTCGGCCGAGTGCGACTTCCCGCCCTCGGTGGCACGCCTTCCGGTCGTCACCTCGGCGCGGATCGATACCGCCGATCTCGAAAGCGCGGCGATCGACGGCGCCGTGCGCGCAGCCCTCGCCGACGGCCGCTCCCTCTATGCGGTCGACGGCGACCTGATCGCCCGGCTGGCGCCGGACCTGATCCTCACCCAAGACCTCTGCGAGGTTTGCGCCGTCTCGAGCAGTGACGAATCCCTCTGCGCTATCGGCATCGACACGCTTGCGCTCGACGCGCACTCGATCGTGGGAATCGAGGAGACCGTCATGGCGCTGGGTGCGCGGCTCGGGGTGCAGGCCAATGCGCGAGCCGTCGTCGACGGGATGGAGCTCGCGATCCGCGAGACCTCCCTTCGCGTCGGCGGGCTTCCCCGTCGACGGGTCTTCGTGTGCGAATGGCTCGACCCGCCGTTCGCGGCCGGGCATTGGCTGCCGGAGATGGTCACGGCTGCGGGCGGCGTCGACGTGCTCGGACAGGCAGGACGGCCGTCGTTCCGGACCAGCTGGGATGCTGTGCGCCGGCTCGAGCCCGACCTGGTCGTGCTCGCCCCCTGCGGATTCGACGCAGAGCGCACGGCCTCGGAGGCGTCGCGCGCGGCGATTTCCGATCTTGGCTGCCGCGTGGTCGCCGTCGATGCCAATGCCTACTACTCGCGACCGGCGCCTCGGGTCGCAGACGGCGTGCGCCAGCTGGCGCACCTGTTCCATCCTGAGGACGTTTACGACCCGGGGGTCCCTTACCTCGAGCTCCGCACAGCGAATCCCGCGCGCGATCTCGCCACGCAAGGCCGCAATCCGTAGCGAAGGTAGGCCGTGCCGTTGGCGAAACGGCGCTCGCCGAGGAGCTCGAGGCCCATCCGCACGCCGTTGTCCGGAAGCGCGCGCTTGCCGCCCCCGACGAGCACGGGCACGAGGAAGAGCTCGAGCTCGTCGACCAACCCCGCAGCGATCGCCTGGCCGGCAAGCTCGGGACCGCCTACGGTCAGGTCACGGCTCGCCGCCGCCTTCAGACGCCGAACTGACTCGACGTCGAAATCCCGTTCGAGCCGAGTCCTGGGGCTCGACGGCGTCGACAGCGTTTTCGAGTAGACGACCTTGTCCGCGCCTTTCCAGATCTCGGCGAACTCCTGCACGACCGCCGGCTGGTGCTCGAGATCGGGCGGGCTCTCCCAGAAGACCAGCGTCTCGTACATCCGCCGCCCGAGCAGGTGCGTGCCGATCGGACGCTGAAGCTCGTTCACGAACGCGTGGACCTCCTCGTCCGGCGCTGCCCAGTCGAATTTGCCCTCCACGTCCTCGATGAAGCCGTCGAGAGACGCGATTGCGTTGTAGATCAGTCTGGCCACGTCAACCCGGACTTACTGCGGCGGAACGCTGAAGAGGGTGAGCTGCATCCCGTCGGGCGCCGCGACGCGCACGTTGCGATCGCCCCACGGCGTCTCGACGGACGGAGCCAGTTGGGATCCACCCTCCGCGACGAGCCGCTCGGCGGCCGCATCGGAATCCGCGACTTCGAAGCCGATCCGCACGGGGCCCGCCGTGCGCCGTCCGACCTCGATCGCGTCGACTGCGGCCGCCTGCGCCTCGTCGAAGAGCTCAAGCGTTCCGCGGTCTGCGCCGAGTAGGAACCCCCGACCGCCGTCATTCTCGAAAAAGCCGAGCTGCTTGAGCCCCAGGGC
>JBKOUJ010000149.1:0-15297 GCA_046723355.1 Actinomycetota bacterium | reverse complement strand
GTGTATAAGAGACAGGGACGATGCAGATCAGCTCACGCGCGACGTTGCCGCTCCGAATCCCGTGGACGATCCCGTTCGGCCGCTCCGACGCGCCGCTCCTCTCTCAGCTGCAGCTGTCGAAGAAGACCTTCGAACCGTCCGACACGAGCCCGGCGGTCCTGTCGTTCCGCGCCGGGGACCTGAGCGCCGGTGACGGCGGCAACGAGGTCCGGGCCGTCGGCCGTCTCGACATGGTGCTCACGAATTCCGAGGGCAGGCACCTAGGCCTGCTCGTCCGGATGCGCGACCTACTGCCCGGCAGCTACGCCTTCGGCCTGACCGGCCGCGACCCGAACGGCAACACGCTCCCGACCGCCGACTACACGCTCACGCTCGGCGCGTTCCCGCCCGATGGCAGCCGTCCCACCTTCCGGAAGGTGACGTTCACCATTAGATAAAAGTCCTATACTCGGCGGCGCCGATTTGCAGCAACTTTCCGTTTCATCGAGCGCCGAAGGAGCGTCCGTGACCACAGTCGAAGCCCCGGCATCACACCTCCGCGAGAACCCTTACGAGATCGCCAAGGATCAGCTCGGCCGCGTTGCGAAGCTATTCGCGGTCGATCCGAACCTCGTCAACGTCCTGCAGAACTGCAAGAAGGCCGTCGTGGTCTCGGTCCCCGTGACCATGGACGACGGCGCCATCGAGGTCTTCCAGGGCTACCGGGTCACGCACAACATCGCACGCGGACCGTCGAAAGGCGGCATCCGTTACCACCTAGACGTCGAGCTCGACGAGGTCAAGGCGCTCGCGATGTGGATGACGTGGAAGTGCGCGCTGATGGGGATTCCGTTCGGTGGCGCCAAGGGCGGGGTCGCGGTCGACCCGAAGAAGCTCTCGCCGGGCGAGCTGCAACGGATGACCCGCCGCTACACGAGCGAGATCATCAACGAGATCGGGCCCGAGAAGGACATCCCCGCGCCGGACGTCGGCACCGACCCGTCCGTGATGGCGTGGATCTTCGACACGTACTCGATGAACAAGGGCCACTCCGTGCTGGGGGTCGTGACCGGCAAGCCGCTCAACGTGGGCGGCTCACTCGGGCGACTCGAGGCCACGGCGCACGGCGCGCTCTACTGCATCCAGGAGGCGATCCGTAAGCAGGAGATGCGGATGGATGGGCTGCGGGTGGCCGTCCAGGGGTTCGGCAACGTCGGCAGCTTCCTCGCCAAGTTCCTCGGCGAGCAGGGCGCGAAGGTGGTCGCCGTCTCGGACTCGCGCGGCGGGCTTTACAACGAAGAAGGTCTCGACATGGCCGCCGTGCTCGCACACAAGCAAGAGACGGGGGCGCTCGAGGGCCTGCGCGGCGCGGAATCGATCACGAACGACGAGCTTCTGCTGCTCGACTGCGACGTGCTCGCGCCGTGTGCGCTCGAGCAGGTGATCACACGCTCAAACGCCGACCAGGTGAAGGCGAAGATCATCGCCGAGGGCGCGAACGGTCCGGTGACGCCGGCGGCGGACGAGATCCTCGACGACCGGGGCATCCTGATCCTGCCGGACGTGCTCGCGAACGCGGGGGGCGTCGTCGTCTCATACTTCGAGTGGGTGCAAGGCCTCCAGGAGTACTTCTGGAAGGAGGACGAGATCAACTCGAAGCTGCGCGACATCACGACGCGCGCGTTCAACGAGACCTGGCGCGTCGCGGACGAGCGTAAGACGAGCATGCGCCTCGCGGCCTACGGCCTGGCCGTGCGGCGGGTCGCGGACGCGACGATCACGCGGGGCCTTTATCCGTAGTCCGAGAGTCGTGCTCTACAAGGCGGCGGGGTGCCATCTCTGCGAGCGCGCGGAGGGGGAGTTGGCGGCCCTCGCCGAGGAGCTCGGGTTCGAGCCCGAGCCGGTCGCGATCGACGGCGATCCTGAACTGGAAGCTCGCTACCGCGAGCTGATCCCGGTCGTGGAGATCGACGGCGAGCGCGTCTGTACCTACTACGTGCAGCCGGAGCCCTTCCGGAGGCGATTCGCGGCCGCACAAGCGGCGCCTTCGGGAGGCCGCTTGTAACAACGTTTCGCGGCACATCGAGCCGGTTTGGCACAATGCTCGTGCCGTGTTACAAACTTCCGAACGAACCGACGTTTCGAGCGATCGGCTCGGCGTCGGGGTCGCCGCTCGGCTCAGCCGTTACCTCCAGGTTCTGACCCAGTCGAAGAAGATGGGCAAGGACCGGATCTCCTCGCAGGAGATCGCCGACTACACGAACATCAACGCCACGCAGATCCGCCGCGACCTGTCCCAGTTCGGCAGGTTCGGGAAGAGGGGGGTCGGCTACAACATCGACTCGCTGCTCGGCGAGATCCGGAAGATCCTCCGGACCCAGGGCCAGCACAACGTCGCGCTCGTCGGCGCCGGACGTCTCGGGCAGGCGATCGCGAGCTCGCCGATCTTCGCCGAGCATGGAATCAACATCGCCGCTGTGTTCGACACCGATCCCGAGAAAGTGGGGCGCGAGGTGGGGTCGATGCCCGTCAGCGACTACCGGCAGCTGCGGGGCGCCGTGCGCGAGAAGAACATCATCGTCGGCGTCATCGCGGTCCCGGCCGACAACGCCCAGGATGTGGCCGACGAGCTGGTCGCCGCCGGCTTGAAGATCATCTTCAACTACTCCGAGGCGCTCCTCGACGTGCCGCACGACGTGCAGGTCCACACGTCCAATCCGGCCGTGGAGCTTCTGCACGCGCTCTACTTCCACCTGACCTAATCAGCCGGGGACGCGTCCCGTGCGGACGGGCTTCCGTGTAAAGGAAGTGCAACTTCTCGTGCACACCTGTCCGTTGGTGCCAGTTCGGGTGGACAGTCCACTGTTTTCGGCCCTCGCTGCGTTCCCGCGAGCGAGATCCGCGAAGCTCGCGCCATGAAAATCGTCATCTGGCACGGCTATCTGCTCGGCGGCACGGGTTCGAACGTTTACTCGCGCGCGCTCGCGCGGGCTTGGAGCCGGCTGGGCCACGAGGTCGTGGTCGTCTGCCAGGAGCGGAACCCCGCCGCTTACGACCTCGCAGGCGCCCGCGTCGTGCGGCCCGAGCTGCCCGGCAACCTACTGCCCGTCTTCGTTCTCGACCGTTACGCAGGCCTCCAGCCGCGGTTGTTGCAGGACCTGACCCGCGCCGAGCGCGACCGCTACGTCGAGGCGAACGCCGCAGCGGTGCGCGCCGAGCTTCCGGCCGACCTCGTCTTCGCCAACCATGTCCTGCTCGGCGGCCCGGTCGCGGCCGCCGCCGGCGCTCCGTTCGCCGTAAAGGCGCACGGCTCCGAGCTCGAATATTCGATGCGCGGCAACGAAGAGTTGTCGGCGTGGGGACGGGAGGCCCTCGAGCGGGCGCGCGCGACCTTCGTCGGCTCCGCACACATCCGCCGAGTGCTCGAACAGGTCGTCGGCCATGTCGAGCGGGTGCACGAGGTGCCGCCCGGCGTCGACGTTGAGGAGTTCCGGCCGGAGCCGCCCCACGGGGCCCTTGCCGCGCTGCTCGACGAAGCCCGTCGCGACCCGCCGAACCCGGGCAACGCAGAGGAGCGGCTCCCCGACGAAGGCAACGCCGAGCGGCTCGCCGCCTGGTTCGAGAGCGACGAGCCGACCGTCCTCTACTTCGGAAAGCTGCTCTACAACAAAGGCGTCCACGTCCTCTTCGATGCGCTGCACCAGACCGGCGCGCGCGCCGTCATCGTCGGCTTCGGCGACTATCGAGCGGAGCTGGAACGGATCGCACCCCCGCGGACCCTCTTTACAGGGCCGCTCGAGCACCGGCACCTCGTCCACCTGATCCCGCTCTGCGAAGTAACCGTCGTGCCTTCGATCTTCCCCGAAGCCTTCGGGATGGTCGCCGCCGAGGCGGCGGCGGGGGGTTCGCTGCCGCTCGTCGCGCGCCACTCCGGCCTCGCCGAGGTCGCCGCAGGGCTCGAGGCGGAATACCCGCCCGATCAAGGCGACCTCGCGAGCTTCGAGACGAGGAATGCCCAGGACCTCGCCGCGAAGCTCGAGCGCCTGCTGGCGCTCCCTCCGACGGAGCGCCGAGCCCTCCGAGACGGCGCCCGCCGCGCCGTCGTCGAGCGCTGGAGCTGGGAGCGCGTCGCCGCCCGACTGCTCGAGCCCTTCACCAACTAAAGTGACCGGCCCGGTGGGGGACACGCAGCGACTCAGTTCCGACGAGCAGATCCGCTCCGCGCACGAGGCGTTCGAGAACGGCGAGGACTTCACCTTGGCGGTCGAGGAGGAGTTCGCCGTCCTCGACCCCGAGACGCTCTCGCTCACGAACCGCTTCGAGGAGCTTCAGGCAGCTGCGCAGGGAACGGTGCTCGAGGACCACCTCGTCGGGGAGCTGATCGCGTCCGAGGTCGAGGTCCGGACCGGCCGCTGCGAGAGCTTCCCCGAGGCTGCCGCGAAGGTCGGGGAGCGCCGGACGCAGCTCGACGAGCTCGCGGCCGGGGTCGGCGTCGCGCTCGCGTCCATCGGCACGCACCCGTGGAGCCCCTGGCAGGAGCAACGGATCATCGACACGCCGCACTACCGCGCCAACGACGAATACCTCCGTTACGTCGTCTGGCGCAACAACAGCTTCGGCCTCCACGTCCACGTCGGCATTCGCGGTGCCGACCGCGCGATCGCCGTCTGCAACGGGCTGCGGAACCACCTGCCTGAGCTCCTCGCCGTGTCGGCGAGCTCGCCCTTCGTCGAGGGCGTCTTCACCCATCTGCACTCGGCGCGCACGGAGATCTTCACCCGGATGTTCCCGCGCTGCGGCGTGCCGGACACCTACGACGGGTGGCGTGGCTTCGAGGAGTACGTCCGCTTCCTCTACGACACACGCTCAATCGCCGAGCACACACAGATCTGGTGGAGCGTTCGGCCCCACCTTGCCTTCCCGACTGTGGAGATCCGGATCTGCGACGCTCAGCCGGACCTCGAGGAGTCGCGCTCGCTGGCGGCACTCGCTTACTCGCTCACCGCCCGGATCGCCCGCGCGCTCGACGAGCGCGAGCCCCTTCTCCACTACCCGCACCGGCTGATCGAGGAGAACTTCTGGCGCGCGACGCGCTGGGGCCTCTCCGGCGAGCTGATCGACCTCGCCACGGGCGACGTGCGCCCCGCCCGCGCGCATGTCGAGCGCCTGCTCGAGTGGGTCGCGCCGGTTGCAGACGAGCTCGGAGCGTCGCAGTATCTCGCCGTGCCTGCCACCAACTCCGCCGAGCGCCAGTCGGCCCAATACCAGGACGGCGCGACGATGGAGGAGATCTTTGCCGGCCTCGTCCGGCGGGGAGCTCCCGTCCGTGGCTGAGAAACAGCCCCCGCAGCAGCCGGCCGAGAGCGAGCAGGAGCTCGTCGAGCAGCTCCAGGCCGAGCTGAGCCGCCTCAAGGTCTCCGACCTGCTCGTCCAGACGGTCTACACAGTCTCGTCGCTCGGCTACCACCGGCTCAGCGGCGAGCACAAGGACCTCGACCAGGCGCGGCTGGCCATCGACGTCCTGAAGGCGCTCCTCCCGGTGCTGGAGGGAGCCGTGGCCGACGACGTCGTGCGCGACTTCAACCAGGTGCTCGCGAATATGCAGCTGGCCTACGCGGCAGCGGTCGCCGAAACCGGCTCGACCTAGTCTCTAGCCGCCGAACCTGCTACAACCAGACGGGGTTCCGAGGGGGAGGTTCGGCTTGCGAAAAACGGCTCTTCGCGGCCGGCGCGTTGCGTTCGTCGCCGCGCTGCTAGCTACCGCGTTCGCCCTGGCTGCCTTGCTCGGCTCGGTCCGAAGCGGCTCGACGTCGAACTCGAAGACGGCTGCGGCCGCCGGAACGAGTGGCATCGCCACTGCGGCGCCCGTCGTCAACCTCCGGCGGCTCGCGCGCAAGCATCGCCGCACGGCGCGGGTGCTGACGGGGAGTGATTTCGAAGCGCTCCCGCCCCACTGGCAGCAGCGTCAGGAGCGGCTCGAGCGACTCCGCGCCGCAGGCCGCGTCGCCGCCCCTCGCGCTCGCACATTCCGCGCGGAGCCGTTCGCGTCCCCATCGCCGAGCCTCACCACCTTCAACGCGGTCGACGACAACAACCTGTTCATCCCACCGGACACCGAAGGCGCGCCGGGTCCCGACAAGTTGGTCGTCACGGTCAACGGGACTGTCCGGATCCAGCAGAAGTCCGACGGCACGGTTCTGTCGAGTCTGCTCCTGGACAGCTTCTTCAGCGGGATCCCAGGCGCTGGAACGGTTTTCGACCCACACGTGCTCTACGACCCCTACGCCGGCCGCTGGATCGTCGTCGCGGTCTCCAACGCCGAATCAGCGAACGCCGACGTGCTATTGGCCGTGTCCCAGAGCTCCGACCCAACCGGAAGCTGGAGCGAGTACGCCGTCGACGTCGACCCTACGAACAAGGTGTGGGGCGACTACCCAACCGTCGGCTTCAACAAGAACTGGATCGTGGTCAGCGTCAACACGTTCACCAACAATGAGCTGCCGACGTGCGGCGCCGGTCCCGATGCCTCTCCGTTCTGTGGAACCCAGACCTACGCATTCGACAAGGCCAAGGCCTACGCGGGCGCAGGCTCGGGCGGCGGCGCATACCAGCTCTTTTCGCTTCCGTATCCGGTCAATAACGACTTCACGCTCGCGCCCGCCGCGACGTACGACCCGAACGCCGACGATCTCTACCTCACCGAGGACTACGACGGAACCGGCACGTTCAGCACGCTGCCGCTCCGGCTCTTCAGGCTCAGCGGCTCTGTCGGCTCGGCGACACTGACGCGGCTGTCAGATCCTGCCGGACCGCCGCTGACCGCGCTCGGCCAGTGGAGCGACGTCTCTAACGGCACCGGCGACTTCGCGCCGCAACTCAGCTCGTCGAGGAAGATCGACACCGGGGACGCGCGACTGACGCAGTGCGTTTATCGCAACGGCGCGATCTGGTGCGCGAATACCGTCTTCTTGCCGAACCCGATTCCGACACATTCGGCTGTGCAGTGGTATGAGATCGACCCCACGAGCTCGACAGTCCGGCACGCGGGACGCATCCAGGACGCGTCGGCTATCCAGTTCTTCGCCTACCCAAGCATCGCGGTCAACAAGTTCAACGACGCACTGCTCGGCTTCTCGCGGTTCGCGTCCAATCAGTACGCGAGCGCCGACTACGCCTACCGCGGCTGCGGCGATCCCGCGAACACGTTCCGAGACGAGGCGCAGTACAAGGCCGGCGCCGGCTCGTACTTCAAGACCTACAGCGGCACGCGTAACCGGTGGGGCGACTACAGCGGAACATGGGTCGACCCGACCGACGACGCCTCGATGTGGACGATCCAGGAGTACGCTGGGGTCCCGCCGAATCCGAACGGTGGAACCTGGGGGACCTGGTGGGGGACGCTCGCCCCGCAGTCGCATCCCGGCCCCGCTGCGCCGAGCCCGTCCAGCTCCGACCATACGCCGGGCGTTTCTTCGACCGACCAGGTCGTCCACGTCACCTGGACCCCGGCCGACGACTGCGCGGTCAAGTACGTCTACAAGTGGTCGACGAACCCGAGCGACACGCTCGCGCCCGGCAGCGATTCGACCGCTCCGGCGACGACGACGGCGCTGGCGAGCCCGTCGCTCGCGGTCGGCAGCTCGTGGTGGTTGCACCTCGAGGCGCTCGACGGCGCCGGCACGCCTAGCCCGGTCGTCCATCTCGGCCCGTTCCCGATCGCGAGCATGCCTCCGCCTCCGCCTCCGCCGCCACCGACGACGACGACCACCACGTCACCGCCGCCACCGACGACGACGACCACGTCGTCACCGCCGCCTCCGCCGCCGGTCTGCGTCGTGCCCGCCGTGAAGGGCAAGACGCTCGCTGCCGCTTCGGCGAGCCTGCAGGCCGCGCATTGCAAGACCGGCACCATCACGAGGCGCTATTCGTCGAAGGTCGGAAAGGGCCGGGTCATCTCGCAGGGCGTCGCCGCGGGAGCCCAGCGCGCGAACGGCGCCGCCGTGTCGCTCGTGGTCAGTAGGGGCGTTGCCCCGTTCAGGCCGCCGGTCAGGGTGACGATCTGCTATCGGCACCGCACGCTCCACGTGACGCGAGCCGTGTGGAGAAGGCTGCACAAGCACGGCGCGACGCTCGGGCGCTGCCGGCCGCGACGCTAGGAGCGAGGGACTGTCCCCGAATGGGGACTGTCCCAGTAACGGTTGTTGGAACAGACCCGCTCGGGGGTCAGACCCCTCCGCGCATCTCCTCCGTTTGATACAAACTGCGCCGCGCCGGGGCATCCCGGCGCTGACTTTGTGAGGGAGGCTGATTGAGCGGGTTCTTCCACCACCACACCGTCTTGTTCGCGCTGCTTTGCGCGTCCGTGGCGATCGCGTTCGGAATCGGGCTGACGGTCTGGGTGCTGGGCCGCCCGGCCGGAAGCGAACGCATGCGGGAGATCAGCCGCGCGGTGCAGGAAGGGGCCGCCGCCTACCTCCGGCGTCAGTACCTGACGATCGGGGCCGTTTCGATCATCCCGTTCCTGCTGATCGGCTTCTACAACAAGCTCGGCTGGGGAACCGCGGTGGGCTTCCTGATCGGCGCGGCGCTCTCCGCGGCGGCCGGGTTCATCGGCATGAACGTCGCCGTGCGCGCGAACGTGCGTACCGCCGAGGCCGCGCGCCACGGGTTGAGGCCCGCGCTGAACGTCGCCTTCCGCGCCGGATCTGTCACCGGTCTGCTCGTGGTCGGGCTCGGCCTGTTCGGGGTCGCCGGCTACTACGGCGTCCTGACGAGCTGGTTCGACAAGTCGCAGGATGCGGCGATCCGTGACCTGATCGGGCTCGCGTTCGGCGGCTCGCTCATCTCGGTGTTCGCCCGCCTCGGCGGCGGCATCTACACGAAGGCCGCCGACGTCGGCGCCGACCTGGTCGGGAAGATCGAGGCGGGCATCCCCGAGGACGACCCGCGCAACCCGGCCGTCATCGCCGACAATGTCGGCGACAACGTCGGCGACTGCGCCGGGATGGCGGCGGACCTGTTCGAGACCTATGCGGTCACGGCGGTGGCGGTGATGCTGCTCGGGCTCAGCTTCCCGCTGCACGGGCGCTTGCCGCTCTATCCGCTCGCGCTGGGCGGCGTCTCGATCCTCGCCTCGGTGATCGGCGTCTTCTTCGCGCGCGTCGGCCGGAGCGGCTCGATCATGAACGCGCTTTACAAGGCGGTGCTCGTCGCCACGGTCCTGTCGGCGCTCGGGTTCATCCCGGTCACGCTCGCCTTCGACGACAACTCGAAGTACAGCTTCTCCGACCTCTACGTCTCGGCGATCGTCGGGCTGGTCGTCACCTTCCTGCTCGTCGCGATCACCGAGTTCTATACCGGCACCCGCTGGCGACCGGTCAAGCAGATAGCGCGCTCGTCCCAGACGGGGCACGCGACGAACATCATCGAGGGCCTCGCCGTCGGCATGCAGGCGACGGCCTTGCCGGTGATCGTGATCGCTACCGGAATCCTCGTCGCGCACCACTTCGCCGGCCTGTACGGCATCGGCGTCGCAGTGATGGCGCAGCTTTCGATGACCGGCCTGATCGTCGCGCTCGACGCGTACGGCCCGGTGACCGACAACGCCGGCGGAATCGCCGAGATGGCGGACCTTCCCGAGTCCGTGCGCGCCATCACCGACCCGCTCGACGCGGTCGGCAACACGACCAAGGCTGTCACGAAGGGGTACGCGATCGGATCGGCCGCGCTTGCCGCGCTCGTCCTCTTCGACAGCTACCACTCCGAGCTGACGCGTCAGGGGCTGACCGGGATTACGTTTGCGCTCGACGACGCCTGGGTCGTCGCAGGGCTCTTCATCGGCGGGCTGATGCCCTTCCTGTTCGCCTCGCTCGCCATGGAGGCGGTCGGCCGCGTCGGCGGCCAGGTCGTGACCGAGGTGCGCCGTCAGTTCCGCGAGATCCCGGGGATCATGGAAGGAACCGCCCGGCCCGAATACGGCCGTGCGATCGACATCGTTACCGGGTCGGCGATCAAGAGCATGATGCTGCCGGCGTTGATCCCGATCGTGATCCCGATCGTGATCGGGCTGATCAACGCGCGCATGCTCGGCGGCCTGCTGATCGGCACGATCGTGACCGGCCTGTTCCTGGCGATCGCGATGACGTCGGGCGGCGGCGCCTGGGACAACGCGAAGAAGCTGATCGAGGACGGCGCCTACGGCGGCAAGGGCTCGGAGGCCCACGCCGCCGCGGTCACCGGCGACACGGTCGGCGATCCGTACAAGGACACCGCGGGCCCCGCGATCAACCCGATGATCAAGATCACGAACATCGTCGCGATCCTGATCATCCCGCTGTTGGTCTCGATTCACGGCTAGCGCCTTCGCCCGCGCCGGGCGCGTATCTTGAAGGGTGGGATGCGGAGCGTCGTCGCGAAGGTTGGCTTCAGCGTCGCCGCGATCGCGGTCGTGACCGGCGGCGTCTACGCGCTGCGGCCGGTGGCGCCCGACGTCAGCCTCGGCGTCCTCTACGTGCTTGCCGTCGTGGCGGTCGCCGTCTTCTGCGGACTCGCCTACGCGATTCCGGTGTCGATCGCGTCGATGCTGGTGTTCAACTTCCTGTTCCTGCCGCCGCTCCACACGTTCGCGCTCCGCGACTCCGCAAACTGGGTGGCGCTCAGCGTCTACCTCGCCGTCGGCGTCGTCGTGGGCGAGCTCGCGACTCGCTCGCGCCGGCTGGCCCGTGCGGCCGTCGAAGCCGAGACCCTTCGCCAGAGCGACGCGATCAAGACGGCCGTCCTGCACGCCGTCAGCCACGACCTCCGTTCACCCCTGACCGCGATCCGGGCTGCCAGCGAAGGCCTGGACAACCCCTCGCTTCGGCTCACCGAAGCGGAGCGCGAAGAGCTGTTCGAGGCGATCAGGCTCGAACTGCGCCGGCTCGAGCGCCTCGTCGACAACCTGCTCGACCTGTCACGGCTCGAGGCGGGCCCGGCCCGGCGCAGGCCCGAGCTCTGGACGGTCGACGCCCTGCTCGTGTCGGCGCTCGAGCAGCTCGGCCCCGAGGGCGACCGCGTCGAGACGACGCTCGCCTCCCACCTGGGGCTCGTCCGCGCCGACGGCTCGCAGCTCCAGCGCGTGCTCGTGAACCTGCTCGAGAACGCGCTCAAGTTCTCGTCGCCGGCCGACCCGGTCGAGGTCTCGGTGGCCGAGGACAATGGGCGGATCGCCGTTCGCATCCGACCGTGGCCCCGGCGTCGCGGAATCCGAGCGGGAGAGGATCTTCGGGCCGTTCGAGCGTGGCAGCACCAGCGGCCCCGGCAGCGGGCTCGGGCTCGCGATCGCGAGGGGTTTCGCCGAGGCGAACGGCGGCCGTGTCGTGCTGGAGCCGCAGGCCGCAGGCTCGACGTTCGTTCTCGAGCTGCCGGCCGTTGAGGAAATCTTGAGGCCGAGTGGCCGAATCTTGAGCCGCGGCTGACAACACGGGACGTACGTTGAGCCGGTGGCCCCTCTCCGCCGCCTCTTCTCGCGCCATAGCCTCGCCCGGGGGCGCCGCGGCCTGCGCCGGGCCACGTACCCCCTCGTCGGCCGCTGGCGGATGGTCGTCGTCCCGTTGCTCGAGCCCGAGCTGACGCGCCACGCGCTTGAGCTCGCCTGCGGGATCGCCTTCGAGCGCGGGACGCGGGTGCTCCTCCTCGCGCCTCTGTACGTCGAGTGGGAGCTGCCGCTCAACGCGCACTTCAAGGAGGAGGAGGCCGCGCTCCGCGACGAGCTTCGGCGGGAACGCGCGATCGCTGAAAGCTACGGGGTCAGCGCGCACACGCAGATCGTGCGGACACGACCGGGAGAGCTCGGCCGCGGCGTCGCAGAGGCGGCCGCAGAGGTCAACGCGTCGCTGATCGTGCTCGGAGCCGCCGTCGACTCGCAGCGCGGCTTCCAGCGGCCGTTCTCACGCGACGTCTGGTCGGTGCTGAACGACGCACCTTGTCCGGTGATGATCGCGACCGGTGAGCCTCAGAAGACCGAACGAGCCGCCGCATGAGCCGCGCGGCCGTCGAAGCGCCGCGCGCACGACCGCTCAAGCGCGCAATCGTCGGACGCCCGATGTCTACCGGCGAGCTCGAGGAGACGCTTCTCCCGAAGACGCTGGCGCTGCCGATCTTCGCCTCCGACCCGTTGTCGTCCGTCGCCTATGCGACCGAGTCCGCGCTCGTCGTGCTCGTCGCGGCCTCGGCGTCCTCGGCCCACCTCGTCTTCCCGATCTCGATCGCGATCGCGGCGCTGCTCGCGATCGTCGTCGCTTCCTACCGCCAGACAGTGATGGCGTACGAGACGAGCGGCGGCGCCTACATCGTCGCGAAGGACAACCTCGGCACGCTGCCGAGCCTCGTGGGCGCCGCGGCGCTCCTCACCGACTACGTGCTGACGGTTGCGGTCTCGATCGCGGCCGGGATCTTCGCGGTGACGTCGCTTGCCCCGTCGCTCGGGCCGCACAAGGTCGCGCTCTCGCTCGCCTGCCTCGCCGTGATCGTGTTCGTGAACCTCCGCGGGGTCCGCGAGTCGGGGATAGCGTTCGCCCTTCCAACGTACGCTTTCGTCGGCTGCATGTTCGTCCTGGTCGCGGTCGGCCTCGCGAAGACGATCTTCGGCACGGCGCCGCACGCAGTCACCCCCGATCCGATCGCAACGGGCGCAGGCAGCGTCACGCTGTTCGTCCTCCTGCGGGCGTTCTCGTCCGGGTCGACCGCGCTTACCGGTGTGGAGGCCATCGCGAACGGCGTCAACGCGTTCCGCCGACCGCACGGGCGGAACGCCGCGACGACGCTGGCAGTGCTCGGCGCAATCGCGATAACCCTGTTCCTCGGCGTCTCCTACCTCGCAGTCCACGAGCACGCGATGCCGAGCGGGAGCGCGTCGGTTGTCTCACAAATCGCGCGCGCGACCTTCCCGGCGGGATCCGCGACCGGCTTCCTCTACTACGCGATCCAGGCCACGACGCTGCTGATCCTTGTCCTCGCCGCCAACACGTCCTTCCAGGGCTTTCCGCGCCTCGCCGCGCTCCTGGCACGCGACAACTTCGCGCCGCGGCAGTTCACGAACCTCGGCGACCGGCTCGTGTTCTCGAACGGGATGCTGGTGCTGGCCACGCTCGCCGGCCTGTTGATCTGGATCTACAAGGCCAACGTCAACTCGCTGATCCACCTCTACGTGATCGGGGTCTTCACCGCGTTCACGCTCTCGCAAGCAGGCATGGTTCGCTACTGGCGCCGAGCCCGCGAGCCGGGCTGGCACTACCGCGCCGCCGTCAACTGTGTCGGCGCGACCGCGACTGGGCTCGTGACGGCGATCGTGATCGTGACGAAGTTCGCCGCGGGCGCCTGGCTTGTCACCGTGGCGATCCCGTTGATCGTGCTCGCCGCCTACGGCATCCGTCGGCACTACCGCGGCGTCGAGCGCCGGCTGCGCGCCGGGGCCGACGCGGTGCTCGCAGCGCCGCCGCCGCACAACGAGACGATCCTGCTCGTCGAGTCGATCGACGAGGCGACGGTCGATGCCTTGTGGTTCGCCGAGCACGCGAGCAAGGACGGCTTCCGGGCCGTCCACGTCCCGACTCGCTCGACCGATCCGGGCATCAAGCCGCGCTGGTTCCGCTTCTCCGACG
This sequence comes from Actinomycetota bacterium, assembly GCA_046723355.1. Lineage (GTDB taxonomy): Bacteria > Actinomycetota > Thermoleophilia > Gaiellales > Gaiellaceae > 13-2-20CM-68-14. The sequence continues at coordinate 1,678 of JBKOUJ010000149.1, read as the reverse complement.
AGCGCTCGCACCTCGACGTGCTCGACGGCTCGCTCGGCGTGTCCGAGGCGGTGGTCGAGGAGGTCTGGCGATTGCCGCGCGGGGAGTCGAGCTTCGTCACCGTCGTCGTTCCGGAACGGTTCCGGCGTCCGAGCTTGTTCGAGACACTCCGGCATCCGCGGGAGACATGGCTCAGGCTTCGTCTCCTCTCCGAGCCCGGGGTCGTCGTCGCCCACGTTGCAGCAATGGAAGGCGCGCACGAGGCGCCGCCGGAGCACGCCGTCGTCCGCGTGCTCGTCTCCGCGGTGAACGCCGCGTCGATGCGGGCGGTGAACTATGCGCGCACGCTCGGAATCGACGATACGCAGGCGATCCATTTCGCGTTCAGCGACGACGAGGGCGAGGCGATGCGGCACGAGTGGGCGAGGCGGGGGCCCCGGATTCCGCTCGAGGTGGTCAGCGCGCCTTATCGTGACATCGGCGCGCCTCTCCGCTCCTACGTCGACGAGCTCACCGGTGACGGCCGTACCGAGGTGATCATGGTGCTGCCGGAGCTCGTCGTCCGTGGGCCGAGCCGGTTGCTCCACAATCAGCGGGCGCTGTACATCAAGCGACTGCTGATGTTCGAGCCGCAAGTGATTCTGGCCTCGGTGCCGTATCAGCTCATGCGCTGAGGCGAGTCCCGTGCCGACGGGTCGACGAGCCGGTAGCCGGCGCCCGGCTCGGTCAGGAGATACATCGGTCGCGCTGGGTCCGGCTCGAGCTTGCGCCGGAGCTGTGAGACGTAGACGTGGAGGTAATGGGACTCCGCGTCGTAGGCCGGGCCCCAGACCTCACGGAGGATCGCCTGATGCGTGAGCAGCTTACCCTCGTTCTGCGCCAGCAGACGCAGGAGCGCGTACTCGTGGGGAGTCAGCGCTATCGATCTCCCACCCATCGTCACGGAGCGCTTCTCGAGATCGATCACGAGCTCGCCCACCTCGAGCACCGGCCCACCATCCGGAGACACGCGCCGCAACGCCGCCCTCAGCCGCGCGAGCAGCTCGTTGGTCCCGAACGGCTTGGTCACGTAGTCGTCCGCACCCGCGTCCAGCGCGGCGACCTTTTCGCTCTCCTCGCCGACCGCTGAGAGGACGAGGATCGGCACGTTCGACCAGGTTCGCAGCTCGCGCGCGACCTCCGTGCCGCGCCGGTCGGGCAGGACGAGGTCGAGCACCACGGCCTCCGGCGGCTGGACCGCCGCGAGCCTGAGCGCCTCTCCGCCGGTCGCCGCCGTGGTGACCTCGTACCCCGCGCCTTGGAGGGTCGCTTTCAGCGCGCGCAGGATCTGAGGCTCGTCGTCGACCACGAGAACGCGCGTCTTCGCCACGCGCAGAGCATAGGTCGGCGGGTTTTGCCTCTCCGGACGCGAAAGTAGAGTCCGTCCGTGCCGAGACGGCGGCGACAGCAGGGACTGGAGCGGGTTCTCGGCACACCGGCCCTTTTTGCGACGGCGTACGGGAACGTCGGTTCTTCCATTTACTACGCGCTCGGGCTCGTCGCCGGGATCGCGCTCGGACTGACGCCGCTCGTCTTCGTGATCAGCGGCCTGATCTTCGCGGCGACCGCGGCGACATACGCCGAGGGGACGGTCCGGTTCCCCGAAGCAGGCGGGTCGTCGAGCTTCGCCCGGCACGCCTTCGACGAGCTCGTCTCGTTC
>JBKOUJ010000070.1:0-10681 GCA_046723355.1 Actinomycetota bacterium | reverse complement strand
AGATGACGTAGAGGAGTCCGAGCAGCGAGCCCGTGAGCAGCATGCGCAGCGAGAGCCCGCGGTCACGTCCGAATGTCTTGCGCTTCATCGAGAATCGGCCTTCCTTGAGGGCAAAGGTTTTCATCGGAATCGTAGCCGTCGGCCTGGCGCTCGCCGGGGCGCAGAGCGCAAGGGCGGCGCGAGAACGCGTGGCAGTGCGGGTCGTCCCGGTGTTCGCGCCCGAGCGGTATGCGGCGCGAGGGGCGGTCGGCTCAATGGTGCCCGCCTCGGGCTCGAACGTCAGCCGCAAGACCGCGCTGCTGTCGCTGACGCACGGCAAGCTCGAGAACTCACTGCTCGGCGGCAAGCCCTCGGGAAAGCCGCTGATCCGGCTCGGCGGCCCGCCCGCTCCGGTGACGATCTACGTCGCGCTGCCGCCGTCCGGCAAGCACCACAACTTCGCGCGCTACCCGATCGCGATCGTCGGCGGCGGCTACCACGGACTGCTCTCGTCGAGCTCGACGCGCATCGTCGGCCTCGTCTCGATCGCCGACGTAGCTCCCACGGTGCGCGACCTCGAACGCGGTAGAAAGCCGATCCTCACGTCCCGGCGCAACCCCAACGCACCCGCTCATCTGGCGGAGTTAAAGGCGCGGCTCGAGGCCGCGCACTTCTCGCGCAAACGAAGCACCCGCGCGCTGATCGTGCTCGTGTTCGGCTTCGCCGCGCTCGCCTGGGGGTTCCGCCGGCCCCTCTTTGCACGCGCAAGCCTGCTCGCGGTGCCGGCGATGGTGCTCGCCTCCACGATCGCCTCGGCGCTGCACGTGGTCCACTCGATCCCCTGGTGGAGCGGCGCGATCGCGCTCGCGTTGACCGTCCCGCTCGCGGTCGCGGCCCGGACTCCGGCGCTGCTCGCCGTGGCGCTCGCGGCGCTGCTCGGCGTTTATGCGGTCGTTCTCGGCGCTTTCTCCGAGACGGTTTCGCTCGCGGCGATCGGACCGCATCCCGAGGGCGGCGGCCGCTTCTACGGGATGACGAACCAGGTCGAGACGCTCCTGCTCGGGCCGGCGTTGGCGCTCGGGGCTCTCGTCGGCCTGCCGGTCCTCGCGGTCGTCGCGCTCGCCAGCCTCGTCTTCGTCGGGTGGAGCCGCCTCGGCGCCGACGGGGGCGGCCTGATCGTCTACGCGGCCGGATTCGCGACGCTCGCGCTGATCGAGACGCGCGCCCGCGTGACCGTGGGCCGGGCGGTGCTGGCGGCCGCAGGCGTCATCGCCGTGGGGCTGGCGTTGGTCGGCCTCGACGCCGCCACCGGCGGTTCCAGCCATGTCACCCATGCGGTCGGCGGCGGGCCGGGGAGCCTCTTCTCCGACCTCGGACACCGCCTGCACCTCTCGTGGCGCGGGATCGTCAACAAGACCGACCACCTCGAGATCGCCGTCCTTTCGCTCGTCACGCTTGCCGTCCTCGCCGTGCTGCGACCCCGCTCCCGCACGCTCGATGCGTTCCTCGTCGCGCTCGTCGTTTCGCTGCTCGTCAACGACTCGGGGTTCGACGTGCTCCGCTTCGGCGCGCTCGTGGCAATCGCCATCTTCACCTGGAGCCGAAGCGCTCCCGCGCGTGATTAGACTCACGCCCCATGCGTGTCGCCGTCGCAATCCTCGTCGCCGGCTCGGCACTGCTGCTTGCAGGATGCGGCTCCGAGGGCACCGTGAGCCCAACGGCGGCGGGCGTCGAGGGGACCATGGCCAGGCAGCAGACGACCGCGCCGACGCTCGCCAAGGGGAATCCCGCCGCCGGCAAGACGCTGTTCTCGTCGCAGGGCTGCACCGGCTGCCACACCTACGGCCCGGCCGGCTCGCACGCCACGATCGGGCCCGACCTCGACAAGCTGGCGCAATACGCGCAGAAGGCGAACGAGGGGCCGCTCCCGCAGTTCGTCGCGACGTCGATCACCGATCCGGGCGCCTACGTGGAGTCCGGCTACCAGAACGTCATGCCGACCTCGTTCGCGAACCTGCCCAAGAAGCAGCTCGCCGACCTCGTCTCCTTCCTGACCCAGAACCAGTAGTACCGGCTTGATCGACGCGAAGGCCGCGCGCAACGACCCGGACGCCTACCGGTCCGCGCTTGCGCGCAAGGGCGCCGCCGAGGCCTTCGACGCGTGGCTCGCCGCCGATGAGCGCTGGCGCGGTCTCGTTCCGAGGGTCGACGAGCTTCGATCGCGCCAGAAGATCGACGGGAAGCCCACGCCGGCGCAGGTCGAAGCGCTCAAGCAGGTCAAGGAGGAGCTGCGCGAGACCGAGCAGCAGCTCGCTGAGGCGGAAGCGGCGCGCGACGCCGCGCTCGAAGCAGTCCCGAACCCCCCGCACGAGGACGTTCCCGACGGCGAGACCGAGGACGACGCGGTCGAGATACGGCGCTGGGGCGAGCCGCGTCAGCTCGAGCACCCACGGGACCACCTCGAGCTCGGCCGGTTCGAGATGGAGCGCGCGGCCCGGCTTTCGGGCTCGCGGTTCGGCTACGTCGTCGGCGACTCGGCCTTACTCGAGCAGTCGATCTTCAGGCTGGCAATGGCTCGCCTTGTGGAGTCGGGGTTCACGCTGATGCGCCCGCCCGTGCTCGTCCGCGAGCAAGCGATGTACGGCACCGGCTTCTTCCCGACCGAGCGATCCAACATCTACGAGATCGAGAGCGACGGGCTCTACCTGACGGGAACCTCCGAGGTTGCGCTCGCCGGCTTCCACATGGACGAGATCCTGGACCCGGACACGCTGCCCCTCCACTACGCCGCTTACTCGACGTGTTTTCGCCGCGAGGCGGGCGCAGCCGGCAAGGACACGCGTGGGATGTTCCGCGTCCACCAGTTCGACAAAGTCGAGATGTTCGTCTTCTGCCGGCCGGAGGAGTCGCCGGACGAGCACGAGCGACTGCTCGCGATCGAGGAGGAGCTCGCGCAGACGGTAGGGGTGCCTTATCGCGTCGTCGACATTGCCGCGGGAGACCTCGGCGCCCAGGCGGCCCGCAAGTACGACCTCGAGGGCTGGTTTCCGAGCCAGCAGCGCTACCGCGAGCTCACCTCGTGCTCGAACACGACCGACTTCCAGGCGCGGCGCCTTCAGATCCGCTACCGGCCGAACGGCGGCCCGCAGCCGGTCCACACGCTCAACGGCACTGCCGCGACCGACCGCTGGCTGCTGGCCGTGCTAGAGAACTTCCAGCGCGACGACGGCTCGGTCGAAGTGCCGGAAGTGCTGCGCGACTACGGAGCGCCGGCCGAGATCAGGCCGAACGGGCGCCCCGTCCAGCAATAGTCAGGGCGTCTCTGGCGGCGCCTCGCGCCGCCAGGCGGCGTCCTCAGTCGCGCCCATATCTACGGATATGGACGCTCCCTGCGTCCTTGCCTGGCGACCCGAGTCACTCGCCAGAAACGCAAGATCATTACTGGACGGGGCGCCAGGTTCCGGCGAGACGAACAAGCTGCGCCTGCGCTGCTCGAGGTCACCCTCGGCTGAGTCGAGCGCCTGCTCGCGCGCGTTCAGGCTCTGCTCGAAGCGCTCGAGCTCCGACTCGCGAAGGTCGAGCGCGCGTTGGCTCCGCTGCACCGCCGCTTCGAGCTCAGCCGCCTGCGCTACCCGCGCGTCGAGCCCCTGTTCTGCGATCGTGACCCACGCGCCGCGCTCTGCCACTTCGGCGGCGAGCTGCTGGAGCTCCGCCTCCCGTGCGTCGATCCCCGTCAGCTCGGCCTGCGCCTTCTCGAGCCGGCGCTGCTCCTCGCGGACGTCGCGCAGCGCGATCGCGGCCTTCGTCTCCGCGGCGGCGAGTCGGTCCGCACGGGCCTCGAGATGCTCGGCCCGCCGGTCGAGGCCCGGCTCACGAGCGTCCAGGTCGGCGGCGCGGCGGCGCGCCTCTTCCTCGCGCGGGCCCACCTCGCCGAGCCGGCGCTCCGCCTCGGCGCGGAGATCCTCGATGCGCGCCTGCTCGGCCTCGAGGCGAGCCCGCAGGAGTGAAAGCTCGGCTTCGCGCGGCGCGAGCTCTACGACGGCCGCCTCCCGCCGCTCGAGCTCCGGGACCCGGCGCTCAACGTTCTGTTCGCGCTCGGCGACGGCGAGCTCGCGTTGGGCGAGCTGTACCTCGGCGGCCGCGAGCCACTCGCCGCGCTCGTCGATCTCGATCTGCCGCGCCTTGAGCTCCGCTTCGAGAGCCTCGAGGTCGAAGAGCCGGCGGCGCGCGGCCTCGACCCCGGCCTCCGCGTCACGGACGAGCCGCTCTTTTCGCTCGAGCTCGATCCGCTCCTCGGCCAGCGCTCGTTCGCGGTCGCGGAGCGCGGTGTCCTGGGCAGCGAGCTCGGTCGACCGCTCGGTCAGCTCCTCCCAGAGCGCCGAGACGCGGGCGCTTCGATCCTCGAGCTCGAGCGCACGCTGGCGGATCGCATCCTCGCCGCGGCGCTCGCGCTCGGCGAGCGCCTCCCAGGCGCGATCGAGCTCGTGCTGCTGGTCTGGCACGAGCTTCAGTTCGCGCTCGCGCCCCACCTACCTTTCGGCCCCGCCTGGGGTCAGACCCCGGACGGGGCCCGAACTGACGCTACTGCGACAATGGAGCCGCGGCGGGGTGCCGGAGCGGTCGAACGGGGCGGTCTTGAAAACCGCTGACCGCCGAGAGGCGGTCCGTGGGTTCAAATCCCACCCCCGCCGTTTGACGAGACAACAAACCCCGTGGCAAAGAGCGCGTAGGCGGACAAGGGGGCCGCCTCCTCGGCGCTCGCCGCACAGCGCAGAAGTGCCGCGGCCCCGATCGGATTCTTACCGCGTGGCAGGAGTTGTTAATCGGAACCCGGCCGGAGAGCTGCGGCGGGTCTCCGGCCGGGACTCCGCCAATCGCGGCGCTTTGACCCAGTGGGAGCGCGCCGCTCCTCGTTGATTGACGGATCAGTCAAGACCCAAACGCGGCTTCCTTCGGGCGAGCCGGTTTGCAGTCGAGCCAGTGGGGGGTAATTCAAACTGCGGCTCTCCAGAACGCGTTCGAGCCACCGGCTGCGGCCAAGGTAAGGACGTGCCGACTCCAACAGAGCCAACACGTCCGCTGTGCGCTCTTGTTTCCCTCTCCCGAGCGCACTCCTTGGCCGCTCTATCTCTCCGCTCCGCGGCGTGGTGGCATAACCAGGAGTGCTTCTCTCACGAAGTTCTCGCAACCGGTGGCCGTCGAGCCGCCGAAGCTAGACCGGAACCGCCAGGGGCTCCGCAGGCAACTCGAACGCGAAGATCGTGCCCCTGCCGGTCTCCGACTCGACCCAGATGCTCCCGTGCATCGACCGGACGAGCTCACGGCAGATGTAGAGGCCGAGGCCGGTTCCGCCGATGCCGCGCCGCTGGTCCGGATCGAGCCGGTAGAACTTGTCGAAGATTCGTTCCTGCTCGCCCACCGGGATGCCGAGGCCCTGGTCCTGGACGGTGAAGCGGAGCCGGTCGCCCACCACCGCTAGCCGCACGTCGATTCGTCCTCCCGACGGCGAGTACTTGATCGCGTTGTCGAGCAGGTTGAGCAGTACCTGGCGCGTGCGCTCGCCATCGCCGTGCACCTTCGGCACAACCGAAGGCACCACGACGTTGATCCTCCTCTCCTCCACCACCCGAGAGCGGGCGACCATCGCGACTTCTCGGACCAGCTCCTCCGGGTCGAACGTATCCGCCACGACGCTGAGCGACCCAGTGTCGAGCTGACCTGCCACCAGGATCTCTTCGACGAGGTTGGCGAGGCGGTTCGACTGCTCGGCGATCATCTCGAGGAGATCGTCCTGAGTCTGCGCAGGCAGGTCGTGCTCCCTGAGCGTCAACGCAGCGCCGTGCAACGACGCGAGCGGCGTCCGGAGCTCATGCGAGATCGTCGCGACGAACTGCGAGCGGAGCTCCTCGAGCCGGCGGTCGTGCGTAACGTCGCGGAAGGCGTAGACCGTGTCGTCATCCAGGGAGACGGCGACTATCGAGAGCCAGAGCTCGCGACCTGCAACATCGATCGGGACCGTCTCGGAGCTCGAAGGGCCGTCCGCTTGCCCCGGTTGATCCGCCACCGGCACGAACGTCGCGATCGTCTTCCAGCCGGGAATCGCCTCCTCCGCCGAACGGCCGCGCACCTCCGCCGCGCGAAGGCCCGTGATCGTCGCGGCTGCCCGGTTCCAGAGCCGCACCACCCCGTCATGGTCGACGACGAAGACACCGTCGCCGAGATGCGCGAGCACGCGCTCGGCCTCGTCTCGCTGGAGCCGCGAGAGTCGGCTGCGGGCGATTGCAGGAGCCACGCCGTAGGCGGTCACGAGTATTGCTCCGATGAGGCCAAGGCCGAGGCCGATCACCCGCCAGCGAACGTCGTCGGCCGCAGCCGCGATCTCAGATCGCTTACGTACCGCGACCAGCGCCGGAGCATCTCGCTTTGCTCCGAGGGGTAGGGCGACCACTCGGTAGTCGAGGGCCTCCACCTGGACACCGGTCGGCTTTCCCGCCTGTGGACGCGCGGCAATGCGCCCGTTACCGGCCTCGCGAACGAGCCGATGGTCGACCAGCAGACCGAGGCGGCCCTTGGGGAGGCCTGCTTCGCCGGCGATGGTCCGGATGAGGCGCCGACCGAACGGAGGAACGACGAAGACACGCCCGATCGTCCGCCCACGGTGGATGACACTGAGGCGCGCTTCGACGTCCCGTCCATGCAATCCGCCCGCCGCACCGGGAAGAAGGATGACCCACCGGTTGGCCTGCTCGATCGTCCGGAGCCCATGCAGGTCGCCGTGAGCGAACGCCTCCGCGACTCGTCTGGAGCCTGCGAGTTGCTCGGCGGTGCGACGCGCGTCCCGTAAGAGCCCCGTGTACACCGAAGCACCCGAGTCGACCTCCCGGACGAGCTCTTGGTCAGCGTTGTTCCGCTCGCGCTTGGCCGCGTATGCGCCGAAAGCCCAGACGGCGACTGCGAGCGGGAGAGCCAAGAGCAACAACCCCGTTGCGAGCCGCAGGCGGCCGCCGGCCACGCGCCTCATTTCTTCTCCCATCCCAATTTGCGCCCGTTTCCGCCACCATTGCCCTTGTCCGCATTCCCGCCACCGTTGCCCTTGCGCCCGTTTCCCCCACCGTTGCCCTTCGGAGGCGGAGGAAGCCCAGGCGCCGAAGCGGCCGAATCCGCGCGTCCGTGCGCGAGCTTGTCCTCGTGGTCGTTCGAGCGCCCGAGAGCCTTCCCGTGCCCAGGCGGGTGCGGAGTGGGCGTCTCTGCTCGCGGCTTTGGTGCATGGCCGCGCGCCTTGCCCTTCGCCGTTGGGGAAGTGCTGAACAGCCAGCTCTTCGTGACCGGCGCTTTCGTGGCGGGGGGCGCAACGGCCCGCACAGGAGCCGATGACGCGCGCGGCACGACCCCGGCCCGAGCCCGGTGATGCAGAGCCCGATGATGCACCGGGCGCGCCTTGTCCGCAGGCGGTCGCAGCGCGACGACGAGTTTCGAGTGCGGGGATGCAGCCGTCCGGACCTCCGAAGCACGCCGGCCAACAGCAACCGGGAGATCCGCAACCACGCGGCCGGCCGTGCCTCCGAAAGCGGGCAACACCGGCGTCGGTCCCTTCTGGACCACTCCGGCGGGGAGTAGGAAGATCCAAAGCGAGACCCCGAGCCCGGCAGCGAAGGCGGCGGGCACCGCCGGCGAGAAGTCAGCGAACGCTCGCCTCATGTTGAACTAATCGGCAGGTGTGCGCAGCTCCTTAGGGGGAGCGTCGCTGCCGGGCCGCGCGACCTTCTACTCGGGCAGGCCGCGGCGCCGCCAGAACCACCACACGCCGGCGAGCGCGGCGCTCGCGTACGCGTAGCCCAGCAGCAGGTCGATCACGTAGTGGTTGCCCGTGTAGACGACCGCGAACGACTGGGCGAGCGGGTAGATCGCACCGACGCCGAGGGCGACCCAGCGCCAGCGCGTCTTCCACGCGAGCGTCACGACGAAGAGGAAGCAGAGGAAGGCATAGCCCGCGTGAAGCGAAGGAATCGCCGCGTAAGGGTTCGGGTCGATCAGCTTCGAGACCGAGATGGAGTGGTATCCATGCGCGCCGGACGGGTTCGGCGCCGGGTTGTGCGGGATCCGGATCAGCCCCGGCAGCAGACCCTTCTCTCCGGCGGCCCACGGCGGCGCCGACGGGAAGAGCAGGAAGGTCAAGGCACCGGCAAACGAGACCGTGATCATCGTCGCCGCGAAGCGGTAGAACAGCGCACGCCGTTTCACCCAGAGGATGAACGCGAGCAGCGGCGGGACGATGAAGTGCAGCCGCATGACGGCGAGCACGAGGTGGTCGTACCATTGCTGCGCCCCGTCCCAGAGCCAGTGCTGCAGCGACTCCGAGGGAACCACCCCGCCGAACAAGAACTTGTCGGCGTGTAGCTGCGGCAGGTAGTGGGGATCGGGCCGCAAAAGATGAGCGATTCCGCGAGACTGCGCGTAGATAACTAGCAAAGCAGCGAAGGGAACGAAATCGAGCAGAAACCGGCGCGCCCGCCGCATCACGAGCGCGGGTACCAGCAACACGAGCAGATAGCGGTCGGGGGTCAGGCCGAGGCCGAACAGCCAGACGGCGATCGCCAACGCCGCGACCAGCCCGACCGTCGCGAGCGCCGCCGTGCGGCGATCCAGGTCCTCGCGCGGCGGGCCCCACTTCTTGGCGGCCTCGCGGTCGGCCTCGCCGTACTCGTACGGCTTCCCTTCTGGAAGGCTCCACTCACCGCCGACGAGGGGGGCTACGCCGAGGTGGCCAGGCTTTGGAGCCAGGGTGCGACTCTCTATCGGGGCGCCTGGGTCGACCGCCCGCAAGGCCTCGTAGTCGTTTTTCGCGCTCTCCATCTGGTTGGCGGCTCTCCTCTGGCTATGCGGGCAACCGCAGCGGTGATTGCGGCCCTGGTCGTGGCCGCGACGATGTTGCTCACCCTCCGGCTAGCCCGCGGCAGGATAACGGCCGCCACCGCTGGACTGCTAGCGGCAACCGTCGGCGCGTCTCCGTTCATCGAGTCGTTCACGCTCTCGGGAGAGCTGCTCGCGTCGCTCCCTGCCGTGCTCTCGCTGCTCGTGTTCTGCGCCTATCTCGAGCTCCGGGACCGGGGTGCCTCGAGGAACACGCTGCTGCTGACGCTCGTCGGCGCCGGAGCGCTCACGGGAATCGCGGTGCTGATCAAGCAGTCGGCATTCGACGCCGGTCTCGCGGCCATCGCGTACCTGCTCTGGCGCGAGCGGCGGCGCGGGCTCGCGCCCGCCGGGGTGTTGATCGGCGGCGTCCTAGTCCCGATCGCCGTGGCGGCTGCAAGCGCGGCTCGGCTGAGCGACTGGCTGTACGCGGTCGTCGGCTACCGCTTCCACGGCGACTCGATCGTGACCGGATCGTTCGCGAGCCGGACGCATCAGCTCTGGACCTCCCTGCCGCCGGCCGGCAAGGCGCTGGGCGTGCTCGCGCTGCTGGCGGCAGCCGGGTGGCGCCGCGCGCCGCTGCTGGCGCGGATCTGGGTCGCTGCTGCGGCCCTCGGCGTGCTCGGCGGCGGCAACTTCCATCCGCACTACTACCTCCAGCTCGTGCCGCCGCTCTCCCTGCTAGCCGCGGTTGGCGTCCGGACGATCTGGCTTTCGGCCCCCCGTCCGGCGGTCGCCGCGGCCGGCGCCGCCGCAGCCGCCACGTTCGCGGTCGCGATGCCGGTCGCCTGGGCGAGCCCGTCCGAGCAGGCGGAGACGATCTGGCCGCGCGACCCGCACCTCGTCCACGACGCCGTCCTCGCCCGCTACGTGAAAGCGCACACGCTGCCGACCCAGCGCGTCCTCGCCGTCTGGGCAGACGCCGACGTCTACTACCTCGCGAACCGCCGCCCGGCGACGCAATACCTGTGGTCGCGGAACGTCGCCTCGATCCCGGGCGCGCTTCGCGCCATCCACTACGCGCTGACGACGCGGCAGGCGCGGCTCGTGCTCGTCGTGCAGCCGCCCGCGAAGCTCGATCCCAGCGGCCGCACCGCCTACCTGCTTCGGCGCGAATACCGCCTCGTGACACGGATCGGCGACGCAACGGTCTACCGAAGCCGCGGCTAGATCCCCCGGACGGGGGGTCCAAGGCCGGCAGAAGTCGCAAAAGATGAACTCGTGCAACGCGCGACTGCGGCCATCACCGCTCCTCCCGGGAGCGGCCTGACGGCGACCGAAAACGGCCAGCCTCCTGCGCACGACCTCGTCGACTCCTACCGCCGTCTCGCGGACGTCTTCCACCCCGGGCTTTCGGAGCAGGACCTCGACACGCTGCTTGACCGGATAGCGGACACGCTCTCCGAGCTGATCCCCTACGACACCCTCAGCATCTTCCAGGCGGACGAGGCGCAAACGACGCTCGTCCCGGTGCTCGCACGCGACCGCTGGGCGGAGGAGATCCTGCGCAACACCATCGAGTTCGGCACCGGCCTTGCCGGCTGGGCCGCGAAGCACCGGGAGCCGGTGCTCACGAACGCGGCCCACCTCGATCCGCGGATGATGGTCGTGCCCGGCACGCCGCCGGACGAGCTCGAGGCGCTCATCACCATCCCGCTGATCGCGCGCGACTCGGTCAAGGGCGTGCTCAGCATCTACCGCCTGGGCGAGCATGCGCACTTCGACGACGAGGAGTTCGAGCTCGCGAAACGCTTCGGCGACGCGGCCGCGCTCGCGCTCGACAACGCGCAGA
>JBKOUJ010000125.1:0-9926 GCA_046723355.1 Actinomycetota bacterium | reverse complement strand
ATCCAGGCGAAGTTCCTGGAGTCGCTCGACTACCCGACCGCCGCCTCGCTCTCGTTCATCCTCATGGGGACGATCCTGATCGCGCTGCTCGTCTACGCCCGGATCGTCGGCCCGGAGAAGCTGACCGGATGACGACGGCGGCCGAGGCGCTGCCGACCCGCGCACGGGTCGGCGTCATGAGCCGGACGTGGCGTTTCGTCGCGAGGCACTCACTCACCGTGTACGCGTTCCTCGCAGTGGCGTATCTGCTGCTCCCGATCGTCATCGTGATCCTCTTCTCGTTCAATCACCCGACAGGCCGCTTCAACTACGTCTGGCACCGCTTCACGTTCGACAACTGGCTCAACTGGAACTCCGTGCTAGGGATCCAGGGGGCCGTCCAGACTTCTCTCGAGATCGCCGCGCTCGCTACGCTCGTCGCGACCGCGCTCGGAACGCTGATCGCGCTGGCGCTAGTGCGCCACCGGTTCCTCGGATGGGGGGTTACGAGCCTCATCATCTTCCTCCCGATGGCGACGCCGGAGATCGTCATGGGCTCTTCGCTCCTGACGCTCTTCCTGAACGATCAGAACACGATTCAGCTCGGCTTCTGGACGATCTTCATCGCGCACGTGATGTTCACCATCAGCTTCGTCGTCGTCACGGTGAAGGCGCGCCTGATCGGGTTCGACAGGCACCTCGAAGAAGCGGCGATGGACCTCGGCGCCAACGAATGGAAGACCTTCCAGAAGGTCACGCTGCCGCTTATCGCTCCCGCGATGCTGGCCGCGGCGCTGCTCGGTTTCGCGCTCTCGATCGACGACTTCGTGATCACGTATCTCAATGCAGGGCCCACGCAGACCTTCCCGATCTTCGTCTGGGGGATCGCCAGAGTGGCCGTACCTCCGCAGGTGAACGTCGTGGCGAGCGCGATCTTTCTCGTGGCGATCGCCCTCGGCCTCGGCAACGTCTGGTGGCAGTACCGGGCGGCGAAGGCAACCCGAGGCGCCGCGTGACGACCATGTCCTCAGCCCCTGTCGACCTGCAGAAGCTCGCGCGCGAGCACCTATGGCTGCACTTCACGCGCATGGGCGGCTACGCGCAGACCGAAGTGCCGGTCATCGTCCGCGGCGAGGGCTGCTACCTCGAGGACGTCAACGGCAAGAGGTACCTCGACGCGCTCGCGGGCCTGTTCGCGGTCAACATCGGCTACTCGCACGGCGACGAGATCGGCCAGGCCGCGCACGAGCAGATGCGCGAGCTGCCCTTCTACACGAACTGGTCGTACGCCCATCCTCGCGCGATCGAGCTGGCCGCGGAGGTGGCGTCGCTGGCGCCGGGCGACCTGACCCGCGCCTTCTTCGTCTCCGGCGGCTCGGAGGCGATCGAGTCAGCGTGGAAGCTCGCCCGTCAGTACCACGCGGCGCGCGGCGAGCGGCGCTGGAAGGCCGTCTCGCGCAACGTCGCCTACCACGGCACGACGATGGGAGCCCTCTCGATCAACGGGATCCCGGCGCTGCGGACGCCGTTCGAGCCGCTCGTCCCCGAGGTCGTTCACGTCCGGAACACGAATCGCTACCACCGCCCGGCCGACGAGAGCGAGGAGGCGTTCACGGCGTTCCTGCTCGACGACCTGGAGGCTGCTCTCGACGCGGCTGGCCCCGACACCGTCGCGATGGTCGTGATGGAGCCGGTGCAGAACGCCGGTGGCTGCTTCACGCCGCCCGCGGGCTACTTCCAGGGCGTCCGGGAGATCTGCGACCGGTACGGGATCCTGCTCTGCGCCGACGAGGTGATCACCGGCTTCGGTCGGATCGGGCATTGGTTCGCATCGGAGCTGTACGACATCAGGCCCGACCTCCTGACGTGCGCGAAGGGCCTTTCCTCGGCATACGCGTCGATCGGGGCCGTCCTCACCACCCACCGCGTGATAGAGCCGTTCCAGGCGGGTGAATCGATGTTCATGCACGGAATCACGTTCGGCGGGCACCCGGTCATGTGCGCGATCGCGCTCAAGAACATCGAGATCATGAAGCGGGAGCGGATCGTCGAGGGCGTGCGCGAGAAGGAATCGATGTACCGCTCGACTCTGGAACGGCTCCTCGAGCTGCCGATCGCGGGCGATCTCCGCGGCGCGGGCTGCTTCTACGCGCTCGAGCTCGTCAAGGACAAGGAGACGCGCGAGACGTTCACGGACGAGGAGTCGGAGTGGCTGCTGCGCGGCTTCCTCTCGCCGGAGCTGTTCGAGCGCGGGCTGATCTGCCGCGCGGACGACCGTGGCGACCCGGTCATCCAGATCTCGCCGCCGCTGGTCGCGGGCCAGGCCGAGTTCGACGAGCTGGTGCAGATCCTCACCGACGTGCTCGAAGAGGCCTGGGCGAAGATCGAGCAACCGCCCGGCGCGCCACGGCGCGAGACTCCTCGCCGCGCTCCTTGATTTATCCGGGCCGGCCTTGGTGGCTGGACGAAGCCCCGGCGGTCGAGCCGCAGCCGCCGCTGGAGGGCGACGCCGACGCCGACGTCGCGATCGTCGGCGGCGGCTACACGGGGCTCTGGACCGCGCTCGCCGTTCGGCAGCGCGAGCCGTCGGCACGAGTGATCGTGCTCGAGGCCGAGCTCTGCGGCGAAGGGCCGAGCGGGCGGAACGGCGGTTTCCTGCACGGCTACTGGTCGCCGCTCGCCCGGCTGCGTCGCGTCTTCGGCGACGCAGGCGCGCTCGAGATCGCCGAGGCCGGATCGGCCATCATCCCGGGCGTCCGCGAGTTCGCGGAGACACACGGGGTCGATGTCTGGCTTCGGGAGGCGCCGCTGCTCGAGGTGTCGGCGGCCGCGTCGCAGGACGAGGCGCTCGATCGCGCGGTCGAGACGGCGCGCGAGCTCGGTGTCGAGCAGGAAGCCGTGCCGCTCACGGCCGCGGAAGTGGCCGAGCACTGCGCGTCGCCTCGCTTCCGGCGGGGCGTCCTCTTCCGCGAGGGAGCAACCGTGCAGCCGGCGCGGCTGGCCCGCGCGCTGCGGGATGCGGCGATCGAAGACGGCGTCGAGGTCCACGAGCGAACGCCGCTCTCGAGGCTCCGGCGCGGGTCGCCGAACGTGCTCGAGACGCCGCGCGGACGTGTCACGGCGAGCGAGGTCGTCGTTGCGGTCAACGCCGCGGCCGCCGGCTGGAGGCCGATCGCTCGGCGCCTGACCGCGTTCGGCTCCTACGTCGTCCTCACCGAGCAGGTCCCGGAGCTGCTCGAACAGATCAACTGGACGGGTGGCGAGTCGATCGCGGACGGGCGGATGTTCCTGCACTACTTCCGGACGACCAACGACGGACGCGTGCTCATGGGCAGCGGCTCCGGGCCGATCGGCTTCGGCGGCCGGATCGACGGGCGCTTCACGGCGGACGTCCCGTCAGCTGCGCGCGCCGAGGCCGGGCTTCGGTTCCTGCTGCCGGACCTCGCGGACGTCAGGATCGAGCGCGCGTGGGGCGGCCCGATCGACGTCTCCGCCGACCGCTTCCCGTTCTTCGGCACGGTCCCTGGCACGCGCGTCCACTACGGCGCCGGCTACTCGGGCAACGGTGTCGGCCCGAGCTGGCTGGGCGGCCAGATCCTGACGCGGCTTGCCCTCGGGATCGAGGACGAGCTGACCGCGCTCCCGCTGGTCAACCGCCGAGTCCGGCCGCTGCCACCGGAACCCGTCAAGGGCTGGGGCGGCGCGCTCGTACGCGGTGCGGCGTTGCGCGTCGAGGAGGCCGAGCAGGCCGGCGTGCGGGCGGCGCTGCCGCTGCGCGCGATCGCAGCGCTGCCGCGCGCCGCGGGCCTGCGTATCGGGACACGCTAGTGCGTTAGATCTTCCCGCGCTTCCTCCACTTCGCGAAGATCGGGCTGAACTCGTGCTGGGCCGCCCTCGCCGCTTCGGCCGGAGTCATCTTCCCCTGCGCGACCTGCGCGAACATCTGCGGGATGAGCCAGGTGTTGAAGATCTCGTCGACCGCGGCGTTCGAGAAGCCTGGGTAGCCGACGTTGACCGTGTACTTGCGGGCGATCAGATCGAGCACCTTGTACTTGCCCTTGGGTGCATGCGGATCGGCCGCGAGCTGCTGCCCGTAGTTGTGCACGGCACTGCGCCAGGCCGGGAAGTTGTAGTACTTGCTGTTCTTGAAGGCCCCCTGGTAGTTGATCTCCAGGTCGGCGATGAAACGCTTCGCGAGGCCCTTGTTCTTCGCGAACTTCCAGATCGTGTAGACGCCCATCACGTGCTCGAGGCCGAGCCGCTGGATTGGCCCGCGAGGGATCGGCGCGATCGCCGTGGACTGGGCGATCGGCAGTCCGCCGTCCTCGGCGCTGCGGGCGATCGAGATCGCGTTGACCGCGAGTGAGAGCCGTCCCGACAGGTAGCCCTGGTTGTTCGACTGGGCGGTCCAGGCGAAGACCTCGTTCGTCATCCCGCGCTTGTAGATGTCGCGCATCACTTTCAGCGCCTCGATCGTGTGCTTCGTGTTGATGTTGGGATGGGCGTGCGCGTTCTGGATGAACGCCCCGTAGCACTGCAAGAGCGCGATCAGCAGCATGTTGGAGTCGAGCTCGTTCGACATCCCGAGCCCGACCGGGTGCCCGAGGGCCTTCAGCTTCGGGGCTGCCTTGCGGACGTCGTCCCAGGTCGAGGGCTTGAACCCGACTTGGCGCCAGAGGTCCTTTCTGAAATGGATCGGGTCGGGAACGTAGTTCTCCGGGAACCCGTGCCACTTCTTCGTCCGCGGGTTGTAGCAGCTCTTGAACCCGACCTCGCTGACCTTGCCGCGTTTGCGGCTGACCTCCTGAACGATCTCCTTATGGTTGATCACCTGGTCCTCGAGGCCCGCCTGCGGCGACAGGTGGCCGAAGATGTCGTGGCCGCTCTGTGCGGCAACCTCGGATTGCGCCCGCGCCGGCAGTTGGGCGAGCGCGATGTGGTCGACCTGCACGTCGGTGTCATGCTTGTTGCCCCAGTTCTTCGTGTACGTCTTGTCGAACCAGACGTCGTACGCCGGCACGAAGTGGCTCCACTGGATGATCTTGAGCGTGTTCTTGTACGGTCGGTGCAGGTGCTTCGGCGCGCCCGCTGCGGCGACCTTCGGCAGCGCGCCCGCATAGATGATCAGGAAGCCGCCGAGGCCGCGGCGGATCACCTGCCGTCGGGTGAGGCTCCCGGAGAGACCTAGCTCTTCGAGCCCCTCGTCGTTCTCTGCCATTTGGCCCTCCTTTCTTCGGTTTCCCTCAACGGAACGCGCCTCCGGTGAACCCCGCGATGAAACGGTTGAGGAAACCGTTGTAGAGCAGCGCGAGGAGCACGCTAGGTATCAGCGTCGCGGCCATCAGCGACTGCCAGAAGTAGACGTCGCCGCGGATCAGGTCGGTCGGGACGCCGGCCGAGACCGTGTGCTGTTGCGTCCCCGAGACGAACGTGATCGCGTAGACGAACTCGTTGACGCAGAGCGAGAACGAGAAGATCACCACCGTCAGGATCCCCGGCACCGAGATCGGGAAGATCACGCGCGCGAGGGCCTTCAGGCGCGAGCACCCGTCCACCAGCGCCGCGTCCTCGAGCTCGAGCGGGATCGTCCTGAAGAATCCCATCATCAGCCAGGTTGCGAATGGGATCGTAAACGAGGGATAGACCAGCACGAGCGACCAGAGCTTGTCCTGCAGCCCCAGCTTCGAGATCACTCGCGATAGCGGCAGGAACAGCAGCGTCGGCGGCACCAGGTAGGTCAGGAAGATTCCGACGCCGGCGCTCTGTCCCCACGCACCCGCAAGCCGGGCGAGCGCATAACCGGCGGGCAAGGCGCAAACGAGCGTGATGAGGACGACGAGCCCCCCGATGAGGCAGGTGTTCTCGACCCAGCGGAGGTAGTTGGTGCTGTGGAAGACGAAGCTGATGTGCGAGCTGGTTGCGTTTTCGAAGCCGAGCGGCAGCCAGTGGTCGTGCTGGAACGTCAGCTTCTCTCCGAGAGCCGGTGGCGCGGTGTGGTACGTGAATGGGGCGTTCTGCAGGTTGTAGAGGTCGCCGTTCGTCTTGAAGGCGGTGACCAGCATCCAGTAGAACGGGAACGCGAGCACGATCGCGAATGGCCCGACGATCAGGTACGAGAGGCCGTGCTCGCGCAGCGTGCGCACGACTATCCAACCTCCACACGGCGGGCGAAGAGGAGCATGAGCACGGTCACCACGAGCAGCACCGGCAGCAGGAAGAGGGAAATCGCCGCGCCCTCGCCGAGGTTGCTCGAGACGATGCCGGTCTGGTAGGCCCAGGTCGTCAGCATGTGGGTGCTGTTGAAGGGGCCGCCGCTCGTGAGGATGTAGACGACGGTCATGTCGGTCGCGGTGAAGACGATCCCGAATAGGAGAGCGACCGTCGCGATCGGCAGCTGTAGCGGCAGCGTCACGTGCCAGAACTTGCGGAAGCCCGTGGCGCCGTCGACTTTCGCTGCGTCGTGCACCTCGAGCGGGATCGAGGCGAGCCCGGCCAAGAAGATCACGGTTGCGAAGGGCAGGATCCGCCAGGCCTGCACGAGCGTGATCGCGACCATCGCGAGTGTCGGCTGACCCAACCATTGCGGCGGGTTGAGCGGCTGGATCTTCCCGACGTGGATCCAAGGGAGGTGATCGATCCCGCCCAGCACCCAGTTGACCGGCCGGTAGAGGTAGAAGTGGCCGCTCCCGGGCATCAGGTCGTGCACCAGCGTCCAGTTCACGACGCTGAACTGCGAGTCGAAGATCCAGAGGAAGCCGATCGTGCTCAACGCGATCGGGGCGGCCCACGGGAGCAGGATCAACAGCCGCAGCGCCCAGCGGCCCCGGAACGGCCGAACGAGCGCGTGGGCGAGGATTCCGGCGCCGACGAGCACGATCGCCTGGGAGGCCAGCGTGAAGATGATGGTGTTCCGCAGGGCGCGACGGAAGTTGTCGTTGTGCCACGCGTCGACGAAGTTCTGGAACCAGACGAAGTGGCCGGTGAGGTGGCCCGCGGTCGCGTCCGTCATGCTCAGATACACCGCCAGCACGAGGGGTGCGCCCACAAGCAGAGCGATGTAGAGAACGGCCGGCGTGATCAGCGCGGGCGCGAGGAAGCGACGATCCTCGAGGAGATCGCGAAACCGTCGTTCTCGCGGCTCGGCCTCCGCCACCGCTGCCAAGGCGCGGCGATAGTACAGTTTTCGACCCGAAAACGTCCCAGGGGTGGTGTCCGGTCGTGGCAGCGATCGAGCTCGAAGAACTGACCAAGGTCTACCCCGACGGCACCAAGGCGGTCGACTCGCTCGATCTCGAGATCGGCGACGGCGAGTTCGTCGTTCTGGTCGGCCCGTCCGGCTGCGGAAAGACGTCGGCCCTGCGGATGGTCGCGGGGCTCGAGGACATCAGCGGTGGCCGCGTCCTGATCGGCGGCAAGATCGTCAACCGGCTGCCCCCGAAGGACCGCGACGTCGCGATGATCTTCCAGAACTACGCCCTCTATCCGCACATGACCGCAGGCGCGAACATGGGCTTCGCCCTGCGGATGCGAAAGGAGCCCAAGCTGAAGATTCGTGAGCGGGTCGGCAGCACTGCGGCGACGCTCGGGCTGCGGGACGTCCTGCAGAAGCGCCCGCGGACGCTCTCGGGTGGACAGCGCCAGCGAGTGGCGATGGGCCGGGCGATCGTCCGCGAGCCGCAGGCGTTCCTGATGGACGAGCCACTCTCGAACCTCGACGCGAAGCTGCGGGTCGAGATGCGCGCCGAGATCGCCCGCCTCCAGCGCGATCTCGGTGTGACAACGATCTACGTCACCCACGATCAGACCGAGGCGATGACGCTCGGTGACCGCGTCGCGGTGATGCGTGACGGCGTGCTGCAGCAGCTCGACGTCCCGCACCGCCTCTATCAACACCCGGCGAACCTGTTCGTCGCGGAGTTCATCGGCTCGCCTGCCATGAACCTCGTCGGCGTCGACCTGGAGCGCTCGAGCGGCGTCGTCGTCGCGCGGTTCGGTGACAACTGGCTCGCCGTCGACGATCCCGGGGCGGTCGAGCGGTTCGTCGGGAGGCGGGTGATTCTCGGCGTTCGGCCGGAGCACATCGAAGACGCCGCGCTGGCCGCGAACGCGCCGCCCGAACGGAAGCTCGCAGCCGTCGTCGACATCCGCGAGGACCTCGGTTCCGACATCTATGTCCACTTCGCGGTTAGTGGGCCGCCGGTGCGCGGCGAAGACGTGAAGGCGGCCGTCGGAGAGGATGCGGTCCAGGCTACCGAGGCGTACACGAAGCAAAAGGGAAGCCTCTGGGTCGCCCGGGTCGGTTTGACGAGTTCCGCACAGGAGGGCAAGCCGCTCGAGCTCGTCGTCGACACCTCGCATCTGCGGTTCTTTGATCCCGAGACCGGCCGCGGCATCTACACGGACGGGCGCGGGCGCTAGGCGAGCGACTCGAGCTCGCGCGCGAAAGCTCCTCCGCCGACGATGCGCTCGGCGCCCTCGCCGGCGCGCTTCCGAAGCTCGCGATCCGAGGTCACGAGCATGTACGGCTCCTCCAGCTCCGCCGAGCGACGGGCGATCCAATCGTCCGCGGACTCCGATGTCGTGCCGACGACCTCGACGCCTTCCACGGGCTCGGGCGCCGGTCCGTCGAAGACCGCCACCGCGTCGACGCCTTCGCGCTCGGCCCACTCAGCGAGCAGCTCGACGAGGCGCTCCGGCGACAGGTTCGGCCACAGCGAGCGCCGCACGTTCGGGGCGTCCACGAGCACGAGCACGTCCGCCGCAGACCCTAGCCTGGGCGCATGCCCGGCGAGCACCACGGCGCGTTCGGCGAGGACGCGTTCGGCCGCCGTGCGGAGAAGATTGCTCGGTTCCTCGGGACGCCTCAGTACATCGTCGGCCAGACGATCATCGTCGCCGTCTGGATCGCGATCAACGCGGTCGCCGTCAGTCTTCAATGGGACCCATACCCGTTCATCCTGCTCAACCTTGCGTTCTCGACACAGGCCGCCTACGCGGCGCCGCTGATCCTGCTCGCGCAGACGCGGCAGGCCGACCGGGACAAGCTCGCCGAAGATCGGCAGGAGCGCCATCACGACGAAGCGGAGCGCCTTGCGCAGGAGCGCGTCGTCGCGATCAAGGCGGAGACGGACAAGCTGACGAGCCTGCTCGAGTCGAACACGGACCTGACCCGTCAGGACAAGCAGCTAACGGAGCAGGTCGCGGACCTGACGAGGCAGATCCACGACCTGCTGACGAAGCGCTAGACCGCCGCGCGAAGCGCCGGTGTGCAGGTAGACCTGCCGCGCTTCTCGAGGTACTGCTGGTGGTAGTCCTCAGCAGGGTAGAAGGTCCGCGCGGGCTCGACCTGCGTCACGACCGGCCGGCGGTGCCGCGTCTGCTCCTCCGTCTTCGAGCGCAGCGCAATCTCCTGCTGCTCGGGATCGTGGAAGAAGATCACGGAGCGGTACTGGTCGCCGATGTCCCAACCCTGTCGGTTCAGCTGGGTCGGGTCGTGCTTGTGCCAGAAGACGTCCAGGAGTTGCTCGTAGGAGACCTGCTCGGGCTCGTACGTGACCTCGACCACCTCTGCGTGGCCGGTCGTGTGGGAGCAGACGTCCTCGTAGGTCGGGTTGTCGAGCGTGCCGCCCTCGTAGCCGACCTCAGTCTTGGTGACACCGTCCAACTGGCGGAACGCTGCCTCGACGCCCCAGAAACAACCGGCGCCGAACGTTGCCTTCTTTGTCAAGTTCATTCCTCCTCGAATCTCAGTGCGGCTGAGTTGATGCAGTAGCGCTGGCCGGTGGGCGCCGGCCCGTCGGGGAAGACGTGGCCGAGATGACCGCCGCAGTTCGCGCACAGGACCTCCGTTCGGATCATCCCATGGCTGACGTCGCTGTCCTCGTCGATCGCTTCCTCGCCGGCAGGCGCGTAGAACGCGGGCCAGCCGCAGCCGGAGTCGTACTTCG
>JBKOUJ010000134.1:0-1259 GCA_046723355.1 Actinomycetota bacterium | reverse complement strand
GCCTCCTCCCGCGCGCGCTGGAGCTCGGTGATGTCGTGGTAGATGGCGTAGAAACCGACGTGCTCGCCGTCGATCTCGAGCGGGACGAGCATCAGCTCGACGTCGACGACGGCGCCGTCCTTGCGCCGGCGACGGCCCATGTGCTGAGTGCGTCCGCTCGCGATCGCCTCGCGCGTGACCTTCCTGCTCTCTTCGGTTTGGTCCGGCTCGAGGACGAGCTCGTCGATCAGCTTTCCGACTGCTTCCTCGGCCGACCAGCCGAAGAGGCCCGTCGCCGCAGGGTTCCAGCGCGTTACTCGCTCGTCGGCGTCCATGACGACGATCGCGACGGGGCTGACCTCGACGAGCGACTCGAAGTACTGCTTCTGGCGGCGGATCTCGGCGTGCGCGAGCGCCTGGTCCGTGACGTCGATCATGAAGCCTTGGACATGCGTGGGGGCGCCGGCGTCGTCCTTGATGATCCGCGCGTCGTCGCGAACGAAGACCGTCCTTCCGTCGGCCGCGATCACGCGATACTCGAACGACCAGCGATCGTCGCCTCGGGCGAGGACGGCGGCGTGGTTGGCGATCGTCTCGTCACGGTCGTCGGGGTGGAGGATCGATGCGAAGAACTCCGGCCTCGACCACGCCTCGCGCGGATAGCCGAAGATGTCCTCGACCCGCGGGCTGACGTACTCGGACGCCGCTTTCGAAACGGGCTCGTCCCTGTACACACCAAGCGGCAGCGCCTCGACCAGCTCCCGGTACTCGCGCTCCGCCTCGCGCTGTGCCTCGAACAGGCGTGCGTTCTGGATCGCGACGCCGACGTTGGCCGCGATCGTGGCCAGCAGCCCGGACTCCGCTTCGCCGAAGCGCCCTTCCTCGCGCGTGCTCTGGACGCTGATGACGCCGATCGCCTTCTCGCCCGCGAAGATCGGGACGCCGAGGTATGAGCGGGACGGCGTCCCGACCGTCGCCAGCCCCTCGTACTGCTCCTGCCGGTTGAGCAGAAGCGGCTCGCGCGAGGCGAGGATCTGGGAGGTAAGCCCCTCGCCGTACTCGAGCGGCGGCTCAGGCCGGCGCTCGCCGGTCTCGTAGTAGTAGACGAAGTCGATCCGGCCGGCCGGCTCGTCGTGGAGCGCGACGTAGGCGATGTCCGCGTCGAACGTCTCCCGCACGCGCTCGCCGACGAGCTCGATCAGCGCCTCGAGCTCGAGCTGCGAGGCGAGCGCCTGCCCGACGCTGTTCACGGTCGCGAGCTCGGCGACGCGCTGGCGCGT
>JBKOUJ010000049.1:0-25475 GCA_046723355.1 Actinomycetota bacterium | reverse complement strand
CCCGAGGAGTCGGTGCTCGCGCCGTAGCTCGAGATCGCCATGAAGTCGACCTCGCAGGGGATCGTCAGCTTCCGCATCAGGTCGGCCATGAAGAAGACCGCCCCCTTGAGGACGCCGATCAGGAGCAGGTCGCGGCCGGCGTAGTCGACCGAGATCTCGGCGCCGAGCTCCGCAACGCGCGTACTCAGCGCGTCCGGCTCGATCAGGACTTCGCCGACGACCGATTCGAGCTCAGTCTGAATTCCGCTTCGCCTCCGGCTCGCTCTCACGGGGGAAACCACGTTTCCCCCGTGTGCCCCCTTCTTCACTGTTCGCCGGGCTCACGCCGCGCATGTCGGCGCGAGCCCGGATTCCGTTTGGGCGACTAATAGCAGTCGGCTCCGCCACCCGTACGGCCCGGACTCCATCGGCTTCGATGATCCCCGGAACGGCGACCACTTCGTCCCCTCGCACCACGAGGGGCCACGCCTCGCGCTCCGACCGGGGGATCTTGGCGTCGACGAACACGTCTTGGATCTTCTTCCGCCGGCCGGCGAGCCTGTCGCCCGGCCTCCAGCCCCGTACCTTAAGGCCTGCGAGCTCGGTTTCAATCGTCCACTCGCCCCACCGGACGGGTCCCTCGAGCGGGATCGGCCCGGCCTCGAGCCAGAGCCGGTCGTATTCGCGGACCGCCTGTAGCCCGCCGCCGAGGTCGAGCCGCTTCGAGCCGGTCGGGGAATCGAGCAGCTCCGCCAGTGCCGCAGGGAGCTCGCGCCGCTCCTCGAGCACGCGCAGCAGGTTCGCGTCCGCCGCCGGATGGATCTTCCGGAGCAGCGGCAGGACCTGCTCGCGGATGAGGCCGCGCACGGTGTCCGCATTGCTTGCGTCCTCGCGATGGCCGATCCCGACCGCCTCGCAGTACGCGACCGTCTCGTCGTGCCAGAGCGGGAGGAGCGGGCGGACGATGTCGTCTTCGCGCCGCGGCTTGATGCCCGTCGTGCGGCCGCTCGTCGCCAGGCGGTAGAGGATCGTCTCGACCTGGTCCGAGGCGGTGTGCCCGGTCGCGCGGAGGCGATTGGTGGCGACCGCGTAGCGAATCTCCCGCAGCTCTTCCTCGGTCGTTCCGCCCCGGCCGTCGACGACCTCGGCACCGAGCACCCCGCGGCAGAAGCGGGCGTCCTCATCGGAATCGGGTCCGCGCAGGCCGTGGTCGACGTGGAGCGCCGAGACGCGGTACCCGAGCTCTCGGAGCAGGTGCCAGGCGCACGTCGAGTCGGCGCCGCCGGAGACCAGAACGGTCACGTCCCCGCCGGACGGGATCAGCTCGAGCCGACGAATGTGATCCTGCACACGCGTGCGAAGCTCGGCGGGTTCCATCGAGAGATTGTTGCAATCTCGCACCAGAAAACACCCGTTGCCGCAGTTCGGCGGGTCAGACCCGAACGAACCGCCGGCACCGCTACTGGTCGCGCGGCCTCGAGAGGTCCCGCGGCGCCGGGCCCCGCGGCAGCAGCCGGTGCCCTGCCCACGACGCCAGCTCCAGCGCGGCCCAGCGGAGGATCCAAGCTGCGAGGGCAAGCTTGATCAGGCGCCGCGGCGTCAAGGGAAGATCAGGCTCCGGTACGAGATCGTGTGTCGCATGCCGATCCCCTCGTAGAGCCGGATCGCGGCCTTGTTGTCCCGGCGCACAAACAGGCAGACGGTCGGAACCCGGGCAAGCAGAAGGCGGCACAGATCGCGAAGGCCCCGCTTGCCGTTTCCTCGAACCCGCGCAACCGGGTCGACCCAGACCTGCTGAAGCTGGACGGCCCGCGGGGTCCACGCGGACGCCTCGGCCTTGAAGAGGATCGTCCCGTTCTCCACCCAGACCCAGGAGCGGCCTTCGTCGATCTGCGCGCGCGTCCGCCACCGGAAGCCCTCGGGATCTCGCTGGAGCGGATTGATCCCGATCTCCTCTTCGTGAGCGGCAGCGCATGCCGGCAACAGCAGGTCGAAGTCGTCGGCAACGGCGGCGCGCAGACCGCTGTCCCCTGGTTCCGGCGCGTCGTCGAGGACGTACACGGGTTGCCCCGGCCGGTCCTCGCGCGGGGGAGGCAACAGCACCGACGCCGTGGCCCAGAGCTCCGAGACCGCCCGCTCCTCCCCGATGATCATCCGTGCGCGCCAGTCGGTCACGACTTCGGCGAAGGCGCCGCAGCCCTCTCCGGAAGGGACGAGGTTCGCTCCGGCATGGCACAGAGCCTCGACCCTGCCGTTGCCGGCCAGCGCCGTGAAGCGGCCGAGCCCGCGCCGCGCGATGTCCTCGAGGAAGACGCGCTCGACCGGATCCTCGGCGCAGAAGGCCAGGATCTCGTCGAGCTCCGGCTCTCGCAGCGTCGCCACGTGATGTAGGTGTACATCTACAGCACCCCCGCACCGCAACGTCACTAAGGTTGCGCCGTGCCGATCCACGTCCGCGCCGAGCCCGGCGACTACGCTGAGGCGTGTCTACTCCCGGGCGACCCTCTGCGGGCGCAGTACATCGCCGAGAGCTACCTCGACAACCCGATCCAGCGGAACAGCGAGCGCGGCATGCTCGGCTACACCGGCGAGTTCGAGGGCCGACCGGTCTCGGTTCAGGCAACAGGGATGGGCTGCCCCTCGGCGGCAATCGTGCTCGAAGAGCTCGTGCAGCTCGGCGTCAAACGGTTCCTCCGTGTCGGTACCTGCGGCGGTCTCCAGCCTGATCTGGAACTGGGCGACCTGATCGTTGCGGTCTCGGCAGTCGCTGCCGACTCGACGGCCCAGCACCTGGTCGGCGGTGAGCCGCACACGCCGACGTCCGATTGGGATCTCGTCCACGGAGCCGTTCATTACGCGAAAGAGCACAACCAGCCGCTCCGCGTCGGGCCGATCGTCTCGAGCGACCTTTTCTACAACCCGGACGGCGAGCAGTACGATCGCTGGTGCTCCCGGGGCATCCTGGCCGTCGAGATGGAGGCCGCGGTGCTGTTCACGCTGGCCGCGCTCCGCGGTGTGCGCGCAGGCTGCCTCCTGACTGTCAGCGACGTCGTGGTCGAGAAAGAGTTCAAGCGGATCTCGGACGACGATCTACGCGCAGGGGTCGACCGCATGACGCGGATCGCGCTCGCTACGGTGACTGCCGAGCCTAAGCATTAACGAGCGCCGGACCGTCTTCCTCGTCAACCCGGCGTCAGACAACGGCGCGACCGGCCGACGCTGGCCGGAAATCGCGAACCGCGCGGCGGCCGCCGGGCTGACCGGCGACGCACTCCTCTCCGAGCGGCCGGGCCAAATCACTGAGTTGGCACGGCAGGCGGCCGACGACGGCGCCGAGCTGCTCGTCGCCGTGGGCGGCGACGGAACGGTGAATGAGATCGCCAACGGAATCGCCGGCCGGATCGGCGTCGACCTCGCAATCGTCCCGCGCGGGACTGGCCGCGACTTCGTCCGCACCCACGGCATCTCGCATCGGGTCGACGACGCGATCCGCACGGCCGTCGAAGGCCGCGCACGCGAGATCGACCTCGGCCGGGCGCGGTTCCGCTCCTGGCAGGGGGAGACCCGCGAGGCGTACTTCGCCAACATCGCCAGCGCCGGGATGAGCGGGGCGATTGCCAAGCGCGCGAACGAGACGAGCAAGGCGCTCGGCGGCAAGGCGTCGTACTTGTGGGCGACGTTCGCGGTCTTCGCGGGCTGGCGAACCTCCGAGATCACGATCCAAGCGGACGGTGAGGCGCGCCGCTCGCCGATGCACCTCGTCGTCGTCGCGAACGGACGCTACTTCGGCGGCGGGATGATGATCACACCGGAGGCCGATCCGGACGACGGCGTCTTCGACGTGCTCGTGATCGGCAACCTGACCAAACGCGACCTCCTCCTGACACTGCCGAAGACGTACTTCGGCAGGCATCTGCCGCACCCGAAGGCCGAGCTCCTCCGCGCAGCGACTGTCGAGATCGGAGCCGAGGAGCCCCTGCCGATCGAGCTGGACGGTGAGCAGCCAGGGACGACGCCGGTGCGGTTCGAGGTCGTGCCGCGCGCCTTGCGGCTGCGCGTACCGCGTTAGCTCGGCGAAGGCGTCCCCGGGCCGCTGCCGGCGCTCGGGCCGCCCCCGCCCGGGATCGGCGGCTTCGGGGCCTTCTTGGACGCAGACGAGCGCGCGCGCGTCTTGCGGGACGGGCCGCTTCGAGCCGACGCTTTCCCGCCAGAGAGCTGATCGACCCGCCGCTCTAGCGCGTCCACGCGCTTCTCCAGCTCATCGAGCCCGCGCATCCGCTTCTGCAGCTCGTCGACGCGGTCGCGGAGCGTGTTCAACCCTTCCAGAAACTTGGTGGCGCCTGGGAGCTCGGTGATCCGGCCGAGCAGATCCTCGCTGATTCCCATCAGTCCGCCCTGCTTTCGTGAGGCCATCGGAATCCTTTCGTCGTTCGCGAGTAGCCCAGGCTAACCGGTCCCGCGGCGCCGCAAGCCGTCTCCGCTTTGTCACAACTTCTTCACCTGTTCGGGCGTCGTATCTTCCGAGGACAGAGTTACCTTGAGTGAGATGCGCAATCCGATCCCGTTCCGGGCCCCGCACCGGCACACGAAGATGACGACCTACGCGCTGCGACAGCGGGAGGG
This sequence comes from Actinomycetota bacterium, assembly GCA_046723355.1. Classification (GTDB taxonomy): domain Bacteria; phylum Actinomycetota; class Thermoleophilia; order Gaiellales; family Gaiellaceae; genus 13-2-20CM-68-14. The sequence continues at coordinate 20,873 of JBKOUJ010000049.1, read as the reverse complement.
AATCCCCTACGAGGTCGAGCGCGTGCAGTGCATGCAGTGCAAGCGGCTCCTCGAGGAGCGCCCGCTGCGTCGCGCCGCCGCCTAGAGTCGCTCGACGACGCCGCCGAGGATCTCCCCGGCGTTCCCTTCCAGCTTCAGATCCGCCCGTTCGTCGTACGGCGTCGGCCCCTTGTTGACGATCGCCACTCGGCCCCCCGCGAGCAGCGTCTCCTCCGGCAGGGCCGCGATCGGGTGCACCTCGAGCGAGGAGCCGACAACGAGCAGCAACCGGGCCCGCCGCGCCAGCTGGAAGGCTTGCTGAACGGCATCGGCCGGCAGGAGCTCCCCGAAGAAGACGACGTCCGGCTTCAGCACGGCGCCGCAGCCGTCGCACACCGGCGCATCCGCGTCCTCGAGCTTCGCGACGACGAGGTCGCGCGGATAGGACGCGCCGCACCGAAGGCATGTGGCGCTCCGGATCGAGCCGTGCACCTCGACGACGTTGCGACTCCCTGCGCGCTCATGCAGGAGGTCGATGTTCTGCGTGACGACGGCCTTGACGAGACCGGCCTTCTCGAGCCGCGCAAGGGCGCGGTGGGCGGCGTTCGGCTCGGCCGCTGTCAGCATCGCGATCCGCGGCTTGTAGAAGCTCCAGACCTTCTCCGGGTCAGCGCGAAACGCCGGCAGCGACGCGTACTCGAGCGGGTCGAACTCGGCCCAGATGCCGGTCGGCGAGCGGAAGTCGGGGATCCCGCTCTCCGTCGACACGCCTGCCCCCGTCAAGACCACGCAGGGTTGGTTCGCGCCGATCAGGGCGGCGAGAGCGGACGCGTCCACATCGCCGATCGTAGAGAGTTCGACCGTGGACTTCGGGTTCGCGACCGAGGTGAAGGTCCGGTTCGCCGAGACGGACGCACAGGGGATCGCCCACCACGCGGTCTACCTCGTCTGGTTCGAGGTCGCGCGGATCGAGTACCTCGCGCGCTTCCGCGGCGGCTATCCGGAGCTGCAGGCGGAGGGAATCGAGGCGCTGACGCTCGAAGCGAACGTGCGCTACCGCGCCCCTGCCCGCTTCGACGACACGCTCGCCGTTCACGCACGCTGCGGCGAGGTCCGCGGCGCGCGCTTCCGCTTCGATTACCTCGTGGAGCGAGACGGCGACGTGATCGCCGACGGTTCCACGGGCCACGCTTGCGCGGACGCCCGGACCCTGCAGCCGACGCGCGTGCCGGAGTGGCTGGTCGAAGCCATCTCGAAAGTCGAAAGCTGACCTAGCTATGCCTGGGGAACCTCCCGGTTCCCCAGACTCCTCCACTGAACCGCTTACGCGGACAAGCGCCTACGCGCCACCGGGTTCTAACCGGGCGTCGTCGTGGTAGTCGAGGTCGTGCTGGTGGCTGTCGTCGTTGTCGTCGGCGCTGGCTTCTTCTTTTTCTTCTTCTCGGGGACGGGCTTCGGCTTCGTCCCGACGAGGACGACCTTCGGCTCGGACCGGTACGACGAGTACCACGTGTCGTCGTAGAGCAGCTTCCCGTGCACGTAGACCCGGCGACGCACGCTCGTCGACCTCGACGGCTCGCCCCCGTCGACGATGACCGTGCGACCCTCCGTGAGGTTCGGGTCGGGCTGGTGGTCGACCGGCGGCTGCCCAGTCTCGACGAGCGGGCGCGTGTCTGTGACGACGCGGCGGTGCTGCGGCGCCCCGTAGAGGCCGACCGTGAGCGAGTACGAGCCGACGAACGTCCTCAGCAGCAGCCAGTGCGGCGTGTCGTTGACGAAACGGAGGTCGACATCCGGGTAGTCGACGGTTGCGTCGCGACCGAGCGGGTAGTGGCTGATGTAGAGGGCGTGGTTCGTGCGGGCCGTGATCTTCAGGCCTGCCTCGTAGGCGGCGTTGAACACGGTCGTCGAGACCTGGCAGACGCCGCCGCCGAGCCCAGTCTGGAGCTCCCCGTTGATGATCACGGGCGCTTCGCGGAAGCCCTTTGCGGCAGTGCGGGCGCCCGTCGCGCGGTTGAACGAGAACGTCGCACCGGGGGCGATCAGCTTTCCGTCGAGGAGACGCGCGACGAGCTGGACGTTGTGGACTCGGTTCGCGTCGCCGCCGTAGATGGTCTCGTAGCTACCGACCAGCCCGTGGATCCCGAGTGCGCGCGCCTGGGGCGTCGTGCGGCCCGGCTTGATCGTCCCGACGACGACGCGGGTGCTCCGCGCGTCGTGTGAGAGCGCAGCGGCGAACAGGCCGGCGGCTGTGCTCGGCACGTTGAGTGCCCGTCCTCGCCGCGCCGGAACGATCCCGACGGTGCCTCCCGGTGAAACCGCGAAGCCGGCGTTTCGCGCCGGCCGGTTGAGCGCTCGGCGGAGGCTGTCGAAGTACCGGTCCGCCGCGGGACCGCCGATCTGCAGCTTTGACCTCCCGTGCGCCGGCAGCGCGAGCATCGACCGCAGCTGCCACGGCGTGATCGTCCACGCCGACGTGCCCCAGCGCATCTGGACGGGCGCCGAGAGGGCGAGGCGCACCTTCGCCACCGCAGAGTCGAGCCGCGCCGCGGAGATGGACGGGTGCTCGCTGCGGACCGGCAGCGCCACGGGCCGGCGGCCGAAGCCAGCCAGGGCCGTCACGACGACCCGCGCTGCCGCAGCACGGTCGAGCGCCCGCCCGACGGTTCCGGGGACGGCGACCGGGTCGAGCCCGTGTAGCCGGAGCTCCGCGTCACGGTGCGGCCGGTAGAGGGCCCGGGAAAAGCGGTTGAGCTCGAACTGGAGGGCGGCATCGTAGGCCCGTGTCGGAGGCGCGAACTCCGCTCCGAAGACGCGCACGCCGATCCTCCTGAAACCGCGGAAAGGCCCGAAACCACCGCTGTGGCGTCGTGCGACCTCCACGGCCGCGTGCCAGTCTGCGGTCACGCCGAGCTGGCGGGGGCTCAGCTGCCAGCGCCGGTGGCCGGCGACGAAGACGACCGGGACGCCCTCGAGCTTCTTCGCGCGCCTTTCGAGGAGACGTTCCGCAGCACCGGGCGTCATCCCGCCGACGTCGACGCCGTCGATGCTGACGCCGTCGGCGATGCGTCCGGGCGAGCCGGCGAAAGCGAGCCCGAGCACGGAGCCAGTCACCGCGAGGAATACGAACAGGACCACGCCACGCTGGACGCGCACGCGCGTCGAGGTCCTCCGCCGACGCCGAGCGGGCGCGGGAACGGCCCGAGTACGGGTGACCACGAAGGCGGGAGTCTATCCGCGTGACTGGCCGTTCAAACGGGCTAGGGCTGGCGAGGCAAGAAGATTTCGCGGGCGATCACGAGGCGTTGGATCTGTGAGGTCCCCTCGTAAATCTGGAACAGCTTCGCGTCGCGCAGGAGCTTCTCGACGGGGTACTCCTTCATGTAGCCGTAGCCGCCGAAGATCTGGACGGCGTCGGTCGTCACCTTCATCGCGGTGTCGGCCGCGAACCGCTTGGCGTAGGACGACTGCAGCGTCGCCCGCTCGCCCTGGTCGATCAGCCACGCGGCTTGCCAGGTCAGGAGGCGCGCGGCCTCGATCTCCGCAGCCATGTCGGCGACGAGGAAGTTGACGCCCTGGTTGATTGCGATCGGCTGGCCGAACTGGACCCGGGTCTTCGCGTATTCGACGGCGTGCTCGAAGGCCGCACGCGCGACCCCGACCGCGCCGGCCGCGGTCCCGGGCCTCGTGAAGTCGAGGGTCCTCATCGCGATCTTGAACCCCTCGCCCTCCTCCCCGAGCCGGTTCGCAGCCGGTACCCGGACGTCCTGGAAGGCGAGCGCGGACGTGTCCGTCGCCCGCTGGCCGAGCTTGTCGAGGTGCTCCTCGACGACGACGCCGTTTGAGTCGGCCGAGACGACGAACGCCGACAAGCCGCGGTGCCCGGCCGAGCGGTCGGTCGAGGCGAAGATGACCAACCAGGCCGCCTCGCCCGCGTTCGTGATGAACATCTTCGAGCCGTTGAGGACGTACTCGCCACCGTCCCGGGTGGCAGTCGACTGGATAGCCGAGACGTCCGAGCCGGCGCCTGGCTCGGTCAGGCCGAAGGAGCAGAGCAGCGGCTCGGCGAGCAGCGGCGACAGCCACTCGCGCTTCTGCTCGTCGTTGCCCGCGAGCAGGACCGGCAGCGAGCCGAGGATGTTGGCGACGATCGACGTGGCGATGCCGGAGCATCCCCAGGCCAGCTCCTCGCCGATCAGGATCTGCTCGAACGCCGACAACCCGGGCCCGCCGAGCTCCTCGGGGATGTGCGGGTTCATCAGACCGACCTCGTGCGCCTTGGCGATCACGTCCGCAGGGTGCTGTGAGCGCTTGTCGTAGTCGGCCGCGACCGGGCGGATCTCCCTCTCGGCGAACTCACGCGCGAGGTCGCGAAGCGCCCGCTGCTCGTCGCTCAGGGTGAAGGAAATGCCTGCTGAGATCCCGGTTGCGCTCAAAGTTGACTCGTGAGTCAATATAGGCGAAAGCCGGGCTGGCCAGGGCTCGGCGGCTCGAGCGGGCTCCCAGGGAGCCCCGTCTGCACGCCGGCGTTGAAGCCCCCGGGCGCAACGTCGTTCGGCGCATCCGCGTGGAACAGCGAGGCCAGGTACTGGATCTGGCCCCGGCCCGGCCCGAGCTCGAACTGCCCGCCCCCGTAGTTGCGGACGCCGTTCTCGGCGCACCAGTCGTAGAAGTCGAACAGTCGGTGCAGCGGCCCGAAACGAGACGGCTTGACGTTCAGCATCTGCGGCGCGAAGGGCAGCGCGAGCACGTCGTCGACCGAGTGGATCGGCGCGTCCCAGGTGACCCGGGCACGGTGCGGCTCGAGGACGAGGTCGGTCTCGGGCGTAAGGGCTGGATCCTCGATCCACGCATCCGGGAAGCCCTCCGCGACGCGGGTGTAGAGCGCGGGATCCGGCGGTTGATCGACGACCGTGCCCTTGTATTGCCCCTTCAAGTCGACGACCTCGACCCGTTCGAGCGCGGCGAGACCGGCGACGACCTCCTCCGTCCACGCGCCGGTCGGATCGAGCTTGAAGCGGAGCTCGGGGTAGAGCTCGAGCCACCGCTGCAACGGCTCGAGAGACGCCGGCTCGCCTAGCCGCATCGACGCCACGTACCGGACCGGCTGCGGCGCGCGGTCGAGCGCATCAGCGAGCGACATGCCCGCCTGCCGCAGCGCGAGATCGAGCGCAGAGCTCTCGAGCGCCCAGCGGCGGTAGTCGCGGTAGGCCGGCATCGCGGGCTCCTCCGGGAAGAGCTCGAGCGTCTCGAGCAGCCGCGAGAACTCCCCCAGGGTGCGGCTGCCGGCAAGGGGCAGCGCGGGTCCCTCCCGCTGGAAGGTGTCCTGCTCGGGAGCGCCGTAGGTCACGTCCTCGCCGAGACCCTCCTGTCCGGCGCCGTGCAGGTGGATGACGGTCGTGATGCGCTTGAACTCCGGCGAGACGTCCAGCTCGAGGCGCTCGAGCTCGAACGACTCGATCTCGAGCGGCAGCTCAGCGACCCGTGCGAACGTTCCCTCGGCCAGATCGCTCAAGACCCCGACCCTATAGAAGACAAGAGCCCCGGGGGTCCGGGGCTCGAGTCTCACCGTGAGGCGCCGCCTGAGCGCGCTTCGGCTTACTTCCCGCGGCCTTTGCCGCCCTTGTCGGGGCTCTTCCCCAAGTTCGGGCCAGCGCCCTTCTTCCCGCCTTTGTTCGGGGCGGCACCCTTCTTCCCGCCTTTGCCTTTCCCCTTGCCCTTGTGCTTGCCGCTGTGCTTGTTCTTCGCGGCCGCGGCAGCGGTGGGCGGGCACGGGTGGTTCGCATCGACGACGAAGTCGCCGTGTTTGAGATGCGCCTTCAGCGCACGGGTGGAGATGCGGATCTTCACCCATGGATGCTTCTTCGAGTGCGTGCGGTGACAGACCGTGACCTTCTTTGGGTACTGGCTCGCGGCCGCCGGCCCAAGCTTGAGGGCGCCGAGCCCGGCGAGTGCCGCCGAGGCGAGTGCGGCTCCGGTCACGGCGGTCGCCGCCACGACAACGACGAAGCGGAGGCGACGATGAGACCAAATCGAGTTCATTCTCCTGGGCCCTCCTCGGAAGTCGAACGCGTGGACCGCAGCCTGGAACCTGGCAGCGGCGATTGTTGCAAAGCTCTCGACACACTCTTCGTAAGGTTCTTGAAAAGTCCTCATCCCCCGTTTCGGGAGATTCGTTCGAGGGGGTTCAGCCGCGCGGCACGTTCGGCCGCATCGTTCCGCGCTGTTCCGCGCGTTACCAGCGCCAGATCGACCCACACATCCCAATCGGAAGGATCCTTCCGCAGAGCCGCCTGAAAATCGCGCCGGGCACCGTCGACACGTCCTTCCGAGAGCAACGCCTCGCCGTGCAGGCGCCAGGGGTCTGCGGACCACGGGACCAAGCGCTTTGCCCAGCGAGCGTCGCGGGCGGCATGCGCCGGGTTGTCCGCCTCGAGCGAGGCGCTCGCGGCGCCCAGCGCCGCGTTACCGGCGAGGGCGGCGAGGGCAAGTAGCCCCACCAGTGCTGCAGCGGCGACGACGGCCACTTTGGTCGTCCGGCTGACGGCGGGCTGCGGTTCGCGCTGGACGAGAGTCAGGAGCGCAGCTGCGCAACAGAGAGCCGCGAGCGTGACCGCCGGCAGCTCCCAGTCCCAATCCTGCGCAGCGTGAACGACGTAGGCGAGGTAGGCCGCGAAGGCCGGGGCAGCGAGCGGGTGCCTCCGCGCAAGAAAGGCGGCGACCGCCGGGATCGCGAGGAGCGCCGCGAGGAGCGCGAGGCCGACCGGGCCGACCTCCGCCAGCGTCTCGAGATAGAGGTTGTGGGCGTCGAGAACCGGCAATTGGGCCGGGCGCAGCCGTAGCCAGTTGCGCTGGAAGCTCCCGGCTCCCGAGCCGAGCCAAGGGTGATCCTCGGCCTCTCTCCAGGCCACGTGCCAATACTGCGCGCGGCTGCTACCGGAGAGGCTGAAGAGACGGCGGTTCTTGTCCGCCTTCACCGTCGGGCCGCTATGCGAAAACTCGTGGATTGCGCCGGTCGGCCCCCCTACCCGCACGAGCGCAAGCGCGAGGAGCACCGCGACCGCGGCGGCTGCAACCAGCACGATGCGTCGCGGGAACCGCGGCGCCCCGAGTGCGAGGCCTCCGAGGGCGCCTGCCCCGAGCGCGAGCCAGGCTCCACGGCTATAGGTGAAATACAGCGTCGGTCCGAGCAGAAGCACGGGCGTTGCAAGGAGCGGACGGCGAAATCGAAGCGCAAGCCCGAGCGAGAGCAGGATCCCGATCGCCGCGAGCACGCCGAGGCCGTTCGAGTATCCGAGCGGTGCGGCCAAACGCCGCGTCGCGTCTGCGGACACCGAGGCGACGTCGTAGGATCCTGCGCCTCCAAATGCGCGCAGGCAGAGGGCCCAAGCGCAAACGAGCGTGATCGCGGCCACCAGCCCCCCGAGCAGCCACGCCGCCCGTCCTTGCCCGAAAACGACGAAGGCGGCCGCAGCGGCGACGTAGAGAAGCATGCGCTCGCCTTCGAGGACCGACTCCGACACGTCGTCCGACCAAGCGATCGAGATCCACGTCCACGCCGTGAACGCGACCAACAGGCCGAAGAAGACGACCGCGAGCCGATCCGGACGCCGAGCGCGGTTCTGGAGGAAGGCGACCGCGACGAAGACGAGCGGAACGAGCGTCAGCCATCCCCAAGTGCTTGCGTCGTAGCCCCCATTGTCGAAAGCGGCTCCGCCGACAAGGACAAGCGGCAGCAATGCCGGGCCGAGGCGGTTGGCGCGACCATAGACTTGCGCCGTGGACTTCGAGCTCAGCGACGAACAGAAGCTCATCCAGGAAACCGTACGAGCCTTCGTGGACGAGCGCGTCTTGCCCAACGCGGTCGACAACGACATCGAGCATCGCCTCGACATGTCCGTCATCGAGGGTATGGCGGAGCTCGGCCTGCTCGGCATCGTCGTCCCGGAGGAGTACGGCGGCTCCGGGCTCGACTTCGTCGCCGAGGCGCTCTCGTGCGAGGAGATCGAGCGCGGCGAGGCCGCGTTCAGGACTCTGATCTCCGTCCACGTCGGGCTGAACTCGCTGTCCTTGCTCCGCTACGCGAGCGAGGAGCAGAAGCACCGGTGGCTCGTCCCGCAGGCACGCGGTGAGAAACTCGCCTGCTTCGGCCTGACGGAGCCCGCCGCCGGCTCGGACGTGGCAGCGATGAAGACGACGGCGCGGAGAGAGGGCGACCTCTACGTCCTGAACGGCTCCAAGAACTGGATCTCCTATGCGACGGTCGCCGATCACGCGCTCGTCTTTGCCAAGACCGACCCGTCGGCCAAGCACAAGGGCATTTCCGCCTTCCTGCTGGAGAAGGGGATGCAGGGCTTCAGCGCCGCCGACACCGAGCACAAGCTCGGCGTCTGGGCCGGCTCCACCGGCGAGCTTTTCTTCCAGAACGTCGAGGTCCCGGCCGAGAACCTGATCGGTGAGGAGGGCCAGGGGTTCGAGATCGCGATGTACGGGCTCGACCAGGGCCGCTTCACGGTCGGCGCGGGGGCTTGCGGCGTCATTCGCGCCTGCCTGGAGCGCTCGGTCGAGTACGCGCGCGAGCGGGAGACGTTCGGCCAGCCGATCGGCAAGTACCAGTTCGTCCAGGACATGGTCGCGGAGATGGTCCTCGGCTACGAGACGTCGAAGCTCCTGGTCATGCAGGCCGCGTGGATGAAGAACGAGGGTCGGCGGAACACGCGCGAGACCTCGTTGGCGAAGTGGCACGCGACGGAGTCCGCATTCCGCGCGGCGCACCTCGCGATCCAGGTGCACGGCGCCTACGGCTATTCGGCCGAATATGGGATCGAGCGCTACTTCCGCAACGCGCGGGCGCCGATCATCTACGAAGGCACGACGCAGATTCACAAGCTGATGCAGGCCGAGCATGCGCTCGGTTATCGACGCCTGAACGGCCGCGACGGCGAGGTCTCGCCGCTCTGTTCCTGGGCTCCGGCGCTCGCTCCGGTGCACCGCGAGCGGCCGGTCGCCACGGGCGCGTAAGAGGAGGGACAGCCCTACGGCAAGGGCGTTGCGGCGCCGGACGGCTGAACCGGCGCGCGCGCGTCTTCCACCTGCATGAGCCGAACGAGCAGCGGGATCACGGCGAGGATCGGCAACGCGCAGACCGGCCACAGGATCTGATAACCGCTCGTGGCGTCGAGGTGCGGCTTCGCGAGGTCGATCGCCAGCCCCGCGACCGGCGCCCCGATCAGGAGCCCGATCCCCTTCGTCGTCGTTGCGAGCCCCGACGCCGCGCCGCGGTGCTCCGCGGGAACGATCTTGTAGAGCAGGCCCCAGGCGAGCGTCATCACCGTGCCGCCGGCAATCGCCACAGGAATGATCAACGCGAAGTACCACGTGTGCCACTGCTCGGCGAGCCCGCCGACGAGCAGGCCGGTCCCGTACACGAACGATGCGAAGAAGATCACGCGTGCAAGCCCGAACCGATCGCCCAGGCGCCCGGCGAACAATGCCGCGATCACGTAGCCGACGGCGACCGCGGCCAGGATCTCGCCCGAGACCGTCTTCGACTCGTGGAGCCCCTCGATCACGTAGAGGATCACGAAGCTGCGCGCGGCGGCGAACGTCCCCTCCCAGGCCGAGTTGGCGAGCAGGAAGCGGCGGACGTCGCCGTCGTGCCAGAAGATCTCCCAGCTGCGCTTCACGTAGGTGAACACGCCCTCGAAGACCCGACCGTGCCCCCCGTCCTCGCGAACGAGAAGGATCGTCAGCCCGCACGCCGCGCTCGTGACGACGGCGGCGGTCAGGAACGGCGCCGGCGACCAGACCTTGAGCAGGAAGTTGCCGCCGATCAGCGCGATGCCGAGGGCGATCCCGCGCAGCACGTGCTGCACTCCCTGCGCGCGCCCGTACGCCTCAGGCGCCAGGACGTCCGGGTAGAGGCCCCGGTACGGCGGCTCGTACAGGTAGTACGCGAAGTAGAACGCGAGGACGAGTAGCGTCGTCGTCCAGAGGTTGGGCATGAACGAGATCAGCAGCAGGCAGAACGCCATCGGGCCGAGGCCGACGAGCATGAAAGGGCGCCGGCGGCCGAGCGGGGTGTGGAACGTGTCGCTCCAGGGCCCGACGACCGGTGACAGCGTCAACGCGAAGAACCCCTCGGCGCCGATCACCAGCCCGATCAGGGAGCCGGAAGTCGTGAAGGTGTGCAGGAGCGGCGGCAGCGCGACCGAGATCGTCGTGATCGAGAAGGCCAGACCGAAGGCGCCGAGGCCGAGCGTCCAGAGCAGCCGACGCTGAACCGGCGCGAGCGTGGGCAGCTCGTGCGCGGCCGTATGGGTCGACATTAGGCGGGAGCCGCCGTCCGATCCGAGGCGAGCCCGTCCGTGACGATCTCGACTACCGCGAACTCCGCGCGCGCCACGTCGTCGTCCTGATCGGGAAGCTGTCCGAAGGCCCAGCCGGTCAGGATCTCCTCGAGCGCGCCGTACCAAATCGTCGCCGTCAGGCGCGCGTCGAGTTCGGCACGGAACTCACCGCTCTCCTGTCCGTGCTCGACGATCCGCTGCAGGGCCTGGTGGGCGAGCTCGATCTCCTCGGTCTCGTCCTGGACCTGAGCGCTGCGCGTGACTTCGCGGACGAGGACGCGGACGAGGTCAGGATCCCGCTTCCATGTGCGCAGGACGATCTCGCTCACCTTCCGGACCCGCTCCCGCGCCGGCTCGTCGAGCTGCTCGACCGACCGGACCGTCTCGAGCATCGCGCCCCAGGTCTCCTTGAAGATCGCCTCAAGCAGCGTCTCCTTCGATTCGTAGTAGTGGTAGACGAGGCCATAGGCGACACCGGCCTCCTTGGCGATGTCGCTCACGCGCGCGGCGTGGTAACCCTTTTCGGCGAAGGTCCGAACGGCCGCTTGCAGGATCTGCCTGCGCCGCTCCGCCTGGATCTTCGAGCCCTCTGGCACGGCCCGATGAGTCTAGGAGACGGCGCGGATCCTGGGAAGGTCACGCTGCCGTCAGTCCCAGGGCGGCCGGGAGCGCGCGCAGGTCGGTGAGCTTGTCCTCGATCTCGGGATAGCGGTTCTCGCGGTCGAGCAGGACGGCGTGGATGCCGGCGGCCCGCGCGCCCTCCACGTCGTCCTCGACGGAGTCGCCGATCATCACCGCATCCGCCGGCTCGACGCCGAGGCGCTCGAGCGTCGCACGGAAGATGGTCGGGTGTGGCTTCGTCTTGCCGTGGACGCCGGAGCTGACGACCGCGTCGACGTCGAGCCCGTGGTGGGCGACGAACGCGTCCAGGTCGCGGCCGGTGTTCGAGACGAGGCCGAGCTTGAGCCCACGCGCCCGCAGGTCGGAGAGCACCGGCAGGACGTCCTCGAAGATCTGGAAGTTGTGCGCGTGCTCCCAGGCGCGCGTCATCTCGACGGCGCACTCATACGCCCGGTCGGAGTCGCCGCCCATGCCGCGGATGATCTGCTCCGTGAAGAGCACCCAGACCTCCTCGTCGTGGTCGAGCTCCGGGTGCCGCTCGAGCGTCCCGACTGCATGGGCGCGCGCCTCACCGTAGCGCTCGGGATCGAGATCTAGGCCGAACCGTTCGCCGAGGCGCCGGTAGCCCTCCGGGCCGAGGTCCGGGCCCGGCTTGGCGATCGTGAAGTCGACGTCGAAGAGAACGGCTCGAAGGGGCATATCAGCCTGCTTGTAGCAGCCCCCTAGGTTGCCCGCGTGGAGGGGATCTCGCAGCCGGCCGACCGCGCGCGCGCCTTCCGGGCGCTGCGCCACCGCGACTTCCGACTGCTCTTCACCGGCCAAGCGGTTTCGCTGATCGGAGACGCCGCGTTCCTGACCGCGCTCGGCTGGAAGACCTTCACGGTCGCCCGGCGCCGGCAAGATCGGGCTCGTCCTCTCGGTTCAAGGCGCCGGGCTCCTGACGACGCTCTTGATCGGCGGCGCGCTGGCCGACCGGTACGAGCGGCGCCGAATGATGATCCTCTCCGACGTGTGGCGGTTCGTCGCGGTCGGGGCGATCGCCGTGCTCGATGCGAGCGGGCACCTGGATTTGACTTCGCTCGTCCTCCTCGCCGGGCTCAACGGCCTCGGCGACGGCCTCTTCTACCCGGCCGTCGGCGGGATCATCCCGCTCGTCGTCGAGCCCTCACACCTCCCGTCGGCGAACTCGCTGATGGGCGTCGCCCGCTGGGCGGCTTCGTCGTCGGCCCGGCGCTTGGCCGGCTCCCTCTACCACGGCGCCGGCTCGGCGTGGGTCTTCGCGATCGATGCGCTCTCGTTCCTGGTGTCGGCTGCGCTGATGCTGCTGGCGAGGCCGCGTGCCGTCGAGATCGAGCCGAGCGTCGGAACGGCGAGGGAGATCCTCGACGGCGCCCGTTACGTCTCACGGATCCCGTGGCTCTGGGTCACGATCACCCTCTTCGCGGTGATCCTGATGCTCCAGCTCGCGCCGCAGCAGGTGCTGCTGCCGAAGCTCGTCAAGGACCACTTCGAACGAGGGGTCGGAGCCTACGCGGCGCTCTCGGCGATGGTCGGCGTGGGGACGGTGTGCGGGACGCTGCTCTTCGGCCACTTCCAGCCGAGGCGCCGGCGCGGCGTTCTCTCGTACTGGCTCTGGCTGATCAACAGCCTCGCCATCGCAGGAATGGCCCTGGCGCCCTGGTACCCCCTGGCGGGCGCGCTCGCGCTCGCGCGCGGCTGCTGCATCGGCTTCGGGGTCGCCGTCTGGGAGACGATGCTCCAAGAGATGGTGCCCGCACGGCTGCTCGGCCGGGTGGTCAGCCTCGATTTCTTCGGCAGCTTCGGCCTGATGCCCGTCGGCCTGGCACTTTGGGGCGCGATCGCGGGGATCGCCCCGCCGGGACCGATGATCGCCGCGGGCGCACTCGTCTCCGCGGGCATGATCACGGTCGTGCTGACGCGTCCCTGGCTGCGGGCTGTCGAATGAGCACGAGGCATCGCTTGCGATGCCGCATGGAGGCCGTGGCGGCTTCGCCGCCGCGGCCGTCTAAACCCGAGTGAGGGTTAGGCTTCGCAAACGAAGAATGGGACGGTCACGGCCTGTGTACTGGAAGCCTCGTTATGCGACGCGCGGCCAGCGGCATCGCGCGTGGGTCAAGCGGCAGGCGCGTCGCGAGGCGGCGCTTCGCAAGCAGCCGTCCCAGCCGCCGCTCTCGCGGCTGGCCGCCTGGTTGCGCCGGAATACTTGATTCCCTCGGGCGATCGGGCGGAACGGAGTTGCCACCGAAGCCGGGCTTTTGGCCGGCGGAGGCGAAGCACCGCTTGCGTGTGCGAAGTCAAGAAGGAGGGCACTCGCGGGGGAAACATGGTTTCCCCCGCGCTGATCGGGGTGCCCAGATTTGAACTGGGGACCTCTCCGACCCGAACGGAGCGCGCTACCAGGCTGCGCCACACCCCGAGCTACGACAGGTTAACCGAGGATCAGTGGGATCGGCCGTCGCGCAGCGGCAGCCACGCCGAGTTTGGACGGCCACGGCGGCAAAGCCGCCATGACCTCCAGTCGGCAGCGCAAGCGCCGCCTCAGAGGAATTCTTCGATCGCCTCCGCGCAAAGGTCGGGGCGCTCGCCGATCAGTAGGTGTCCGCAGTCTCCGATCACGCGAAGGGGCGCGTCCAGGCGGCGTGCGAACTCGAAAGCGTCGGCGACCGGGAGCTGGTTGTCGCGTGCGCCCCAGAGGACGAGGATCGGGCAGCGCAGCTCTCCGAGGTCCTGCCGGACGTCGTCGACGACGACGGCGCGTGCCGCGCTCACTGAATCGGAGGTCAGCCGTGTTCCTTCCAGGAAGCCGTCGACGGCCGCACGCGAGAGGATCAGCGGGTCGGAAGCGCCCCAGCGGCCGAAGACGAGGTGGCGAAGAAACGCGCTCTCCGCGACCGAGTCGGCCCACGGCGCCACCAACCGGCGAGGACCGATGATCCCGAGGATGCGGAGGCCCCACTTCGCCCGCCGGCTCGTCGACGAGATTCCCGCAGCCGCGGCGAGGACGAGGGCGCTGACTGCCTCCGGACGGCGGAGCGCCAGCCGCACTGCCACGACCGCGCCGAGCGAATGGCCCACATAGGCGGCCGGAGCCATCCCCTCGCGCTCTGCGAGGGCGCCGATCCGATCCGCGAGGACAGCGAGGTTCGGCACGGCCGCCAGGGGCGCCGAGCGGCCGTGGCCCGGCAACTCGGGGACGAGGACCCGGCGCGATCGCGCGAGCAGCGGTGCGACGTCCACCCAGTTGGCGGCGCAGCCGCCGAGCCCGTGGACGAGGACGACGGGCGCTTCTCGCTCGGGCCCGCCCACGAAGTAGCGGAGCTGGGACCCCTTCACGATCTCGAACCGCTCCTCCAACCCCGGAATCGACTTTGCGTCCGTCATCCCGGCAAACTATTCTTCGACCGATGGAAGGTTTGGGAGGGCAGGAACTTTGATTCCTGCCGGCAAGACAATCGGAGCGGTTCATTGAGCCCGTCCACGCGAGAGCGCGAGGCGGGTTTTTTGTTGCGCTCCAAGGAGGGTTAGATGGCGAACCACCTGACGCCGGAGGAGCTGTCGAAGGAGCTCGGGATCGATCGCCAGGAGGTGATCAAGGTCTGCGTGCAGGAGTCGATCCCGATCTACCAGGGCAAGATCGACAAGACGCTGTTCGCGGCACAGCTCCAGGCGCTAGGCGCGATGCCGCCGCAACACTGAGCGAAGCTACTTACGCGCTGCGACTTTTCGACGAGGGCCGCCCGACGAGGCGGCTTTCGTTATCCGCCAACGGTGCTCCGCACTTTCGCGGGCCTAGCTTGTCCCCATCGCTCCGCTCGGGAGATTGCCGCTACTTCTTGGCTGCGACTTTGCGCCGCGATGCTGTCGATGACGCAGGCTTCGCCTTCTTCCCTGAGGCTTTGGTCGATTTCTTGCCCTGAGCCTCGGCGACGCTCGCGCGCAGCGCGGCCATCAGGTCGACGACCGGAGCGGCCTCTTCCTCGACCGGCTCCGGCGCGGCGATCTCCTCGCCGGCCAGCTTGGCCTCGAGCAGTGCCTTCAGGTCGCGGCGGTAGTCGCTGACGAGCTCGGCCTCGTCGAAATCGGCGGCAAGGCTGCCGATCACCTGCCGGGCGAGCTCGAGCTCCGCGTCCTTGACGTCGATCTCGCCGACGGCCTCCTCGATCTCGGCCTGCGAGCGGACGTCTTCGGCGAGGAAGAGCGTCTCGAGGGCGAGCGCATTGCCCTTCGGCCGGATCAGGCAGAAGTGCTCGGCGCCCTGGCGGACGAACCTGCCGACCGCGGCCGTGTTCGTCTCCTTCATCGCCTCCAGCAGAAGCACGTAGGGACGGCGCTGCGCAGCCGCGTCGGCCGGTGCGAGGAAATAGGTCCGGTCGAAGAAGATAGGGTCGACCTGGTCGAGCTCGACGAACCGGGTGATCGCGATCGTCCGCGTGTCGTCCGCGGTCTCGAGGGCCTCGAGGTCCGCGTCCTCGACGATCACGAACTGCCCCTTCGCGACCTCCCAGCCCTTGACGATCTCGTCGTTCGTGACCTCGCGGTCGTGCTGCGGGCACCAGCGCTTGTTCTTGATGGGCGTGCCGCACTCGCGGTGCAGCATCCGGAACGAGACGTCGGACTGGCGCGCAGCCGGCTTGGTGGCCAGGGCCATCCCGACCGGGATGTTGACCAAGCCGAAGCTGATTGATCCGTTCCAGATAGTTCGCATGGGGCCGCTCCGAGGATTGTAGTCGGATGCAGGAAGTTCGCCGAACTGCGCGTCATCCCTCCCCTAAAGTCCTCTTCGTGGCCGAGAGGACGATCCCAAGGCTCTGGCGAGACGCCGTCGAGGCCAACCGCACCGGCGCCGCCTACCTCGTGGAGGCTGAGCCCGGTCGCTGGCGCGAGGTTTCGTGGGACGAGGCGGCCCGCGCGGTCGAGGAGCTGGCGAACGGGCTGCTGGCTCGCGGGATCCGAAAGGGCGACGCCTTCGGGATCGTCAGCCGCACGCGGCTCGAATGGACGCTCTTCGACTTCGCGCTCGCCCGCGTCGGCGCCATTACGGCACCCGTCTATCCGAGCAGCTTGGCCAAGGAGGCCGCCTACGTGCTCGAACACTCCGAGGCCGTCGGCGCGCTGGTCGAGGACGAGATCCAGCGCGAAAAGGTCGATCCGCTTCGGCTGGCCCACGTCCTGACCCTCGACTCGCTGGACGAACTGCGCGCCGACGGGATCGCGTTCGCGCAGGAGAATCCAAGGGCTCTCGCCGAGGCAGAAGCCGCGATCGGCGAGGACGACCTCTACACCTACATCTACACGTCGGGAACAACCGGCCCGCCGAAGGGCTGCATGATCCGCCACCGCAACTACTACTCGATGACCGCCTGCATCGAGAGGATCGAGGACCTCTCGCTGAGCGACGACCTGATGCTGCTCTACCTGCCGCTCGCGCACAACTTCGGGCGGCTGATGTCGCTCTGGGGCGCCTACGCCGGCTTCACGATCGCCTTCTGCCCCGACCCCTATGCGGTTGCGGACGTGCTTCCGCAGGTCCGCCCGACGCTGCTCCCGAGCGTTCCCCGGCTGTACGAAAAGGCCTTCGCGGGGGTCGTCTCGCGGCTCGAAGGGGCGTCCGGCCCTCGGCGCCGACTGGCGGCGTGGGCGATCGGGATCGGCCGGCGCGTCGGCAACTTGCGCCGGCAGCAGAAGCCTGTGCCGCGCCAGCTCGCGCTGCAGCACCGGCTCGCCGACCGACTCGTCTATTCGAAGGTCAAGGCGCGCTTCGGCGGGCGCCTGCGGCTCGGCATCTCCGGCGGCGCGCCGCTCGCCAAGGAGATCGGCGAGTTCTTCTTCGCGCTCGACCTACCGATCCTCGAGGGATGGGGGCTGACCGAGTGCACCACCGCGGCCGCGGTCAACCGGCCCAGCCGGTTCAAGTTCGGCACCGTCGGTCCTGCGATGCCGGGGTTCGAGGTGAAGGCCGACGAAGACGGCGAGCTCCTGATCTTGAGCGACACGATCTTCGCCGGGTACCTCAAGGACGAAGAAGCGTCGCGCGCCGTGATGACCCAGGACGGCTGGCTTCGCTCGGGCGACGTCGGGGCGATCGACGGAGAGGGCTTCGTGACCATCACCGACCGCAAGAAGGACATCATCGTCACAGCGGGCGGCAAGAACCTGGCACCGCAGAACATCGAGAACGCCCTGAAGACCTCACGCTGGGTCTCGCAGGTGCTCGTGGTCGGCGACCGGCGGCCCTACGTGACGGCGCTGATCACGCTCGACGAGGCCGAGGTCGCGAGGGCGAACAGCGATGTCCACGCCCTCGTCCAGCAGGCCGTCGACGAGGTGAACCGCGACCTCTCACGGTTCGAGCAGATCAAGCGCTTTGCCATCGTCCCGCGCGAGTTCTCCGCGGAGGAAGGCGAGGTGACGCCGACGCTGAAGCTGAAGCGCCGCGTCATCGAGGAGCGCTTCGCGTCCGAGATCGAGAACCTTTATTCCGGCTAGATCCTGCGCGCCCCGACGTACGTCGACGTGTACCAGCCCGAGATGCTGGAGATCTTGACGACGTCGCCGGTGTGCGGCGCGTGGATGAAGGAGTTGCCACCGACGTAGATGCCGACGTGGCCGAGCCCGTCGAAGAAGACAAGGTCGCCGGGCTGAAGGTCGCCGCGTGAGACCGGGCTGCCCATTCCGTACTGCGAGTAGGAGCTGTGCGGGAGCGAGACGCCGACCTGGGCGTAGACGTACATGACGAGGCCCGAGCAGTCGAAGCCGGAGGGCGACGCGCCTCCCCATCGATACGGAACACCCAGATAGCGCTCCGCGATTGCGACGACGCTCGAGTGCGTCGGCGGGGGGGCCGGGCCGACGGCACCTGCGCCGCCGCTTCCGCCCGTATCGCCGACCGGAGAGACGGTGCTCGAGATGGCTTGCGCCGGGGCCTGTTGCTGCTGCTGGGCGACGCGGGTCGCGAGCTCGCGGCGCAACTCGGCCTGGCGGGCGGCCTCCTGCGCCTTCAGGTGTGCGATCTCGCCCTGAATCGAGGAGAGGAGTCCGCGCCTTGACGCGAGCTGGCCCTGAATCGACGCCCGCTCCGCTGCGCGCTGCTGTACCAGTGCCGCAGCCTCGGCCCTGGCGTGCTTCAGGCGCTCCTCCTGCGCCTTCACCTGCTTGTCGAACCGCGTCACCTCCGAGAGGACGTGCGTGTCCTGTGCGGAGATCCGGTTCGCCGTGTTGTAGCGGTTGACCAGGTCGTCGAGGCTCGAGGCCCCCAGCAGCACCGACAGCGAGTCGTTCTGCCCGTCTGAGCGGTACAGGGAGACGAGCCGCGCGGCCAGCGCAGCCTGGGCGCGACCGAGGCTCTGCTTCGCGACCTGCAGCTGGGCGTGGTTTGCCTCCAGGTCGGCGCGGACCTTGTTCAGCTTCACGGTCGCGTAGTTGTAGGCCTCGACCGCGTGCTCGAGGCTCGCATCCAGCTGCTGAACCTGATTCATCACGCTCTGGGCCTCGGCCTGTTTGGAAGCGATCGAGGGGTCGCCGACAGCAGGACCCGCCGCCAGCGAGGCCACGAAGAGGGTGAGAATGACTGCCGGCGCCGTACGTCTAATCGAGCGGCGAATCGTTCCAATCGCTGGGCTCGATCGGCGCCCCGGGAGGGGCCGGTTCGTCACAAGTTCGGCACCCTAGCAACCAGGTCGGACACCCGCAACCCGCTTTTCAAGCCTAAAGCTCGCATCGGGCGGCTGCGGCGCAGCCGCCACAAGGGCTCTGCTAGCTTCCCGCCTTCATGCCCGGGGACCCGACCGTGCGGCGACCGAGGCGGCTGGCCCTGGCGGCGTGCTCCGTGGTGGCGCTCGGCATCGCGCTACCTGCAAGCGGAGCCGGCCCAGCCTCGTCGCTCAGACAGCAGGCGCAACGGCTGACGCAGGAGAACACTGCGATCGCTTCCCACTCGCGCGCCGCCGTTCTCACGCTGTACTCCCTCGACAGCCGGCTCACAGAAGCGCAGGGCCGGCTCGCTGCCGTGCGCGCGCAGGCGGCGGCCGTCGACCGGCAGGCGGCCGAGACCCGGCGGGAGCTCCGGATCGCGAAGGGAGTTTTGGCGGCGTCGCAGGCCGACCTCGCCGCCCGACTCCGTGCGCTCTACGAACAGGGCGATTCCGATCCCCTTGCGGTCGTCCTTGGCGCGAAGACGCTGGACGAAGCTTTGACAGCGATGCAGACCGCGAACGCCGCCGCCGCGACAGACCGCGCAATCGTCGCGCGCGCACGCGCGAGCCGCAACCGCTACGTCGCTCTTCGTGACCGGCTGGCGGCCCGCGCCGAAAAGCTCCGCGCCCTCCAGGCAAGCGTCTCGGCAACCGTGAATGCGCTCGCCTCGGCCAAGGCAAGCCGGGTCGCCTACCTGCAACAGCTGGCGGCGCAGCGCAGCCTCAACCAGGCCCAGATCGGCTCGCTCGAGTCGCGTGCCCAGTCGATCGAGGCCGAGGCGCGCCGCGTCGCGGTCGCGCAGACCGTCAGTGCCGTTTCCTCGCCGGCGCCCGTCGCGGCGCCGACGCCTGCGGCACCCGGGGCGATGACCGTGACGGCGACCGCCTACACCCTGCAGGGGACCACGGCCACCGGTGCGCCGGTGGGCTACGGCGTCATCGCGGTGGATCCGAGCGTGATCCCGCTCGGCACGAGAATGACGATCCCCGGCTACGGCGAGGGTGTCGCGGCGGACACCGGCGGCGCCATCCAGGGAGCGGTCATCGACCTCTGGTTCCCGACGGCCGCGCAGGCCGCTGCGTGGGGCCGGCGAACGGTCACGATCACGCTGCACTAGCAGGTGCACTAGCGGCTCTCTGACTAGAATTGCGGCCGCGGTGAACCCCCTGAGGGGGAGGGGATCAGGTGACCGAATCGATCGAGACGACGACCACGCCGGAGCAGGCGAGTCCTCGCGTCCTCCTCGTGGACGACCACGACCTTTTCCGGACGGGGCTTCGGAACCTGCTCGAGGAGGAGGGCGTCGACATCGTCGGCGAGGCTGCCGCAGGCGACGATGCGCTGCGCTTCGTGCGCGAGCTCCAGCCCGACGTCGTCGTCATGGACCTGAACATGCCGGGCATGACGGGCGTCGAGGCGACGAAGAAAATCGTCGCCTATGCCCCGCTGACACGCGTCGTCGTGCTCACGATCTCCGACCAGGACGCGGACGTGATGGAGGCGATCTTCGCCGGTGCCTGCGGCTATCTGCTCAAGGACGCCTCGATCGAGGACGTCATGCGCGGGATCCAGGCCGCCGCGATCGGCGAGTCGTTGATCTCGCCGACGATCGCCGGCAAGGTGCTCGAGCGCGTGCGCGCCGCGACCGCCTCACCGGACGCGGAGGAGGCGATCCGGGCGGAGCTCTCCGACCGCGAGATCGAAGTCCTGAAGCTGATCGCGAACGGCAAGGACAACGCTCAGATCGCGGCCGACCTGCACATCAGCCCCAAGACGGTCAAAAACCACATCTCGAACATCCTCATGAAGCTGCAGATCGACAACCGGATCCAAGCGGCGGTTTATGCGGTACGCAGTGGGATCGTCTGAGCACTAGTCCTCCTTCAGCGGGGTTAAGCGGTGCGCCGCACATGTCGGCGCGGCCTTTGCATCGGCATCGCAAGCAGCCTCAGCGCGGTGCGCAGCGGAATCGTCTAAGCAACTTTCTCCTGACTCTGCGTGGAGCGGCGGGCTCTGCCCGTCGCGACCAAGAAAGTTCCCGAGGAGCGCGATTCCCGACGAAGTCGTCATGGCTTCGGCGCAGCCGAAGCCGGACTTCGTCGGGTTAAGCCGGACTTCGTCGGGTTAAGCGGCGGTGACGGCCTGGCGGCGCGCTTCGGCCAGGAGCTTGCGGAGGTGCACCAGGTCGACCGACGTTCGGCTCAGCTGTAG
>JBKOUJ010000144.1:0-2806 GCA_046723355.1 Actinomycetota bacterium | reverse complement strand
GAACCAGATGCACGAGTTGCTCGAATCCGAGCATGCCCGCACGTTCGTCGAGGGCGCCGAGGAGCGCGGCTACGTCGAGCCGGCGGAGATCGAGGCGTTCGCGCTGGAGCACGACCTCGGCGAGGAGGACGCCGAGCAGTTTCAGCGTGAGCTCGAGGCGATCGGCCTCGAGATTCGCCAGCCCATCGAGGAGACGGACAGCAAGCCGTCGAAGGCCGAGGAGAAGGCCCTCGAGGCGCAGCCGCAGGTCCTCGTCGGCTCGGCCGACAGCCTGCAGCTCTTCCTGGCCGACATCGGCCGCCACAAGCTGCTGACCGCGGCCGAGGAGGTCACGCTCGCGAAGGCGATCGAGCGCGGCGACGTCACGGCCAAGCGGCGGATGATCGAGTCGAACCTGCGCCTCGTCGTCTCGATCGCGAAGGGGTACCGCGGCCTGGGCGTGCCGTTCCTGGACCTGATCCAGGAGGGGACGCTAGGCCTCAACCGCGCGGTCGAGAAGTTCGACTGGCGCCGGGGCTACAAGTTCTCGACGTACGCGACCTGGTGGATCCGCCAGTCGGTGCAGCGCGCGGTCGCGAACCACGCGCGCACGATCCGGGTGCCGGTCCACGTCGTCGAGCGCCAGCAGAAGCTCGGGCGTGCCGCGCGGCGGCTCGAGGTCGAGCTGGGCCGCGAGGCGACGAAGGCTGAGCTGGCCGAGGCGACGGGACTCCCGCTGCAGCACGTCGACGAAGCGCTCGGGGCCGCCCAGGCGTCGGTCTCGCTGAACCAGACGGTCGGCGCGGACGACGAAGGCGAGCTCGGTGACCTCTTCGCCGACCGCGAGGCGCCCGATCCGTTCGACGAGGCCGAGGAATCGCTCCGCAAGCAGGGCGTCCGCCGCGCGCTCGACGCGCTGCCCGAGCGCGAGCGGCGGATCCTGGAGCTCCGCTTCGGCTTCGAGGGCGAGCCGTGGACGCTCGAGGCGATCGGCCACGAGCTCGACCTGACCCGCGAGCGGGTCCGGCAGCTCGAGAGTCAGGCACTCGCCCGGCTCGCCGCGCTGCGCGACTTGCAGACGGCTGCCGCTTAGGCGCTCGCTTGCGACGCCGATTGGAGGACGTCCGGGCTTTGCCCGGGCGTCCGGTTCACCCCGGGCGTTGGTGAGTACACGCTGCGAGATCTGGATGCCGTTGGGAACTAGTTCGTTTATCTGCTCGGTCGACGTCGCGCCGGTTCGCGCTGAGCCGGACGACTCGTCCGAGCAGGTGACGCAGTTGCTGGCGGGGGAACCGCTGACGGTGGAAGAGCGCCGGAACGGCTGGGCGCGCATCCGGACTGCGTACGACTATCCCGGCTGGGTCCGCGAGGACGCACTGGTTGATGGGACAGGCACCCTCGCGGGTGCCAGTCCCTCCAAGGACCCGATTGAGGCGGCGCGGTCGTACCTCGGAGCCCCTTACGAGTGGGGCGGGATGACGGAGCGCGGAATCGACTGCTCTGGGCTCGTACACATGGCCTACCGCCGCACCGGCAAGCTGGTCCCGCGCGACGCTGACCAGCAGGAGGCGGCCGCGACGCCGATCAACGAGGCCGACGCCCGCCCCGGCGACCTCGCCTGCTTCGGGGAGCCCGGTCGCGCGCACCACATCGCCTTCTGGCTGGGCGAAGGCCGCATCCTGCACGCGACCGGTCGCCAAGGCGTCAACGTAGTCGTCGAGGAGCCGCTCGAGAACGTCGGCGCCGGGCCGGTTCGCTTCGCGCGCCTTACAATTCGCTAACCAAACCGCCGCGCGCGGCGTCCGAACAGTCGAGGGGGAGTCTGGGCCGACAAGCAACGCTCAATTCTCGATTGCGCACCGGGCCGCGCTGTCCCATACTCCCCGTGATCCGCGAGGAAGGAGCTTCTTTCATGCGCACTGTCAGTACCAGGCTCGCCTTCGTGCTGGTGGCCATTGCCGCACTTGCGGCGGTGGGGACAGCCGGCGGCGCGTCGAAGGCGGGAGGGACGTTCGTCATCGCCGGCGCGTCCGACCCGACCTACCTCGACCCGGCGCTCGTCTCGGACGGCGAGTCGTTCCGGGTCACGGAGCAGATCTTCGAAGGCCTCGTCTCGCTCAAGCCCGGCTCGACCCTGATCAGGCCGGGGTTGGCGACGAAGTGGTTCTCGAAGAACGGGAAGGACTGGACCTTCCTGCTTCGCCGGCACGTCAAGTTCACGGACGGCACGCCCTTCAATGCGGCGGCCGTGTGTGCCAACTTCAACCGCCAGTACAACTTCCGCGGGCCGTTCCAGGACTCGACCGCGACCTACTACTGGCAGGCCGTCTTCTACGGCTTCAAGCACAACGACAGCAGCTCGCTTTCCAAGAGCCTCTACAGGGCCTGCACGGCCAAGGGCAAGTACACGGCCGTCATCCACCTGACGTCCAAGTCGTCGTCGTTCTTGTCCGCCCTCGTCATCTCCTCGTTCTCGATCCAGAGCCCGACGGCGATGAAGAAGTACAAGGCGAACAAGGGCGAGCTTCGAAACGGCACCTTCTATCCCCTCGGGACGTACGCGTTTAGCCACCCGACCGGGACTGGGCCGTTCAAGTTCAAGCAATGGGTCGTCGGCCAGAAGGTCGTGCTCGTGCGGAACGACCACTACTGGGGCAAGAAGCCCGCACTCAGCCGCGTGATCGTTCAGCCGATCTCGAACAACACGGCTCGCGTCCAGGCGCTCCAGTCGGGCGAGGTAAACGGCGCCGACCTGGTCCAGCCGACGGACGTTCCGACGATCAAGAAGAACAAGAACCTGAAGCTGCTGAACCGGCCGTCGTTCAAC
>JBKOUJ010000158.1:0-7455 GCA_046723355.1 Actinomycetota bacterium | reverse complement strand
GACGCGGTCGAGCGCGACGGCTCCCTTTGTCGTGTCGACTGTCGCCATGTTCTTCGCTACCACCTGTAGTGCGCGAAGGCCTTGTTCGCCTGCGCCATTCGATAGAGATCGTCCTTGCGCTTGAACGCATTCCCCTGCTGGTTCAGCGCATCCAAGATTTCGCCCGCGAGCTTGTCGGACATGTGCTTCTCGCGCCGGTCGCGCGAGTAAGTCACGAGCCAGCGCACGGCCAGCGTGCGCGCGCGGCGCTGCGGGACCTCGACAGGAACCTGGTAGTTCGCGCCGCCGACGCGGCGGGAGCGAACCTCGAGCACGGGCGTGATCGTCTTGATCGCCTGCTCGAGCACCTCGACGGGCGGCTTGCCCGTCTGTTCGCCGACACGGTCGAGCGCGTCGTACACGATCTTCTCGGCCGTGCTCTTCTTTCCGCGCGTCATAATGCGGTTGATCACCTGGCTGACCAGGCGCGAGTTGTGCACTGGGTCCGGCGTCAGCTCGCGGACCGGGATTTCTGCTCGCCTTGGCACTACGAGCCTCGCTTGGCGCCGTACTTCGAGCGGCCCTTGCGCCGGTCACCGACGCCGGCGGCGTCGAGCCCGCCGCGGATCACCTTGTAGCGGAAGCCCGGCAGGTCGCGGACGCGGCCGCCGCGAACGAGGACGACCGAGTGCTCCTGGAGGTTGTGACCCTCGCCCGGGATGTAGGCCCCGACTTCCATGCCGTTCGTCAGCCGGACACGGGCGACCTTGCGCAGGGCCGAGTTCGGCTTCTTCGGCGTGGTCGTGTACACACGCGTGCACACACCTCGCTTCTGCGGCGCCCCGCGTAGGGCAGGGGTCTTCACCCGCGGCTTCGGCGCGGTGCGACCCTTGCGCACGAGTTGATTCACCGTCGGCATTTGCTTGTTTCTGCTTCTCCGGGGGGAAAGGACTTACGACACAACAAAGGCTGGCCGCGGGGAGCGCCCCGCGCCAACCGGCCAAGCATGGTAGCGAATCGCTCGCTCGACCGTCAAACGCACGAAACCCGCATCGTTCGGGCGATTTCGCGTCGCCGCGATCCCTTTCGGCGTCCCGTTTTTTATGGCTTTGAAACTATAGGCAAGCGCGGATCGGCGTTCTAGAGTGAGACCAGGGCCCGCGTAGCTGCGGCTTCGACGGGGGGACTGGGAGAAAGCGTGGAGGGATGAGCGTGAGAGCGGGGTCGCCGTGTCGACGACAGCCGTCGTAGCCATAGTCGCAGGCGCGGCTGCGCTCGTCCTGCTCCTGGTCGTCCTCTGGCTCGTACGCAGCGCCGCCAAGGCGCCGAAGAGCGACGAGCGGCTCGCGGGGCTCGTCTCCGACCTCAACGCCCGCATGGAGGCGATGGTGGGCGAGTTGTCGGAGGCGCTCGAGCAGGCCCAGGAGGAGGGGCGGCGGAACCGCATGCTGGGCGAGCTGGCCGGGACGATCGACCTTGACGAGGTGCTGACCCGGACGCTCGACGCGGCGGGCGCGCTGCCCGGAGTCGACGCCGCGCTCGCGCGCCTCGACGCGACCGGCGAGACGCCGATCGTCGCCACGCTCGGGTTGACGACCGACGAGGCGCAGCGCCAAGCGATCGCCGGCCCGCCGGGAGGACCGGAGGCGCGCTCGATCTCGCTCGTCTACCAGCACCCGGCGGAGCTGGCCACGAGCGACGGCCCCACCGGGCTCATCCACTCCGGGCTGGCCGTGCCGATCCCGGCTGAGGGCAGCTCGATCGGTTTCGTCGCGGTCTTTTCGCGCTCACGCTCCCACTCCTGGACCGACGACGAGGTGCGCGAGCTCGAGGAGCTGGCACTGCGTGCGGGGCCTGCGATCGAGAACGCGAAGCGATTCCGCGAGGCCCGGCAGCTCGCGGACCTCGACGCGCTCACCGGCCTGCATAACCGCCGCTACTTCCACGAGATGCTCGCGCGCGAGGTCGCCCGCGCTCAGCGATACGGCCGGCGGTTGGCCCTTATCGTCCTCGACCTCGACGACTTCAAGGCGATCAATGACCGGATCGGGCATCTCGCCGGCGACGCGGTGATCGCCGAGTCGGCCGAGCGCGTTCGCGACGTCGTCCGCTCCGCCGACATCGCGTGCCGCGTGGGCGGGGACGAGTTCGCGGTGATCATGCCCGAGTCGACGCTCGCCGACGCCGACCAGCTCTATCGGCGCCTCCAGGCCGCGGTGTCGGCGCGCCCCGTCGGCCAGGCTGGGCGGCTCTCGTTCTCCGCGGGCGTCGCCGAGCTCGTGCCCGACGACGACCCGACGGCGTTCTTCGAACGGTCGGACGAGGCGCTTTACCGCGCCAAGGAGCGCGGCAAGGCCCAGGTCGTCGCCTCGGCGGTCGGCTAGACACACGCGTGACCCGGAGGGACGGTGCTAGCGTAGGCCGAGGGACGTGGTGGACCCGGCGGCGCCGGAGTCGAGAGCCAGGTACGGCAGGTAGTCCGTCAGCGGCACGACCTCGACGGCCGGCAGCTGGTCGCGCCAGCAGAGCGTCGCCTGCTGCGCCGACTTCTCGCGATCGAGCAGCCAGTTCTGGTACGCGGTGTCGCGCGCCAGCGAGATCAGCGCCGTCACGATCGGCTTCCGCGCCTTGGCGAACGGCAGCTCGGCGAGGTCGACGGTCGGCCCGAGCGCCTTCACCTTGAAGACGCCGGTCATCGTTCGCAGCGTCACCTGCTTGCCCGGCTTGAGCGCGAAAACCTGCGGTGGCGCGACCGCCCCGAGAGCGAAGCCGCGCGTCGAGTACGCGAGCCACGGCGCTGCCGGCTTCACCTGAATGAGCCGAACCGGCGCCGCCGCGTACGTGTCGTAGTACGACCGCATGTCCGCCGCGGACGGCCCGGCAACGCGGAGACGCGACTGGATGACGCCACGCCGAAGCTCGTCGGCGATGACGCCGCGCGCGATGCCCGGCGTCGCGCGATCGTGCCGGAGTGAGGCGAGGTACGAGGCTCTGCTGCCGCCGAAGTGGAGACCGATCACGGCCTTTTCGGCGTTCAGGACCGCCTTCGTGCTGACGTGGGCGTAGGAGCTCGCGACCGCGCGGGCGTACGCAGCGGTGAACGCCGCCTGCGGGTCCTGCGTCACGCGGGAGATCGAGGCCGCGACGTCCCAACGAACTGGATTACGGGACACCGTGCAGCGCGCGCCCTTGGGGAAGACCAGCTGGCCCGTCGTCACGTCGGTGTTCAGCGCGGGCCCGGCCTTCCGCGGCGCGTTGCAGAGCTTCGCGTCGCGGGCCCACAGGTAGACGCAGGCGGCAGTCGGCTTGTCCGGATCGGACTCGGCCGCAGTCCACGTCGCCCAGCCCCACGACCAAACGGTCCCGAGCCCCAGCTCTCGCGCCACCGTTCGCGCGCCGAGCGCCTGTAGCTTCGTGATCTCGTACCACTTCGAGGCCGGCTCGAGGTGCTCGCGTCCTCCCGAGCCGCTCGTCGTCTGAAAGCCGAGCATGATGCCGAGCTTCGAGGGCGGGATCCCGATCGAGATGAAGTCCTGCGCACCGTTTCGGAACATCTGCCGGATCGTCCGGCTGCCCTGGACGACGCCCAGCTTGTAGATCTTCGGGGCCGGGAAGTACACCTCCCGCACGATCGAGGCGACCTGGGCCACCTGTCGCCACCAGTCGGCCGCCTCGCCGCCCGTGTACGGGATGCTCGACACCAGGAGAACGGGCTTCGCGCCGCGTGCCGCGATCGTGCGGAGGAAGAGGAGCACATTGGCGCGGTACTGCGCGTTGCCGATGCTCCAGGGTGTCAGGGTGCTCGCGCCCTGCAGCTCGTTTTCGGCGATGACCGGGTTCGCGCAGCCCATCGAGTTCGAGGCGTACGTGTAGAAGCGGTTCGCGCGGTCGACGACGGCAGCCGGGTCGGCCGGCTCGGTCGGGCTGCCGGTGCGGCGGGTGAAGTTGAGGTCGAAGTAGACCGTCTTGGCCCCGCGCGCCCGGATCTGCGGCGGGAAGATGAAGTTCGACGCGGCGTCGACCATGCCGGGCTTCGCGAACTGCTCCCAGAACGGGACCGAGCCGTCGGCGAAGTCGATCCAGACCGGCTTCTTGGCCGGCAGGGAGCAGGCGTCGGTCGCCGCGGCCTCGGGCGCGTCAGGACGGGCCGACGCGGTCAACCCGGCGACGGCGGCAAGCAGCAAGACAAGCGTGGCCCTCTTCACGCGCGCGTCTACTAAGTAGCAGGAAATTCGGAGGCCCGATCGATGCCGGGCCTCCGCTTTACGTTCAACCAGTCGTCAGCGATCGATCGCCCGCCTGCGATCCTTTCGCCGGATAAGCGGCCGCCCGAATGAATCGGGCGGCCTCTTAACGGCATCGCAAGCGACGCCTCAGTCCTAGGACTCGTCGAGCGGCGAGTCGACCTCGGGGATCTCCTCGGCCTCCACCTCTTCGCTCGGCGGGTTCTCCTCGCCGAAGTCGGGCGTGCCGCCGAAGTCGAGGCCGAGGCCGGCGAGGTTCGCGCCATCGCCCCCGTCCCCGCCGATCTCCTGCAGCGCCGCGAGCAGCGCTTCGCGCTCGTAGGTCTCGGCCGGGACCTTCTCGGACGGGGAGATGTCGATCGTTCGGTAGCGCTTCAGCCCGGTCGCCGCCGGGATCAGCTTCCCGATGATCACGTTCTCCTTCAGACCGAGCAGGCGGTCGACCTTGCCCTCGATCGAGGCGTCGGTGAGCACCTTGGTGGTCTCCTGGAAGGACGCCGCCGACAGGAAGGACTCGGTCGCGAGCGAGGCCTTCGTGATCCCGAGGATCAGGGGCTCGAAGGTCGCCTGCTCCTTCTTCTCCTTCTTGATGCGGGTGTTCTCGCGGTCGAGGACAGGCTTGTCCACGAGCTGGCCGGGGAGCAAGTCGGTGTCCCCCGCGCTCTCGACGCGCACCTTTTTGAGCATCTGGCGGACGATCAGCTCGATGTGCTTGTCGTGGATGTCGACGCCCTGTGACTTGTAGACCTTCTGCACCTCCTGGACGAGGTACAGCTCGGTCGCGGTGTCGCCCTTCAGGCGAAGCAGGTCGGCCGGGTTGAGCGAGCCCTCGTGGAGGGCGTCGCCCGGCTCGACGACCTGCCCGTCGGCGACGAGCACGCGGGTCCGCCGCGGCAGCTGGTAGCTGACCGGCTCCTCCTCGCCCTCGACGAGGATGTCGATCCGCGGGCCGCGGTCGGTGTCCTCGATCTTGACGGTCCCGGAGACCTCCGAGAGCTTTGCGGCCCCCTTCGGGTTGCGGGCCTCGAAGATCTCGACCACACGCGGGAGGCCGTGCGTGATGTCCGCGCCGGCGACACCGCCCGTGTGGAACGTCCGCATCGTCAGCTGGGTGCCGGGCTCGCCGATCGACTGCGCGGCGATGATCCCGACCGCGTCGCCGATCTCCGACACTCCGCCGGTGGCGAGAAACGTGCCGTAGCAGGCCTGGCAGACGCCGAACTCGCTCTTGCACTTGAGCACCGAGCGCACCGGCAGGGTCGCGCCCTCGGCGTCCTCGCCGAGACCGTCGAGCACCTCATGGAGGAGCGGCATCGTCACAAGCGCGCCCTTCTCGGCCAGCACGGTTTTGCCCGGCCTGCCGGAAGCGAGCGGCTTGTGCACGTCCTCGGCGAGCGTCCGGCCGAGCAGGCTCTTGTTGAGCCCCTCGGGAACCCGGATCGGCAGCGTGATGAACTCCTTCGTCTTGCAGTTCTCCTCGCGAATGATCACGTCCTGCGAGACGTCGACCAGGCGTCGCGTCAGGTAGCCCGAGTCGGCGGTCCGGAGGGCGGTGTCGGCGAGGCCCTTGCGGGCTCCGTGGGTCGAGATGAAGTACTCGAGCACCGACAGACCCTCCATGAAGTTGGCCTTGATCGGTCGCTCGATGATCTCGCCCTTCGGATTCGCCATCAGACCGCGCATGCCGGCGAGCTGGCGGATTTGCTTGAACGATCCGCGGGCACCCGAGTTGGCCATCATGTAGATCGGGTTCAGCTCGTTGAGGTTCTTCTCCATCGCCTCGGCGACGTCTTCGGTCGCCTCGGTCCAGAGGTTGACGATCGACTCGTGGCGCTCCTCCTCGGTGATCAGGCCGCGCTCGTAGAGCGACTCGACCTCACCGACACGCGATTCGTAGCCGCTCAGGATCTCGTCCTTCGACTCCGGGATGACGATGTCGTTCTTGGAGATCGTCACGCCGGCGTCGGTCGCGTACTTGAAGCCCAGCGCCTTGACCGTGTCGAGGACGTCGCCGATCACCTGGGCGCCGTAGCGCTCGGCCAGGTCGGAGATGAACGTGTCCATCTCCTTCTTCGAGAGCGTCGCATTGACGTACGGAAGGTCGTCGGGCGCCTCGTCCGCGCCCAGGGCCTCGCGCAACGAGCGCTCGACCTCGAGGTTGAAGATCACCCGGCCCGCCGTGGTCAGGAGGACCTCCTCGCCGCGGCGGTACTCGATCGGCTGCTGGAGCTCGACTTGCTCGGCCTCGATCGCACGCTCTACCTCCTCTTCCGCGGCGAAGCGCTTGATCCCGGGCACGTTCAGCTTCTTCGCGAGCTCCTCCGACGTCGTGGAGGTCAGGTCGTACTCCGAGTACGTGAGGTAGTACTCGCCGAGCACCATGTCCTGCGTCGGCGTCGCGAGAGGGCGCCCGTGTGCGGGCGAGAGGATGTTGTTCGCCGAGAGCATCAGGATCCGCGCCTCGGCCTGCGCCTCCGCCGACAGCGGCAGGTGGACCGCCATCTGGTCGCCGTCGAAGTCGGCGTTGAACGCGTGGCAGACGAGCGGATGGACCTGGATGGCCTTGCCCTCCACGAGCACCGGCTCGAAGGCCTGGATGCCGAGGCGGTGGAGCGTCGGTGCGCGGTTCAGCAGCACCGGGTGCTCCGCGATGACCTCCTCGAGGACGTCCCAGACCTCGGGGACCATCGAGTCGACGTGCTTCTTCGCCGCCTTGATGTTCTGGACGGACTTCCGCTCGACGAGCCGGCTCATGATGAAGGGCTTGAAGAGCTCGAGCGCCATCAGCTTCGGCAGGCCGCACTGGTGCAGCTTCAGGTTCGGGCCTGACACGATCACCGAACGGCCCGAGTAGTCGACGCGCTTGCCGAGCAGGTTCTGGCGGAACCGCCCCTGCTTGCCCTTGAGCATGTCGCTCAGCGACTTGAGCGGCCGGTTCCCCGGGCCCGTCACGGCACGACCGCGGCGGCCGTTGTCGAACAGCGCGTCGACGGCCTCCTGCAGCATCCGCTTCTCGTTGTTGACGATGATCTCAGGCGCGCCTAGGTCGAGCAGCCGCTTGAGGCGGTTGTTCCGGTTGATGACCCTGCGGTAGAGGTCGTTGAGGTCGCTCGTCGCGAAGCGGCCGCCGTCGAGCTGGACCATCGGGCGGAGCTCCGGCGGGATCACCGGCACCGCCTCGAGGATCATCCACTCGGGCTTGTTCTCCGAGGTGACGAAGGCGCTCACGACC
>JBKOUJ010000099.1:0-2096 GCA_046723355.1 Actinomycetota bacterium | reverse complement strand
GGCGAAGATTCATAGCTAGCCTGGCGCGGGGTCATTTGTGGCGCACCTTCGTTCCCTCACCGGCCGGGAGCTGGCGGTCGATCTCGGGACCGCGAACTCGCTCGTCTTCGTCCGCGGCGAAGGGATCGTCGTCTTCGAGCCGTCGGTTGTCGCCTTCGACGATCGCAGCGGCGATGTCCACGCGGTCGGCGCCGACGCGCGGCGGATGATCGGCCGGACGCCGGCGTCGATCCGCGCGATCCGGCCGCTGCGCCATGGCGTGATTGCCGATTTCGACGTCACCGAGGCGATGCTGCGGTACTTCATCCGCAAAGCGAGCGGGAGGCGGATCCCGCTCGCTCACGTCGTGCTCTGTGTTCCGAGCGGGATCACGACGGTCGAGCGCGCGGCGGTCGAGGAGGCGACGCTCGGGGCGGGCGCGCGACGCGTCTACCTGATCGAGGAGCCGATGGCTGCCGCCATCGGCGCCGGGCTCCCCGTCGCCGAGGCGCAGGGAAGCATGGTCGTGGACATCGGCGGCGGCACGACCGAGGTCGCGGTCATCTCGCTCGGCGGGATCGTCGTCTGGCGCTCGATCAAGGTCGGCGGGTACGAGATGGACGAGGCGATCGCGAGGCAGGTCCAGAGCCGCTACGGGCTTCTGATCGGCGACGAGGCTGCCGAGGAGGCGAAGCTCGAAGCCGGCTCCGCGTCTCCGCTCGACGAAGAGCTCAACTGCTCCGTCGGTGGCCGCGACCTCCACACGGGAATGTTGCGCCGACTCGAGCTCGGGTCGGAGGAGCTTCGGCACGCGCTCGACGGGCCGGTGCAACGGATCGTCGCGGCGGTCAAGGACACGCTCGAGACGACCCCGCCGGAGCTCGCCGGCGACGTCAGCGACGGCGGGATCACGCTCGCCGGCGGCGGCGCGCTGCTCCGCGGGATGGACCGGCGGTTGAGCGACGAGACCGGGCTCCCCGTCACGCTCGTCGAGTCGCCGCTGACGACGGTCGCTCTTGGCGCCGGCGCGGCGCTCGACGAGCTCGAGTCGCTGAGGCGAACCGAGCCCCAGGCGCGGCGCGGACGCCGCCGCCGCTTCGGGCGGCGTTAACGTCAGATCAGGCGAGCCGGAGTCGCCGTTTGAGCGCGGCGCCTCCGGAGGGTTCTTCCGCCATTTAGGCCGACGCGGCCGCCGGCTCGGGCATCAGCCCCAGCTGCGTCATGATCTGCACTTGGTCGAAGTAGAGGCGGGTGTCGACGACGGCGTCGCTCTCGACCTTGAAGATCTGGACACCGCGTCCCGTCAGCCGCTTGTGCGTCGCCGGGATCTCTCCGGCCGGAGAAGCGAGCGTGCCCTCGTGCGTGCCCTCGAACGTGAATTCCTGGGCCACCCAGTCGCCGGCTACGAGTTCGTTGTTCACCGTGATGCGCGCGTCCGGGAAGGCGTTGAGCCACGCCATCGCGTACTGGGTCGTCGCCTCGCGACCCTCGACGCGGACGTCCCCGGGTGCTTCCACCACGCCGTTCTCGGCGTTGAGCTCGCGGATCCGAACCTCGTCGTGAGCGTTGAAGGCGTCGACGAAGCTCGCACCTATTTCCTGCGCGTCTGCCATTGGCCCTCCTTTGGAAGACGAACTGCCGGTCGCGAAACTAACGCCTCGCCGCGCCGCGTTCAATTCGCAAACGGACCGGTGACCACGATCCTGCTGTCGAGGGAGGCGCCAGGGTTGCGCCGATCACGAAAATGGAGGCGATGAGCTACCGCACCGTCCGTCCCGACGAGCTCGATTGGATCACGCGCCCGCACGAGCCGGGTGAGTCGGCGCGGCACGTCGCCGAGCTGAGCGATCGGCTCCGGCTCGAACACACCCGCGGCAACATCTGGCGCTACGAGCCTGGCGCGAAGGGCCGGCGCCACCGGCACGAGGAGCAGGAGGAGACGTTCGTCGTGCTCGCGGGCACGCTGTCCATGTACTTGGGCGACCCACCGGAGCGAGTCGACGTTCCGACCGGCGGCGTCATCCACGTCGAGGGCGGGACGCCGCTGCAGACCGTGAACGACGGTGACGAAGAGCTCATCGTCTACGCGTACGGGGCGCCTCCTGACGAAGGCGCGG
>JBKOUJ010000146.1:0-12645 GCA_046723355.1 Actinomycetota bacterium | reverse complement strand
CGCGTGGTCCTGGCGGACGAGACCGGGCGGAAGCTCGCGGTCCTCGAAGTGGGCCATGTGTACCCATGCCCACGGGATACGGAAGCGCAACAAGTCTTTCGCACCACGGACGAAGCGCACCCGGGTGTAGCGCGCCTCTATGCACAAAAGGATCTCTACCTGTCCGGCCGGGTCACGGTCTTCGCGCGGCCCGAGCCGGCGTTCCCCGAGCTCGCGCTCGACCCGCGGGAAACGCGCGCCGTGCCCGCCGAGCGCGGCTGGAAGCGCGTCGTCGGCTTCCAGACCCGAAACCCGATCCACCGCGCGCACGAGTACCTGACCAAGGTCGCGCTCGAGACGGTCGACGGCCTGCTGATCCACCCGCTGGTCGGCGACACGAAGTCGGACGACGTCCCGGCGAAGACGCGCGTCGAGTGCTACCGGATCCTGCTCAAGAACTACTACCCGCAGGGCCGCGTCGTCCTCTCCGCCTTCCCGGCCGCGATGCGCTACGCGGGGCCGCGCGAGGCGATCTGGCACGCGATCTGCCGCAAGAACTACGGCTGCTCGCACTTCATCGTCGGCCGCGACCACGCCGGTGTCGGCGACTACTACGGCACCTACGACGCGCAGCTGATCTTCGACGAGTTCGAGCCGCACGAGCTCGACATAGAGCCGATGTTTTTCGAGCACGCGTTCTGGTGCAGGAAGTGCGGCCAGATGGCGACGCCGAAGACCTGCCCGCACGGCGGTGACGACCACGTCTTCCTGTCCGGCACGAAGGTGCGCGAGCTGCTCGCCAACGGCGAGCTCCCGCCCGTCGAGTTCTCACGGCCCGAGGTTGCCGAGGTGCTGATCGAGCGCTACCGCTCCTAGACGCCGTGACCTGGCAGTTCACGCTTACGGGATTGCTTATCGGCGGGCTCGTCGGCCTCACCGGCATGGGCGGCGGCTCGCTGCTGACGCCGATCCTCGTGATCTTGTTCGGCTTCAAGCCGACCTACGCTGTCGGCACCGACATCCTCCACGGCGCGATCTTCAAGTCCTTCGGCGCCGTCAGGCACCGCCGGCTCGGCAACGTGCACGCCCGGCTGACCTTCTGGATGTTCCTCGGCTCCGGGCCGATGTCGCTGCTCGGCGTCGCCCTGGCGAGCTGGCTGGCGAGCACCTACGGCGACGGCGTCCAGTCGGTCGAGGCCTACGCGATCGGGGTCGCGCTGATCCTCGGCGGGATCGGCCTCGTAGCCAAGACGCTAATCAAGATCGGCGTCCAGCCAGACGATGCGCCGTTCCTGCTCACCCGCCGTGACCGCGTGATCGCGTTCGCGATCGGGGCGGTGTTCGGCTTCGTCGTCGGCCTGACCTCGGTCGGCAGCGGCACCTTCTTCGGGCTGGTGATGGTGCTCGTCTATCCGTTGACGGTGGCCAAGATCGTGGGCACCGACATCTTCCACGCGGCGGCACTGCTCTGGGTTGCCGGCGTCGGGCACCTCGTCGCCGGCAACGTCGACCTGCACGCGATGGCGTGGCTGCTGCTGGGCTCGATTCCCGGGGTGCTCCTGACCAGCCAGTTGACGGTGCGTCTGCCCGGCCAGGCGCTTCGCCTTGGCCTGGCGGCGACGCTGATTCTCAGCGGCGTCAAGCTCGTCGACCCGCCCGGCGCCAACTGGATCGTGCTCGCTGGGTTCATTCTCGGCGGGATGGCCCTGGTTGCGTGGGGCGTGCGTGAGCTCCGCGGCCGAGAGCGCGAGCGTAGGCTCGCAACGGACCTCACGCTCTCCTGAGGCGCTCGCTCGCGACGCCGACACGGAGGACGCCGTGGCTTTGCCGCGGCGTCAGTCTTAACCCGGATGGGGATGCCGACCTCCGGCCGGCGACGGACCTCACGCTCTCTTAACGAAGCGCGATCTAAACTCGCCGCACTTTGAGGCGTTTCCTGCCGGCCGTGCTCGTCGTGGGGCTGCTCGGCGGCTCGGCCGCTGCCTTCGCGGTCACCGAGCGCCTGAAGCTCGTGCGCAGCCCGATCACGCACACACAGGTCCACAAGGTCGTCTCGCCTGCGTCGGGCCGCCGCGCGGCGATCGCGTTCAGGCTGCGCAAGGGTGACCGGTTGTCGCTCGCGATCGTCACGTCGAACGACCGGGTCGTGCGCACGCTGGTCAACTCGACCAGCGTGCGGGCCGGGCGCCATCGGTACACCTGGAACGGCCGCGGCGATGACGGCACGTTTGTCCCCGACGGGACGTACAAGCCACAAGTCCACCTTGCGAATGCCCACCGCACGATCCTGCTCCCGAACCCCATCCTCGTCGACACGAAGCCGCCGCACATCACGCTCGTGCGGAAGAACCTGGTCGTTGTTTCGCCGGACGGCGACACGCGTCACGACTACCTGAAGGTCTTCTTCCGGACGACCGAGCCGGCGCGCGCCGTCCTCGTCGCGAACGGACACAGGGTCGTGAAGGTCAAGTCCTTCAAGGCGGGCTCGCTCCAATGGGGCCGTCGGAACGGGATGCCGACGAAGCCGGGCGTCTACCGGCTGTACCTGCGCGCGATCGACGAGGCCGGGAACCCGGGACCGCGTAGTCACGCCTTCACCGTCCGCATCCGCTTCATCGAGCTCGGCCGTCACGTCATCCACGCCCGGGCCGGCGGCCGGATCGTCGTTCCGGTCTCGACCGACGCCCGCTCCTACACGTGGCGGATCGGCTCGCGTCACGGCCGCGTGCGCGCGCGGCGGCTCGTCCTCGCAGCGGGAACGCCCGGCCGCTACCACCTCGCCGTTTCGGAGCGCGGCCACAAGGCGCGCGCGCTCGTAGTGGTGGCGCCGTGACGGCCGAGGTCGCAAGGGCCGCCGGCCCCGTCGCCGCCGCCGGGGTCGCGCTCCTCTTCGTCGCCCCTCGCCGGGACCTCCGGCTGGCCGGGGTCGTCGCCTGGGCAGCCGGCTGCATCTGGCTCGCCTACTACCTTGCGCCACGCGGCCACCTGACGCTCCTCGCGGGCGGAGCCGTCGTCGGGATCGTCCTGGCCAGCGTCGGAGCTGCGCTCCTGCAGCGCTGGCCCTGGCTGCTAGCGCTCGCCGCGCTGGCCTGCGTGCCCGCGCGCATCCAGGTGAACATCGGCTCGACCGAGGCCAGCCTGCTGGTCCCCATGTACGGCGTCGTGGCCGCGGCGGCGCTCGCGCTCGGGTGGCAGCTGGTCCGAGGGGACGAGCGCTCGCGAGAGCTGGGCCCGCTCGCGTGGCCGCTCGCAGCGTTCGTGCTCTGGAGCGGCCTCACCCTCGCGTGGAGCCAGGATCTGCGCCAGGGAGCGATCGAGCTCTTGGCGTTCTACCTGCCCTTCGGCCTGCTGGCGGTCTGTCTCGCGCGCCTGCCCTGGCAGCGCGAGTGGCTCGGCTACGTGTGGGCCCTCCTGGCCGGGATGGCCGTTGTCTTCGCCGCGATCGGCGTCTACCAGTACGAGACGCGCGACATCTTCTGGAACCCCAAGGTCAGCGTCGACAACGCCTACGCGCCCTTCTACCGCGTCAACTCCGTCTTCTGGGACCCGTCCATCTACGGCCGCTTCCTCGTCGTCGCCATCCTCGCTAGCCTCGTCCTCGTCGTCCACGGTGCCTCGCGGCGCGTGGTCGGGGCAGCGACGGCGGCGATCGTGGCGACCTTCGTAGGGCTCGTCTTCTCCTTCTCGCAGTCGAGCTTCGTGGCCCTCGTCGTCGGCGTCGGGATCGTCGCCTGGTTCGCGTGGGGGCGGAAGACGCTGGCGCTCCTCGGCGTGGTCGCGGCGGTCGTCCTCGTTGCGGCGCTTGCAATGCCGAGCGTCAGGCACCACTCGCTGAACAGCGCCTCGGGCGGGCGGTACAAGCTCGTCAAGAACGGGATCCCACTAGCGGCTCACCACCCGGTCCAGGGCGTCGGGATCGGCGGCTTCAAGAAGGCCTACGCCAAGCGCACCGGCCTCAAGGGCAAGGAGCCGAAGGCCGCGGCCTCGCACGACACGCCGGTCACGGTCGCCGCCGAGACCGGGTTCGTCGGGCTGGCGCTCTTCGCGTGGTTGCTCGCCACCGCCTTCGTGCTCGCGTTCCGGCGCCTCTTACCCGGGACATTCGCCGGCCGCGTCTCGCTGATCCTCGGCGTCGTCCTCGCCGCGATCGGCGTGCACAGCCTCTTCTACAACGCCTTCTTCGAGGACCCGATGGTCTGGGGCGTCTTCGGCCTCGCTCCGCTCGCCGCCGTTGCGCTCGCGCGCGAGCGCGTCAGCGAGCCGCAGCGACGAGCCGCCGCCCGGCCGCGAGCAGCCGTCGCCGCTCCGCAGGCAGGTAGAAGCCGAGCGGAAGCAGGATGAGCGGGTAGGCGAGGGCGAGGACGAGCGACGGTGCCAGCGGCAGGTGGAGCGAGCGTCCGAGCACGGCGAGCGCGACCGCCGCGGCTGACACGAGCGCGACGCGACGCCACTGGTACGGCACCGGGTAGACACGCTGCGCGTGGACTGCCATCAGACCGAACATCGCTGCCATCGAGACCACGGTCGCGATCGCGGCGCCGATCATCGCGAACGGCGGCACGAGCGCGAAGCAGAGGCCGATGTTGATCACCGCGGCCGCGCCGGTGACGACCCAGTTGAACTGCGTGAACCGCGCGCGCCCGATCCCGATCGCGACCACCGTGTACGCGCCCCAGGCCGCGGCGCTGAACGAGAGCAGCCCGACCACGCGGTAGCCCTCGTAGTACTCGGGCCGGGTCGTCAGCAGCCGCACGAGCCACGGTGCCAGCAGCGCGAGGCCCATCGACGCCCAGCACGTCACGAAGAGGACATAGGTGAGCACGTAGCCGTAGGTGCGCTTCGCCTCGCCCTCGTCCTCGATCGAGTAGGCGAACGCGGGCCAGGCGAGGCGGAAGGCGGTCAGGAGCAGCAGCGTCGCCGAGGCGATCCGGACGCCGATCGAGTAGTGGCCGACCTCGGTCTGCCCGTGGAACTTGGCGATGAAGACGCGGTCGACGAAGTTGAGCGTCCAGATCGCGAGCTGGGCCGGCACGAGCGGCATCCCGAACCGGTTCATCGCCCGGAAGAGCCCCCGGTCGAACTCGAGGCCCAACTGGTAGCGGCGATACGCCAGCAGCACGACGTAGACGACGAGCGTTCCGATCCAGTTACCGACGATCACGCCCATCGCCCGCCAGTGGAAGTGGACGACGAGCAGGACGGTCGCGCCGACGGTGATCAGCAGGTTCGCGATCGTCGCGGCCGTGAAGAGGACCGGCCGTTCCTCGACGCGGAAGAGCGAGGTCAGCTGCTCGTAGTTCAGCTGCGCCCAGAGTCCCACGAAGGCGGCTCGGACGAGCCACGCCTGGTCGTGGCCAAGCGAGAGCGCGTCGGCGATCGGCTGCGCCGCGATCCAGCCGGCGGCGAGCCCGAACGTGGCGCTCCCCATCGTGAACCAGAACGACGTGCGGACGACCCGCACGCGGTGCGCCACGTCGGTCGAGTCGAAGTAGAACCGGAAGAAGGCGCTCGAGATGCCGAGCCGTAGCAGTACGACCAGCACCGCCGTCAGCGCGGTCAGCGTCTCGACGCGACCGTAGTCGCGCCCGTGCAGATAGCTCGTGTAGAGCGGCAGCAGCAGCACGGAGAGGAAGCGCGAAATCAGGCCGCCGAACCCGTAGATCAGGGACTGCGAGGCGAGGCGCTTGATCTGCTGCGCGAGCACGGAGTTACAGTCGAGAGTAGATGTCGATCAGGCGGTCGGCCATCCGGTCGGCGTCGTGCACGCGCTCGACGTAGGCGCGGCTTTGCTGGGATTTCGCACTTCGGTCGTCCGCCGACCCGGCCAGGCGGCGCAGGTCTGCGGCGAGCGTCGCCTTCGTCGTGCGGACAATCGGGACCGCGGCGCCGAAGGCGCCGGCCGTGCGGGCGGCCGCTTGCTCGTGGATGTAGCCGAGCACGGGCTTCCCGTGTGCCATCGCCTCGATCGCGAACAGTCCGTACCAGCCCGAGTTGAGCTGGTCGACGACGATGTCGGCGCGGGCGAGGCGAGGCCCGACCTCGTCGTGTCGGACGTTCTCGATCACGTCGAGCTCGAGGCCGATCTCCGCGCACGCCGCGACGATCAGTTCGGTGCCCTTGCGGCTGCGCGACAGCGCGGCGTGGGCGACGCGGAGGGGTCCCGCCTCACGCGGCGGAGCCGGCTCAATGCCGCGAAGGTCGATCCCCGGCGGCACGACCTCGGCCTCGGGCACCCAGCGCGCGGCATCGTACGAGCCCACGATCTGCGCGTCCGCGCTTCGCCCGTACGCGAGGTCTTCGGGCGATTTGCCGCGGATGTCCGAGCCGACGAAATGGAAGACCGACTTCTTGCGCGCCATCCTCAAGAGCGGGAACTGGAGCGCCTTCGGGACTAGCGTCAGCCCGAAGTAGAAGTGGAAGACGTCGGTGCGCGGCAGCAGCTGTGCCAGTGCGCGGAACTGAAGGGCCTGCCGCCGCCAGTGGGGGTTCTTCGGGAGGTGCAGGTTCTCGTCGGCCTCCGGGTGCGCCGGCTGCGTGTTGAAGACGACGAGGCGGGCGTCGATCCCCTTTCGCCGGAGCGCTTCGACGTTCGTCCACCCGATCCCGGCGAAGTTGACGGGACAGTGCGTTACTCGAAGTCCCACTCGACCTGGTCGAAGTAGCGGAGCGCCCTCCGGGTCGGGCGGACGAGGTCTGCGTACGAGGCAAGATCGGACTCCGAGAGCTCGCCCAGCGCGTGCTTGATGCCGAGGTAGGGAAGGTTCAAGTTCTCCTGGTAGACGACCGTCGAGATCCGCGGGTTGATCTCGATCACGGCGTCGCCGACGAGCTGGATGTTGAAGAAGTAATCGAGCTCGAGCGCGGCGGCGATCCTGCCGGCGATCGCCATCAGGATGGGGTCGGCGAGCGACCTGAAGTACATCGCCAGCCCGGCCCGCATCTCCTCGCGCGTCTTCGGGTGGCCGAGGACGACCCGACCCGCCCAGGCGATTCCGTCGATCGTCCGTTCGGGCCCTGCGACCAGCTCCATCACAAGCGCATCGCTCTGGTCGTCGCCGAGCACCTCGACGAGCTCCTCGAGGCGTAGCGCCTCGGCGACGCCCGGCCGGTTCTCGAACAGCTGCCGGCGGCGGTCGGCGCTCGCCGAGAGCACGCGGAACCCGCGCGAGCCCGACGACATCAGCGGCTTGAAGGCGACTTCGCGGCCGGGGTAGCCGAGCTCCCGGGCGGCGGCCTCGACCTCGGCGGCCGAGCGCGTGCGTCTCCACGCCGGCCCTCGCACCCCGATCTCGTCGAGGAGCGCGTAGGTCTCGGCCTTGTCGTTCGAGCGGCGCACAGCTTCGGGCCCGGCGACGAGGACGGTCGTGCCGCTGAAGCTGGCCCTGTTCTCGGCGAGCGCCTGCAGCTCGAACGACGACTGTGGCAGGACCGCGTCGACCTGCTCGTGCGTGCAGATCTCGGCGAGCGCGTCCGCAAAACCCGGGTCGTCGCCCGGCGGAACGACGTAGAACGCATCGCAGAGGCGGCGCCCGATCGCCAGCTCGCCCATGTCGGTGCCGACGAGGCGGATGTCACGCTCGCCGTTCTCGCGCAAGGCGCGGATCAGCGCAGCGCAGCCCGGCACGCCGGAGGCGGTCAGGAGGACCGTCAGCGGCCTCACGAGAGATCGATCCGGTCGTCTGCCAGACGTTCCAGGTCGCGGTCGCGCTCCGCGTCGAGCATCGACAGCATCGTCTCCCGCATCGTTCCGCCGGGGTACGCCCAGATCTCCGGGTGCGTCAGCAGTTGCAGCCACTCGAAGCGCCCGGCGGCGAGTTCCTCGTGCGGGCAACCGCTTCGCCAGTGCTGGTTGGAATCGGAGCGGTAGTGGTCGGCGTCGAAGTACGTCGTCTGCATGACATTGACGGCGCCGTCGATCGGCTCCCGCATGAACTCCGGGTCCGGGTTGTGCCAGGCGACGACCGGGTCGAAGCGGTCGTCGAAGTCGAGCTGCGGGTACACGGCGTGCAGCCCAACGCGGTGCCCGAGCTCCCGGAGGCGCGAGAGCGCGCGCTCACCCTCCGCGGAAGCGAGGTTGTAGAAGACGCTCCGGGTCATCAGGAAGTAGGTCGCCGCGGCGCCGGCCTCCGCCTCGAGCTCGGCGAGCGTAAGCGCCGCGTCGAGCGAGAGGTCGACGTCGTGACGCAGGAGCAGGTCGCCCGCGGCCGGCTCGCGGTCGAAAAAGGCGAACCGGTAGCCGCCGGCCTTCGCCGCCGCGAGCAGTTCCCGATAGTGGTCGAGGTCGAAGCCGCAGGCCATCGTCAAACTCTCGGCACCGAGCGGCAACGCACGCGTCGCGATTTCCGGGTTACGCTCGCCGCGGGGAGGAGGCTGGGTACACCGGCCCGGGGACAGGTCGATCGGAGACGGGGCCCGAACGGGCAGCGACGCAACGAACCTGGGCGGGCCAGAGGCGATTCGCTCACTCGACCACCACGTCCAGCAGGGTCGCGGCCGCCTCGGCGCGCTCGAGGGCCTCGATGTTCGTGTCGCCGACCGCGATCACGTAGCCGCGGCGGTCGCCGTCCAGCCTGACCGGCCTGATCGTCTCGCCCTTCTCGATGAACACGTCCGCATCGACGACGCCCGGGAAGGCCAGCACCTTGTCGAGCGGGCCTACGCTCGCCACCTTCCCCGTGGGCAGAGGCCCGGGCTGGGCGGTCAGGAACCTGATCGCGAGCGGCTTCTGGAACTGCGGCGTCACCAGCTCGTCCGGAACCTCCAGCCCGAGTGCCTGGCGGAGCGCTATCTCGACCAGATCGACGCCGACTGCATGCGTCGCGAGGTCGGCCATCTGGCCACCAGGGATCCGCGCCGCGCACTCGATCAGGTACGCGCGGTCGTCCTCGCCGACGATCAGCTGCGGGAAGGCAATCCCGTCCTTCAGCCCGAGCGCGTGCACCGCCGACACCGCGATCTGTTCGGCCTCCGCGAGCGGATCTGAAAAGAGCCGCGAGGGGTAGACGTGGATCCACCCAACGCCGAAGCCGATCCCCGGCGGCCGCAGCCGGTCGGACAGCGTCAGCGGCATCACGCGGCCGCCTCGTGCGATCACAAGGCCGTTCAGCTCGAGGCCCTCGTGGTAGCTCTCGAGAATCGCCTCTTCCGTGGGCGACTCGGCAAGCGCCGCGTGCAGGTGGGCGTCGAGGTCGTCGCGCGTCTCGATCCGGAAGACCCCGCGCTGGCCGCCGGAATCGGCCGGTTTCACGACGGCGGGAAGCCCGACCGTGTCGAGTGCGGAATGAGCCTCGTGGACCGAGCGAACGGCTGCGTAGCGCGGCTGCGGCACGCCTGCATCGGCGAGCCGTGTACGCATCGCGACCTTGTGGGTCATCAGGTGCGCCGTCTCGGTGCCGATCCCGGGCAGGCCGAGGCGCTCCGCGACCGCTGCGACTATAGGCACCGCGCGGTCGGCGGAGACGGTCAGGACGCCGTCGACGGCGTGGCGGCGCCCGGCCTCTGCGACGGCGTGGACGTCCGTGAAGTCGACGACCTCGCCGACGTCGGCCTCGCGGAGCCCGAGCGCGTCCGGGTTACGGTCGACGGCGACGACGCGCAGCCCCAGGTCGCGCGCGTGCCTGATCGCGCGCCGCTGGTGCCGTCCCGCGCCGACGAAGAGAACCGTCCCGTCCATCCCGGCGCACGATGCTAATTAGAGTCTCGGCAGTGGCGCTGTCAGGAAAGCGCATCCTCCTCACCGGCGGGGCGGGCTTCATCGGCTCGACGCTGGCCCGCCGGCTGCTCGCCGAGAACGAGGTCGTCGCGCTCGACAACCTGCACCGGGACACCCTCTCGGGCACCGAGCTCGCCGGGCACCCGAACCTGACGTTCCTCCAGGCGGACGTGCTCGACGCCGACGCAGTTCGCGAGGCCGCGGCGGGCGCGACCCACATCGTCCACCTGGCCGCGATCGCCGGGGTCGACACCGTCCGCGAGAGCCCGGTCCGGACGATGCGCGTCAACGTGATCGGCACATACAACGTCCTCGAAGCCGCACTTGCCACGAGCGCCTCGGTCGAGCGCCTCGTCGAGATCTCGACGAGCGAGATTTTCGGCACGCACGCGTACAACGTCGCCGAGGGGCACGTCTCCACGATCGGGTCGGTCGGCGAGACGCGCTGGACGTACGCGGTCTCGAAGCTGGCCGGCGAGCACATGTCCCACGCGTACCGCGAGGAGCACGGCATCCCCGTCGTCACCGTCAGGCCCTTCAACGTCTTCGGGCCCGGCCAGGTCGGCGGCGGCGCGATCCGCGCGTTCATCGAGGCGGCGCTTGCGGGCCGCGACCTGACGATCCACGGCGACGGCTCGCAGATCCGGGCGTGGTGCTACGTGGACGACATGGTCGATGCGCTGCTCCTCTGCCTGCAGCGCGACGAGGCGGTCGGCCAGACGTTCAACGTCGGCAACGCGCGCTCCGCGGTGACGATCCACGACCTCGCCCAGCGGGTCAAGCGGCTGACGGAGGCGCCCGGGGAGATCG
Organism: Actinomycetota bacterium; assembly: GCA_046723355.1. GTDB lineage: Bacteria > Actinomycetota > Thermoleophilia > Gaiellales > Gaiellaceae > 13-2-20CM-68-14. Next base: position 2,144 of record JBKOUJ010000146.1, on the reverse strand, counting down.
TCTTCCGTCCGCTCCACTACGCCGACGTGGAACTGCGGATTCCGAACATCGAGAAGGCGCGCGAGGTGCTCGGATTCGAGGCGAAGGTCGACCTCGACGAAGGCCTCGCCCGGACGATCGCGTGGTATCGCGAGCGCAGCCCGGCATTGACTTGATCCGGCTCGCATGGCCCGACGTGGGGCGCGCGGAGGCGGAGGCCGTGGCCGAGGTGCTCGAGAGCGGGCAGCTGACCATGGGCCCGAAGGTCGACGAGTTCGAGCGTGGGCTCGCGGCGGCGTGCGCGACCGAGCACGCGCTCGTCGTTTCGTCCGGCACCGCAGCCCTTCACCTCGCCGTGCTCGCGCTCGGGATCGGTCCGGGCGACGAGGTGCTCGTTCCGGCCTACACGTTCCCCGCCACGGCGAACGTCGTCGCGATCGTTGGCGCCAGGCCCGTCCTCATAGACGTCGACCCGGAGAGCATGAACCTCGATCCGGGCAAGCTCGAGATCGGTCCGCGCACGAGAGCGATCATCGCGGTCGACCTGTTCGGCCGACCGGCGCGGATCGAGGAGCTCCCGAACACGGTGCCGGTGCTCGAGGACGCCGCCGGTGCGCTCGGTGCAAAGCGGGGCGGCAAGCCCTGCGGCAGCTTCGGCGCGCTCGCGTGCCTTTCGTTCCACCCGCGCAAGATCGTCACCACGGGCGAGGGCGGCGCTGTCACGACCGACGATGCGGAGCTCGCCGTCGCGGTTCGCCGGATGCGGCACCACGGGATCGAGCCGCGAGGCGACTTCGAGATCGCGCAGCCGGGGTCCAACTATCGGCTCTCCGACATCCTCTGCGCCGTGGGGATCCCCCAGCTCGCGCGACTCGACGAGCTGCTCGAGGCGCGAACGCGGGTCGCAGCCGGCTACACGGAGCGCCTAAGCGGGATCGTCGAGACGCCCGCCGCCGACGACGGCGACGTCCACGGCTGGCAGGCGTACGTCATCCAGGTCGATGGTGCCGGGGAGGTGATCGCCGCGCTGCGCGAACGCGGCATCGAGGCTCAGGTCGGAACCTACGCACTGCACCGCCTCGCGGCCTACAGCGACCAGGGGGAATTCCCGGGCGCTTCGCGTGTCTTCGACCGCGCGATCGCGTTGCCCTTGCACAGCCGTCTGTCCGACTCGGACCTGGATCGCGTTGCGGAGGCCTTGACAAGTCTAGTAAGTAAGTAGTAACTTACTTCGCGATGGCAGTCACGTCACAACGGAAGTCGGCAGAGGAGCGGCGCGAGGCGGTCCTCGCGGCCGCCCTCGAGGAGTTTGCTGCCTACGGCTTGACCGGCGCCTCCACCGAGGCGATCGCCGGGAGGGCCGGGATCTCCCAGCCGTATGTGTTCCGGCTTTTCGGCACGAAGAAGGACCTCTTCACAGCGGTGATCAACCGTTGCTTCCGTGAGACGCTCGATCTCTTCCAGCGCGCCGCGGAAGGTAAGCGCGGCAAGGCGGCACTCGAAGCGATGGGGGACGCATACGTGAACGAGCTCCTGCCCGACCGGACTCGTCTCCTCGGCCAGATGCAGGCATACGCCGCCTGCGAGGACCCCGATATCCGCGCGGTCGTCCGCGCCGGCTACGGGGACCTCGTCGCGTACGTGGAGCGCGTGAGCGGATTGCCGCCACAGGAGATCACGCGGTTCTTCGCGGCGGGAATGCTCCTGAACGTGATCGCCTGCATGGACCTGACAACGTCGACTGAGCCCTGGGCGATCCGGCTGCTCGAAGGCTGCCGGCCTGCCTAGCGGTTCTTTTTTTCGGCCATAAGTAAGTGACTACTCAGGTACAAGGAGGGAAGATGAAAAGCAGAAGCAGCATGCTCTGGACGTTCGGGATCACGTCCGTCGCCCTTTTCATGGTCACGCTGGACAACCTCGTCGTCACCTCGGCGCTGCCGGTGATCCGCCGCAACCTGCACGCCTCGCTGTCGCAGCTCGAGTGGACGGTCAATGCGTACACCCTCACCTTCGCCGTGCTGCTTCTGACCGGAGCGGCCCTCGGCGACCGGTTCGGGAGGCGGCTCATCTTCGTGGTCGGGATCCTCGTGTTCACGGCCGGATCCGCGCTCGCCGCCCTCTCGACCACTGCCACCGCGCTCGATCTCGCCCGCGGGATTCAGGGC
>JBKOUJ010000101.1:0-1766 GCA_046723355.1 Actinomycetota bacterium | reverse complement strand
CGGTTCGCGTCGTTGTGCTCCAGGAACGGGATGAGCGACGTCGCCACGGAGACGATCTGCGCCGGAGCGACGTCCATGTAGTCGACCTCCTGCGGGCGGGCCGTGACGGCCTCGCCCTCACGGGAGCGGCAGAGAACCTGGTCGTCGAGGAACTTGCCGGTCTTCTCGTCGAGCGGCGCCGAGGCCTGTGCGATCGTGAACTGCGCCTCCTCGGCGGCGTCGAGGTAGATGATCTCATCGGTGACTTTGCCGTTCTTGACGACCCGGTACGGCGTCTGGATGAAGCCGAACTCGGAGACGGTCGCCATCGACGCGAGCGACCCCATCAGGCCGATGTTCGGGCCCTCGGGGGTCTCGATCGGGCACATCCGGCCGTAGTGCGTCGGGTGAACGTCGCGCACCTCGATGGGCGCGCGCTCGCGCGTAAGGCCGCCGGCGCCGAGCGCCGATAGTCGCCGCCGATGGGTCAGCCCGGCGAGCGAGTTCGTCTGGTCCATGAACTGCGACAGCTGCGAGGAGCCGAAGAACTCCTTCAGCGCCGCGACGACCGGGCGGATGTTGATGATCGTCTGCGGCGTGATCGTGTCCACGTCCTCCGTGGTCATCCGCTCGCGGACTACGCGCTCCATCCGGTAGAGGCCGACCCGGAACGCCTCCTGGATCAGCTCGCCGACCGTGCGCAGACGCCGGTTGCCGAAGTGCTCGTACTCGTCGAGGTCGCCGCGGATCGGATCGCGTGAGAGCACGATCGCGTCGGCCGCGTAGTCCTTCGATTCCGGGTCGACGCCGAGCTTCGTCGGCAGCTCGACCAGCTTGCGGACGAGCGCCAGGATGTCCTGGGTCGTCAGGACGCGGGTGTCGTCCGGCACGTCGACCTCGAGCCGCTGGTTGAGCTTGTAACGGCCGACCTTGGTCAGGTCGTAGCGCTTCGGGTCGAAGAAGAGCGCCCGGAGCAGGTTGCGCGCGTTGTCGAGCGTCGGAGGCTCACCGGGGCGCTGCTTCTTGAAGACCTCGATCAGCGCTTCCTCTTCGGTCTCGGAGGGGTCCTTGTCGAGCGTGTTGACGATGTAGATCGAGTTGTCGAAGAGCTTGAGGATCGCCTCGTTCGAGCTCGTGTCGAGCTTGAAGCCGGTCGACGGGTCCTCCTCTGGGAGGGCGCGCAGGAGCGTCGTGATCGGGAGCTTCCGCTTCCGGTCGATGCGCGCGTAGACGACGCCTTTCTTGTCGATCTCGAGCTCGAGCCACGAGCCGCGCGAGGGCATCAGGTTCGCGGTGAAGACCTGCTTCGTGGGGTCCTTGGGCTCCATCAGGTAGGCGCCCGGACTGCGGACGAGCTGCGTGACGATCACGCGCTCGGTGCCGTTGATGATGAACGTCCCGAACTCGGTCATCATCGGGAAGTCGCCCATGAACACGTTCTGCTCGCGGATCTCGCCCGTCTCCTTGTTGACGAAGCGGACGGTCATGTTCAGAGGGGCCTGGTAGGTCAGATCCTTTTCCCGGCACTCCTGGATCGAGATCGGCGGCGTGCCGAACTCAAAGTCGCCGAACTCGACGGCGAGCGTGCCGGTGTAGTCCTCGATCGGCGAGATGTCGTCGATCGTCTCGCGGAGACCCTCCTTTTGGAACCAGTCGAACGACGCCTTCTGGATGTCGATCAGGTTCGGAAGGTCGAGGACGTGCTTCAGGCGCGAGAAACTCTTCCGCGCGCGAGGCGCGGCAACCCGTGCGGTCAAGTGAGGGTGCCTCCCTTTACGGCTGTGTGT
>JBKOUJ010000150.1:0-23096 GCA_046723355.1 Actinomycetota bacterium | reverse complement strand
ACCGAGCCACACGTCCCCGAGTCCGAGGAATGCGCCGTTGGACTGGAAGACGGGACAGTAGTCGTTCGAGCTTCCGACGATCACCTGCGTGTTGCGCGGATCCACGGCCACCGCAGGCTCGTTCTGCCGACCCCGGCTCTGCGAGCACGTGCTCAAGACGTCGTCCGAATACGGGTTGCCGGTGACGAGCGTGTAGTCGCTCACGTACCCGCCAAGAGCGGGGTCGTCGTTCGTCAGGCGGACATCCGCCCCCACCGCGTGAGCCGCTGGAATGCTCACGACGCAAGCGAGGGCGAGCGCAGTCAGCGTGACGAGGCGCCGCATGGTACGCATCAGATTCCCCCCTTCTCCCCTTGCTTCATTGAGGTGAAGCGGGATCCTAACCCACCAAACCTGCGGGTGGCACGAGTGATCGTGCTGGAATCGACGTCACAGACGCCAGCCGTCGAGCTGCCGCACCCGAAGCAGACTCAACTCAACGTCAGAAGCAAACCATCCGGATCGCCGACGAAGCAGAGCCTTGACCCGCCCTCGCGGACGGTGTACGGCGGCCGCTCCGGCTCGATCCCCTGCGCCGCGAGCCGTTCGAGCGTCCCGTCCAGGTCGTCGACCGCCAGCGCGATGTGGCCGTACCCGGTGCCGAGCTCGTACGAGTCGACGCCGAAGTTGTACGTCAGTTCGAGCCGGTCGTCGTCACCCGGCAGGCCCATGAAGATGTTGACCGCCTCGTCGCGGATCGGCAGCTCGCGGCGCTTCTCGAAACCGAGCGCCTCGTAGAATGCGACCGCCTTCTCCGGCTCGGTGATCCGGGTAGCACGTGTGGATGAGCTCCATCGGCCCGGGCCCCCCTAGCCCGAGCTGCTCATTGCCGCCATCGCGGCCTTGGCGCGTTCGGCGATCTCCTCCGGCGACACGTCCTCGACATGGGTTGCAATCGACCAGATGTGACCGAACGGGTCTGTGATCGAGCCGAAGCGGTCGCCCCAGAACTGGTCGGCGACCTCCATCGTGATCGTCGCGCCACTCTCGACGGCCCGCTTCACCACGCCGTCGACGTCTTCGACGTACATGAAGGCGCCGGCAGTCGTACCGCCGAGCTCGGTAGGCGGCCGCGACGTCGCGCCCGGGAACGCGTCCGACAGCATCAGAAGCGAGTCGCCAATCTCCAGCTCGGCGTGCCCGATCTTCCCGCCCGGCGCGTCCATCCGCATGCGCTCCTTCGCGCCGAAGACGTCCTTGTAGAACTCGATCGCGTCGGCCGCGTTGTCCATGGTCAGGTACGTCGTCAGGGTGTGGTAGCCCTCGGGAATCGGCTCCGTCGCCATCTCGCCCTCCAGTCGGTCGTGGACGACCGCGATCCTAGTCATCGCCCCCACTCCGCGGGCGGCCGCTGGTGGCCCGGCTCCTGATGCCAGTAGTCCCGCGCCTCGACGATGAGGCCGTCCGCGGCGAACCGCATCCGGTGGACGCCTGCGATGGTCGACTCGATGCCGTCAGGCTCGACGAGCAGCGCCCAGTACTCGATCGCGGCCGTGTCGCCGGCCTCGATGAGCTCGCCGAACCAAACCTCGGGCGCCTCCGCCTCGGGTACGGTCCGGCGCATGTACGCGCGCGCGTCCTCGAGGTCCCGGAACGGGTGCGAGCGGAAAACGCACTCCTCGGCGTACAGCTCGGCGGCCGCCTCGCCGTCGCCCGCGAGCCAGGCCGCACGGAACGCCTCCGCCCAACGTTCGGCGGCGCTCATTCGAAGGTGATCACGAGCTCGCGGATCCGGTCCCCGTCCCAGGTAACACGCAACTCGCCGGCGCGCATGCCCTCGTCCGCCTTCCAGCCGTAGTCGGCGAGCGTCCGATCTCCCTCCTCGCGAACGTTGCGAATCTCGACCTCGTCGTCGGGCGGCTGGGCCTCGTACGCGGCGCGGATCTCGGCGCGGCCGCGGAACGGGCCGACGGGCGCCCCCTCGAAGCGAACCTCGGCGTCGTCCGCGAACCACTCGGCGAAGGGAGCCCAATCACCGCTGCGGACCGCGGCGTTGTGCGCCTCGATGTAGCGGTCGATCGAGCTCATTCGTCGAGATCCTCCCGGACCAGCCCGTAGAGCACACCGTCCACCCACTCACCATGCCGCCAATAGGCGCGACGGCGGGCACCCTCCTGCACGAAGCCGGCCCGCTCGGCGTGGCGCTGCGCACGCTCGTTGAAGCCGTAGATCTCTAGCTGGAGGCGATGGAAGCCGAGGTCGAGCAAGAGGTGGCGCTGGAAGACCCGCGCCGCATCGTCGGAGAGGCGGCGGCCGCGGAAGTCGGGATGAATTGCCAGGTTGCCGAGATTCGCGATCCGCGAGCGGCGGTTCGCGAGCTCGAAGCCCATCAGGCCGGCGCGCCGCCATTCCCCGTCGCGCTCGACCTCGATCACGAAGCGGCCGAATTCGCCGGGCTCGCGCTGCGAACGCTCGATCTCCTCGAGCAGGCCGTCGCGATCCCGCGGACGCGAGCCCGCCAGGTACGGCTCCACGTCCTCGTGCGTCACGAGCTCGACGACGAATTCGATGTCCTCTGGTTCTACGCGCCGCAGCCGGAAACCGTCGCCCTCGACGTTCACGGGGCAGGCGTGGCAGGCGCGGCCTCGCGCCGCGGCAGCCGGACCGCCCCCGACCCGAGCGCGACGCCGCCGAGGATCAGGATCATTCCGGCCAGCTCCTCGACCGTCACGGACTCCCCGAGGAAGACGGCGCCGTAGAAGAGCGCAGTCACCGGCAGCAGGTAGGTGACGAGACTCATCCGCGCAGCTCCGTCGCTGCGCAACACACGGAAGTTCAAGATCTGCGCGATCGCCGTTCCAAGCACCGCGAGCGCGATCACCGAGCCCGTTTCCTTCCAGCCAGGCACGTGTGAGGGAAGCTGGGAGAGGCCGAAAGGCAGGATCGCAACGGTCGCGCCAAGCATGGCGGCGGTCGCGAGCGCGAACCCGTTTTCGTCGGAGACGAGGCGCTGGCCCCAGAGCCCGGCGGCCGCATACGAAAGCGAGGCCACGACGACCGCAAGCGTCCCGGCCACGCCCCACCAGCCGCCGCTCGGATGCACGCCTGCGAGCACGCCGACGCCGACGAGGCCGAGCAGGATCCCACCCAGCCTCGCACCGCGAACCGCCTCGCTCGGCTGCCAACGCAGCGCGAGCAGGACGACGAAGATCGGCACCGTGGCGTTCGCGATCGCGGCGACGCCGGAGTCGATGTGCTTCTCCCCCCACGCGATCAACGTGAACGGGATCGCCCCGTTGAGGACGCCGAGCGCGAACCCCTGCCACCCGAGCGCGCGAAAGTCCGCAACCGCGCGCCGCGCGCCGCGCTGCGCGAGGAAGAAGCCAAGCAGCAGGGCCGCCGCGATGATCAGCCGAAACATGATCATCGCTGCCGGCTCGTAGCCGCGCACCGCGACCTTGATGAACATGTACGAGGCGCCCCAGAGCAGGGCGAGGGCGGCGATGTACGGGACGTAGGTGCGCGACATCAGGTCTCGCCCGAGGCTAGCCGCCGCGGACGCGCGACGCGGAGCGCTCCGGTCCCGAGGGCGACGCCGGCGAGAACCAGCGCCAGTCCGCCGACCGTCGCGGCGGTCACCGGCTCGCCGAGCAGCACGGCGCCGTAGACGACCGCGAAGGTCGGGACGAGGTACGTGATCAGGATCGCGCGCGAGGCGCCGGCGCCCGCGATCAGGGCGTAGTAAAGAATGTACGCGAGCCCGGTGCCGGCGATCCCGAGGGTCAGCATCGAAGCCGTCACCTTCCAGCCGGTTACGTGATCCGGCAGCTGGAAGAGGCCGACCGGCAGCGTCGCGAGCGCGGCCACCGTCAGGGTTCCGAAAGCGATCACGAGCGGCGAGACGCCCTTCAGCCGCCGCCCGGCGTAGATGCCCGCGGCGGCGTAGCAGAACGCCGAGAAGACGACCGCGAGCGCCGCGACGAGCTCGCCGCTCGGCTTCCCGCCGACGAGCATCGCAACTCCTGCGAAGCCGACGACGAGCCCGGCCAGCCGCGAGCCCCGCACGCGCTGGTCCTGGCTGAACCGGATCGCGAGCAGCGCAGTGAAGAGGGGTGCCGAGGCCTGGATGATTGCCGTTAGCCCCGAGTCGATCCTCGTCTCGGCCCAGGTGATCGAGAGGATCGGAATCGCCGAATTGGTCAGCCCGACGACGGCGAGCGGCCAGGCGGCGGCGCGCAGCTCGGCCAGCGCTCGGCGAGCGCCTACGGTCGCGAGCACGATCGGCACGAGCGTCAGCGCACCTAGGGTCATCCGAAAGCCCACGAGCGTGAACGGGTGCAGCTCTCGGTCGCCGATCTTGATGAACATGAACGACGCGCCCCAGAGCGCGGCCAGCACGACGAGCATCGCGAGATGGCGCCGGCTCATAGAACGTACAACGAGGCCGCGACCCGTCCTGTGAGGCGGCTAGACTCGGGTATCTGACGCCGGTAGCGGAACAACCGCTTCATCGCGCCCTCGGGCTGACGGACGGCGAGCTCCAGCGAATCTGCGACCTGCTCGGCAGGGAGCCGAATCACTTCGAGCTCGCGGTCTTCTCGTTGCTGTGGTCCGAGCACTGCGGCTACAAGCATTCGGCGCCCCTCCTGAAGCGGCTGCCCTCTTCGGGCGAGCGTGTCCTGCAGGGGCCAGGCGAAAACGCGGGCGTGATCGATATCGGCGATGGGCTCGCGGTCGCGTTCAAGGTCGAGAGCCACAACCACCCCAGCGCGGTGGAGCCGTTCCAGGGTGCGGCGACCGGCGTCGGCGGCATCCTGCGCGACATCGTCGCGATGGGCGCAAGGCCGATTGCGCTGCTCGACGGCCTGCGTTTCGGGTCGCCCGACTGGTCGTTCCGCCGCGCAGTGGCCGGGATCGGTCAGTACGGCAACTCGGTCGGCGTCCCGACGATAGGAGGCGAGGCGGTCTTCGACGAGGCCTACGAGCACAACCCTCTGGTCAACGCGATGTGCGTCGGACTTCTTCCGGCCGAGCACGTGACGCGGGCGAGCGCCCAGGGCACCGGAAACCAGGTGGTGCTGTACGGCGCGACGACGGGTCGCGACGGAATCGGTGGGGCCTCGGTGCTCGCGAGCCAGGAGCTCGCCGAAAGCTCCGACGAGAAGCGCCCGTCGGTACAGATCGGCGACCCCTTCACGGGCAAGAAGCTGATCGAGGCGTCGCTCGAGCTCGTCGAGGGCGGGCTCGTCGCATCGCTGCAGGACTGCGGTGCCGCCGGCCTGGCCTCCGCGCTCGCCGAGATGGCCCAAGACGGGGCGGGCGTCGACGTGTCGCTCGAGCTCGTGCCGCTGCGCGAGCCGGACCTCGAGCCCTGGGAGATCATGATCTCCGAAAGCCAGGAGCGGATGGTCTGCATCACAGATCGCCCCGAGCAAGTCGGGACAATCTGTGAGAAGTGGGAGCTGGCTCACGCGGTGATCGGCGAGGTCACGGAGACCGGCAGCCTGCGAGCGTTCTTCGACGGAGAGCTCGTCGGGGACATTCCGGCCTCGTTCCTGACGGACGAGTGCCCGCGCTACGAGGTGGAGCAGGAGCCACAACCGCCGCGGGAGCGGCGTGCGGTCGCGCCCGCGAACCTCGAGAGCAAGGCGTGGATCTACGAGCAATACGACCAGCTGGTTCAGTCGCGCACCGTGCGCCGCCCAGGTTTCGGAGCGAGCGTCCTTCGGCTGCGTCCGAGCTACCGAGGGCTCGCGGTCTCACTCGATGGGCCGCCGATCGGCGAGCTCAACCCGTTCGCGGCCGGGGCGCGCGCGGTGCTCGCATCCGCGCGAAAGGTCGCGTGCGCAAGCGGTCGCCCGCTCGCGCTGACCGATTGCCTCAACTTCGGAAACCCTGAGAAGCCAGAGATCGGCTGGGAGCTTGCGCAGGCTATCGAGGGAATCGCACAGGCAGCCGAGGCGCTGGAGATCCCGGTCGTCTCTGGGAACGTCTCGCTCTACAACGAGACGGACGGCCGATCCATCCCGCCCACGCCGGTTGTCGGCTGCGTCGGCATCGTCGAGGATGTGCGCACGATTCCGGCCGCACGAAAACCCGGAGACACGTTGCTGCTCGCCGAGGCGGACGCCTCGCTGTCGAGCCAGGCCGCACTCGTCGAGTTTCTGTGGCGATCCGCTCCGATCCTTTCGTTCGCACGGCCTGAGGGCGACTCGGCCGTGATCGCGTGTGCCGACCCGTCCAGGCTCGACTGGCCCTCGTTACGGGTCGAGGAGGGCGGCGTCTGATGTGTGGCGTCTTCGGCATCCGCTCGCCCGGCCGCGACGTCGCGCGCGTCACCTATTTCGGCCTCTTCGCCCTCCAGCACCGCGGCCAGGAGTCCGCCGGGATCGCGGTCTCCGACGCCGGCCGCCTGACGGTCCTGCGCGACCTGGGCCTCGTCGCTCAGGTTTTCAACGAGGAGAAGCTGGGCGGCCTGCACGGGCAGGTCGCGATCGGCCACGCGCGCTACTCGACGACGGGGTCGAGCCACTGGACGAACTCGCAGCCGCTCGTCCACCACGGCCGCGCGCGAACCGTCGCGCTCGGCCACAACGGCAACCTCGTCAACGCCGCGGAACTGCGGGACGAGCTTGCCGGCGACGGCATCAAGCTCAAGACCACCTCGGACACCGAGGTGATCGCCGCGCTGATCGCAAACGATCCGGCGCCGCTCGCCGACGCCGTCGCGCATGCGATGGCGCGGCTCGAGGGCGCCTTCTCAGTCACGGCGCTCGCCGAGGGAAAGTTGATCGGCTTTCGCGATCCCCTCGGCTTCCGCCCCCTCGTGCTGGGGCAGCTCGACGACGACTGGGTGCTCGCCTCGGAGACGTGCGCGCTCGACCTCGTCGGCGCGGAGCTCGAACGCGAGATCGGCCGCGGCGAGCTCGTGATCGTCGACGACGAGGGCTGTCACGCCGAGCAGGCCGTCCCTCAGCCCGAGTCCGGCGCCCACTGCATCTTCGAGTTCTTCTACCTCGCCCGTCCCGACTCGCGGCTTGCGGGCGTCGAGGTGCACGGTGCGCGCGTCCGCATGGGAGAGCGCCTCGCCGAGGAGGCGCCGGTCGAGGCCGACCTCGTGCTGCCGATTCCGGACTCCGGCACGCCGGCCGCGATCGGGTTCTCGCGCGCGACGGGGATCCCGTTCAGCGAGGGGCTGATCAAGAACCGCTACGTCGGCCGCACCTTCATCCAGCCGGACCAGGGCCTCCGCCAGCAGGGCGTCAAGCTCAAGTTCAATCCGCTCGCCGAGGTGAAGGGCAAACGCATCGTCGCGGTCGACGACACGATCGTGCGCGGCAACACGACACGGCAGATCGTGCAGATGCTGTTCGAGGCCGGCGCCGCGGAGGTGCATCTCCGCATCTCGGCGCCGCCGATCGTCTCCCAGTGCTACTACGGGATCGACTTCGCGCAGGAGGACGAGCTTATCGCGGCGCGGCGAACGGTCGAGGAAGTGCGGGAGCAACTCGGCGCGACCTCGCTCGCCTTCCTGTCGCTGGACGGCCTGCAGGCGTCCACGCGAAGGCCCGAGTCGTCGTTCTGCCGCGCGTGCCTGACGCGGGACTACCCTACGGCAGTCCCGCGCGACTCAACGAAGCTGAGGTTCGAGCCTGCCACAACCTAAAGCGCGTGTCCGCCGAAGGCGGACCAGTGGAAGGGGTCTGGGGGAACCGGGAGGTTCCCCCAGCAAAACTCGTGAAAGACCGTGCCCTACTGCTCCAGCACGCGGCTCGCTTTCGCGATTCCGCGGCTGAGCATGTAGAAGGCGGTCAGGATTGTCGTGAACCAGACCCAGTCGTGGGTGTCCACGCTGTCGGCCGCGATCCAGATGATCACGAAGATGATCTCGATGATGAAGTAGACGGCGAACTCGGCGTTGCCCGGGACCGGCAGCCGCGCGCCGCTCGGCATGTTCCGCATGCCGGACGTTTCCATTGCTCTCTCCTTTCTGGGAGAACCTGCCGGAAGGGAGTTCAGCGCGAGCCTGGGAGATCCTGCGCCCGCCCGTAACGGACGGCCCGCTGCACCGTGCGCGGATCGAGCCCGCGCTCGAGGAGCTCCTGACGCAGCTCGCCTTCTGCCGCAAGCCGCAAAAACAGCCACGCGAGCGCGGCGAGGGTGACCAGCGAGCCCTCGATCATCATCACCGTCCCGGCGAGGGCCTGGTCGTGCAGCACAGAGATCCCCCAGCGCGGGTGCTCGTGCACGTAGAAGGGGTAAAAGACGGTGCCCGACCACAAGAAGACGTTCCCGAGCGCGGTATCGAAGAGCCTGACGACGGCGATGTAGCCGAGCTTGAACCCGGTTCCGAACCACTCCGGGCCGGGCAGCGTCTCGACCACGGGCGCCCACATCAGCCCGCCGAAGACGGCGAAGCAGAGGTGCTGGACGGCGTGGACCGAGTCGTGGTGCAGCGCGGCCTGGTACATGAACGGCAGGTGCCAGATCGCGAGGTCGAAGGCCCAGAGCGGCAGGGCGACGAACGGGTGGGTCAGCACGCGCAGCCGGTTGACGGTGTGGAAGCGCAGGAGCGGCTGGAGGATCGGCCCGGTCAGGCCGACGACGAAGCAGAGCGGCGCGAGATCGCCGAGCAGGATGTGCTGGAGCATGTGCACGAACAGGAAGTCCTCCTCGCCGATCGCATCGATCGGGGAGGCGAGCGCGAGCACGAGCAGGAAGACGCCGAGGCCGAACACGAAGACGCGCCAGCCCGGAGGCGGCGTGCCGCGCCGGCGCAGCGTTCGAACTCGCTTCGCATAGAGGAACGCGATCAGCGCGAGAGGCACGAGCTGGTAGGGCTCCAACGTCCAGCCGGTCAGCACGGACGGCGCGGCTTCGGAGACTCCCCCGTGAAACAGCAGCACGAGCGTCTAGCGTAGATGCCGTGCAGCTCTTCCACTACCACCTGGTGACGAGCAAGGTGCGCGACGTCGAGGCTCGCTACATCGCGAAGCTCGGCTTCGGCCTCGTCGCCCGCTACGGGCGGATCGGCGACGAGCAGACGTACTTCGAGGCCGGCGTCCCGTGGGACGAGCTCGACCGGCTCGGATTCCGGCTCCGGCTGTCCGAGCTCGAGCGCGGCGCCGTCAACGTCGTCGTGCAGCCGGGGCAGTGGGACCTGCCGCGCATCGACCATGTCGGCTTCGCCCTCGACGAGGACGAGTTCATCGACGTCATGGAGCGTGCGCAGCGGATGGAGCTGCGCGTCCAGGAGTATCCGGGCCGGCGCACCTTCGTGGCGACCGGCGCGGGCTACCGCGTCGAGGTCCATCCGCCCCGGGAGTGGATCGAGGACCTGCTCGGCGAGAGCGAGACGATGCGACTCGCCGGCATCCGGCTCAAGTCCGAGAACCCGGCCGCACAGGCAACCGCACTAGCCCAACTCTTCGATTGCATTCTTGACGACCATCGCGTCCAGGTCGGAAACGCGTTCGTCCACTTCGTGGACGGCGGTCCTCCCGGCCGGCCGCAGCTCGACGGCGAGCTCTTCGGCTGAGGCGTTCGCTTGCGACGCCGACTGGAGGACGTCCCGGCTTTGCCGGGGCGTCCGTCTAATCCCCGCCCGTCAAGAAGGATCGGCCGGGGCCGGACGGGAAGTCTTCGGGTAGCCGGAAAGGGTCATAGACTCGCGCCTGTGAGTCGTAAGACATATGCGGACGCGGGCGTGTCGCTCGCCGCGGCCGAGGGAGTGGTCGAGCGGCTGCGCGAGTCGGTCGAGTCGACCGGCGCGACAGGGTTCGGGGCCTTCGCCGGCCTCTACCCGCTCGACGAGCGGAGCTTCCTGGCGGCCTCGATGGACTCGATCGGGACGAAGCCGATCGTCGCCCGGGCGCGCGGAGCCCTCCGCAACTGCGGCGCGGACATGGCCGCGCACTGCATCAACGATGTGATCACGACGGGCGCGCGGCCGCTGCTCCTGCTCGACTACGTGGCCTCGGCGCGTCTCGAGCTCGAGCAGGTCGCCGAATTGGTCGAGGGCGCCGTCGACGTCTGCCGTGAAGCGAATGTCGCGCTCGTCGGCGGCGAGACGGCCGAGATGCCGGACGTCTACCGCGACGAAGAGCTCGACTTCGCTGCGGCCTGCATCGGGATGGTCGAGCGCTCCGAACTGGTCGACGGTTCGCGCGTCGAGCCCGGCGACGTCGTGATCGGCTTCCCGTCCGCCGGCGTGCACGCGAACGGCTTCACGCTCGTGCGGCGGGTGCTCGAGGAAGAGGACTACGACGGGCCCGACCTGCTCGCACCGACCCGCCTGTACCTCGACGACGTGCAGCGGTTTCGCGCCCGCGCCAGGGCGTTCGCGCACGTAACCGGCGGCGGGATCGTCGGGAACCTCTTGCGGGTGCTTCCCGAAGGCCGCGAGGCCGTGATCGACTGGGACGCGTGGGAGCGGCCGCCGGTGTTCGAGTGGCTCGCGCGCCACGTCGAGGAGCCCGAGCTGCGAGACGTCTTCAACCTCGGGATCGGCTTCTGCGCGGTTGTCGCGCCTGCGGATGCCGCGGGTGAGCTCGCGATCGGGGCGATCCAGTGATCGGCGTCCTCGTCTCGGGCGAAGGGACGAACCTGCAGGCACTGATCGACGCCGGCCTGCCGATCGTCGCCGTCGCCTCAAACAACACGAAGGCGCCGGCGCTCGACCGCGCCACGCGGGCCGGGATCGAGGCCGCCGCCTTCCCCGCGTTGGAATTTGAGAGCCGCGAGGCGCGCGACCTCGCGATGGCCGAGTTCCTCGACGAGCGCGGCGTCCGCTGGGTCGTCTGCGCCGGTTACATGAATCTGCTCACGACGCCGTTCCTCGACCGCTTCCCGGGCCGGATCGTGAACACGCACTCGGCGCCGCTGCCGGAGTTCCCGGGGGCACGCCCGATCGAGGACGTGCTCGCGGCCGGCGTGCCCGAGACGGCGGCGACCGTGCACTACGTCGACGAGGGCGTCGACACGGGCCCGGTCATCGCCGTCGAGCGCGTCCCCGTCCAGCCCGGCGACACCGTCGAATCGCTGCGCGCCCGAGTGCAAGCCGTCGAGCACGAGCTGCTGCCGCGCGTGGTCGCCGAGCTCGTCTCCGCGTGATCGACCGCGCCCTCATCTCCGTATATGACAAGTCCGGTCTGGACGAGTTCGCGCAGGGGCTGGTCGAGCTCGGCGTCGAGATCGTCTCGAGCGGCGGCACGAGCGCCTACCTCGAGGAGATGGGCATTCCGGTAACGCGGATCGAGGAGATCACGCAGGTGCCGGAGCTGCTCGGGGGCCGCGTCAAGACGCTGCACCCACGCATCCACGCGGCCATCCTCGCCCGGCGCGACCAGCCCGAGGACGTCTCGGCGCTCGAGGAGGAGGAGATCCGGCCGATCGACCTCGTCTGCGTCAACCTCTACCCGTTCCGCGAGACCGTCGCCCGCCACGGCGTGCGCGAGGAGGACGCGGTCGAGGTGATCGACATCGGCGGCCCGGCGATGCTGCGCGCGGCGGCGAAGAACTTCGCCCACGTCGCGCCGGTCTGCCGCGGCCCTCAATACGAGCGCGTCCTCGACGAGTTGCGGCGCGAGGACAGCCTCTCATCGGAGACGCGGCGGCAGCTCGCCGCCGAGGCGTTCTCGGTCACGGCCGCATACGAGGCCTCAATCGCGGCGTGGTTCATGGACCGCCAGACCTTCCCAGACCGGCTGATCCCCGCCTACGAGAAGGTGCTCGACCTCGCCTACGGAGAGAACCCGCACCAGCGGGCCGCCTACTACGCGGAGATCGGAGCACGTCGCCACCTGCTCTCACAGGTGGAGCAGCTTCACGGGCGCGAGCTTTCTTTCAACAACCTCAACGACCTGAACGCGGCGCGGCTCTGCTTGCGCGAGTTCGAGCTGCCCGTCTGCGTGATCGTCAAGCATGCGAACCCGTGCGGTGTCGCGGTCGCGGGCTCGATCGAGCACGCCTACGAGCGGGCGCTCGCCGGCGATCCGGTCTCGGCCTACGGCGGCATCGTGGTCCTGAACCGGCCCGTGTCCGAGGAGCTCGCCGACCTGATCGCCGGTCAGTTCGTCGAGGTGCTCTTCGCCCCCGGCTACGCGGACGGCGCGCTCGAGACGCTCACGCAGAAACCGGCGACGCGGATCCTCGTCGACCGCGAGCGCCGCCGTAACGTCCCCGGCGAGCGTGACTTCAAGCGCGTCCTCGGCGGCATCCTCGTCCAGGACCGCGACTCGGACATCGAGGACCGGGAGGGGATGGAGATCGTCTGCGGCTCGGCGGGCGAATCGCTCTGGGGCGACCTGCTCTTCGCGTGGCGAGTGTGCAAGCACGTGACTTCGAACGCAATCGTCGTCGCGCGCGACCTGCAGACGCTCGGGATCGGCGCCGGCCAGATGAGCCGCGTCGACGCGGTGCGGATCGCCCTCGAGAAGGCGCGCGAGAACGGCCACTCCTTGCAGGACGCCGTGCTCGCCTCAGACGCGTTCTTCCCGTTCGCGGACGGCCCGGAGCTGGCGCTCCGCGCAGGTATCTCGGCCTTCATCCAGCCCGGCGGGTCGAAGCGCGATGCCGAGGTGATCGCCGCGGTGGAGGAGGCGGGAGCGACGATGGTCTTCGCGCATCGGCGCCATTTCAGGCACTGAGTAACGGAGAGTCTGACCCCGCAGGGGTCTGTCGCAGCAACCGTTATTGGGACAGTCCCCGTTCGGGGACAGTCCATCCACTCTGGAGGTACGCCGTTCGGGGACAGTCCATCCACTCTGGAGGTACGCCGCCGTTCTCCGCTAGCTTCCGCCGGAATAGCTGTCGTTTCAACGTCGTTTCGTTCGTCTTAGACGCGAAACGACCGTGAATTCGCAGAGGGGGGCCTGGACGTGACCGATGTCGCCGCCGTACCGGATCCGCGCCGCTGGCTGACGCTTGCTGTCGTCGGGGCGGCGTTCTTCATGACCATCCTCGACGTGGCGATCGTCAACGTCGCCATCCCGTCGATCCAGATCAAGCTGGACACGACCCCAGCGACCGTGCAGTGGGTGCTGATCGCCTACTCGATCACGTTCGGCGGTTTCCTGTTGCTAGGCGGCCGGATGGCCGATCTGCTCGGACGGCGTCTGATCTTCCTCGTCGGGCTGACGCTCTTCACGGTCGCCTCCCTCATCTGCGGCCTGGCCTGGAACATCGGCGTCCTGATTGCCGCCCGCGCGGTGCAGGGGGTCGGGGCAGCGATCATCTCGCCGGCCGCGCTCTCGATCGTGAGCACGACGTTCGAGGAAGGGGCCGAGCGAAACAAGGCGCTGGGGATCTGGGGAGCGCTCGGCGGCTCGGGCGCCGCAGCCGGCGTTCTCTTCGGCGGGATCCTTACGAAGTACCTCGGCTGGGAATGGATCTTCTTCGTCAACGTGCCCGTCGGCGCGCTGGTCTTCGCACTGACGCCGATGTTCGTCCCTGAGAGCCGCGCCGACGTCGGCCACCGGCGGTTCGACGTAGCCGGAGCGATCACCGTTACCGGCGGGCTCGCGCTCCTGGTCTACGCGATCTCGAAGGCGCCGGACGACGGGTGGGGCTCCAGCCGAACGATTCTGCTTCTCATCGCATCGGCGATCATCCTCGCGGCATTCGTGCTGATCGAGTTCCGCGGGTCAGCGCCACTGGTGCCGTTCAGCATCTTCCGGATCCGCTCGCTCCTCGGAGCGAACGTGGTCGGGTTCCTGCTCGGCGCAGTGATCTTTGCCGACTTCTTCATCCTGACCTTTTACGTCCAGGAGACCCTCCACTGGTCGGCGTTGAGAACGGGCGTCACGTTCCTTGCGACCGCCGGGACGACGGTGATCTGGGCCGGCGTAGCGCAGGCTCTGACAACCCGGTTCGGTCCGAGGCCGATCATCGTGGCCGGGCTTCTCGTTCTCGCAGGATCCATGGTTGTGTACACCAGGATCCCGGTCCACGGCCACTTCTGGCCGGACCTGCTTCCGCCCTACCTCACCTTCGCCCTCGGACTCGCCTTCGCGTTCGTCCCGGTGACCATCGCGGCTCTAGCCCAGGTCGCGCCGCGCGAGGCCGGCCTCGCCTCCGGCTTGATCAATACCAGCCAGCAGATCGGCGGGGCAATCGGAATCGCGATCGCGACGACCATCTTCAGGACGACCGCCAAGGACGAGGGCTTCACGCCGCAAGCGTTCGTGTCGGGCTATCAGGACGCATTTTGGGCGTTGATCGCACTGGCGGTTCTAGGCGCGGCGGCCGCGTTCATCCTGTTGCGTGGCGTCCACCGGGAAGACGTCGTCGAGCAGGAGCCTGCTGGGGCGGCTGTTTGAGAGCCCGTCTAGGGCTCTAAGCTTCGCGGGCAGATGGGGCGCGACTATCCGACCCTGCTCGACCTCGTTGGGCGGACGCCGATCGTCCGGCTCGACAAGATCGGCCGTGACGTCGAGCCGATCCTGCTGGGGAAGCTCGAGTACCTGAACCCAGGCGGTTCGGTGAAAGACCGGATCGGAATGCCGATGATCGAGCAGGCCGAGCGCGACGGCAAGCTCCGGCCGGGCGGCACGATCGTCGAGCCGACCTCGGGCAATACCGGTGTCGGCCTCGCGATCGCGGCGGCGATCAAGGGCTACCGCTGCATCTTCGTGATGCCCGACAAGATGAGCCAGGAGAAGATCGCGCTACTGCGCGCGTACGGGGCCGAGGTCGTGATCTGCCCCACCGCCGTGCCGCCGGACTCGCCGGAGAGCTACTACTCGGTCTCGGACCGACTCGCCGAAGAGATCCCGGGAGGGTTCAAGCCCGACCAGTACTCGAACATGGCGAACCCGGATTCCCACTACGAGGTGACCGGCCCCGAGATCCTCGAGCAGACCGGAGGCGAGCTCGACGCGATCGTCATCTCGGTCGGCACCGGCGGCACGATCTCCGGCGTCGGCCGTTTCTTCAAGGAACACAAGCCGGATGTGCTGATCGTGGGCGCCGATCCCGAGGGCTCGGTCTACACGGCCCACGACGAGGGCGACGTCCACCCCTACCTCGTCGAGGGAATCGGCAAGGACAGCTGGCCGAAGACGATGGACCCCGACGCGGTCGACGAATGGATCCGCGTTTCCGACCGGGATTCGTTCCTCACCGCGCGGCGGCTTGCCCGCGAGGAGGGCATCCTCGCCGGCGGCTCCGCCGGAACGACGATCTGGGCGGCGCTACGGGTGGCAGCGCGCTTCGGCCCGGACGCGCAGATCCTGACCATGATCCCCGACACCGGCCGGAACTACCTCTCGAAGTTCTTCGACGACAACTGGATGCTCGACCACGGCTTCCTCGAGCGGCACGCGCCCGCGCCGACGGTCGAGGTCGTGCTGAGCGCGAAGCGCGCCGAGGAGCCCGGGGTCCCGGAGTTCGTCGTGATCGGGTCGCACCAGAAGGTCGGCGAGGCAATCGAGCTGATGCAGCGCTACTCGATCTCCCAGCTTCCGGTCGTCCGTGACGGCGACTCGGAGTCGCTGGCGGACGTGGTCGGCTCTCTCCAGGACCGCGACCTGCTCGACCGCGTGTTCAAGAACCCGGACGCGCTCCACGAGGACGTCGCGAACGCGATGCAGCCGCCCCTCGCAACGATTGACGTCGGCGACTCGCTCGACGAGGTCTTCCCGACCTTGACCGGCCGGACGAACGCCGTCGTCGTCGCGCGCGAGGGCCGTCCTGTCGGCGTGATCACGCGCTCGGACCTGCTCGAGTACCTCGCCCACCAGCGCGGGAACTCGCAAAGCCGATGAATGAGGAACGGCTCCGTCCGTTGCTCGAGCAAGCGTTCCCCAACGCTATCGAGCTGTCCGTCGAGGACCGAACGGGCGGCGGCGACCACTTCCAGGTGACGGTGGCGAGCGCCCGTTTCGAGGGGCTGTCGTTGATCGAGCAGCACCGGCTTGTCAACGAAGCGCTCGCAGCCCCGCTCGCCGATGGCACTATTCACGAGCTAAGGATCAAGACGAAAGGAATGGGTTGAACGAGCTTCGAGACCAGATTCAGAAGGTCATCGCCAATGAGGACGTGGCGCTCTTCATGAAGGGCACGCCGTACCTCGTCATGTGCGGCAACTCGATGCGCGCCCTCGAGGCGCTGCGCGGCGCCGGCGCGCCGGTGACCGCCGTCGACGTCCTACCCGACCCTCGGATCCGCCAGGAGCTCTCGGCGATCTCCAGCTGGCCGACGATCCCGCAGGTCTTCGTCCGCGGCGAGCTGATCGGTGGCGCCGACATCGTCGAAGAGCTGGCAGCGAGCGGCGAGCTGGAGCGGACGCTCGAGGAGAAGCTCGGTCCCGACTATCGCGCTAGCGGCGCGGAGAGGGTAGTCGCCGTCGCCTGACACATCAGGATCGTTCGGGGTCCGAGTCATCAACTGAAGAGAGAGGGTCATGGAACAAGCCGTTGCCACGACGGCCGAGAGCCGCCGGCGCACCTCAGTGATCGTGACGTCGGTGATCGCGCTCGCGCTCGTTGTCGCCTCGATCGTCTTCGCCGCGAACGCTCCCTGGTACTTCGTCTTCAAGATGCTGCACGTGGGCGCCGCGGTCATCTGGGTCGGCGGCGGCCTCTTCACCACGATCATCGCGTTGCTTGCGGAGCTCGCCAACGATGACGACCAGCTGCTCCAGATCGGGCACTGGGCCGAGGCCGTCGCAGGGCGGCTCTTTCCCGCGATGTCGTTCGTCGTGCTGGGCTTCGGGATCGCGATGGCGATCAACGGCAAGATCGGCTACGACCAGTTCTGGATCATCTTCGGGCTGATCGCGTGCGGCTTGTCGGCGGCCACGGGAATCCTCTTCCTCGGCCCCGAGGCGAAGCGGCTGAACAAGATCGCAGCGGAGCACGGCCCGAAGTCGCCGGAGGCGCAGGCCCGCTGCGGCGGATCCTGCTCGTCGCGCGCGTGGACGTCGCGCTGATCTTCCTGATCGTCTTCGACATGCTCGCGAAGCCGTTCAACTGGGGTTGCTCCAGCAGGGACTGGCACCCGGCGGGTGCCTGTCCCAACAACCGTTGTTGGGAGAGTTCCCGTTCGGGGACAGTCCCTGCGACCTGAAAGCGACTAACTAGACTCACGCGCGTGGAATTCGAGACCCGCGCGATCCACGCCGGCCAGGAGCCCGATCCGGCGACCGGTGCGATAACGACGCCGATCTACCAGACGTCGACGTACGTCCAGGACGCCGTCGGCGAGCACAAGGGCTTCGACTACTCGCGCGCGGGGAACCCGACCCGAGCCGCGCTCGAGACCTGCCTCGCTTCGCTCGAGGGCGCGGAGCACGGGGTCGCCTACGGCTCGGGCCTCGCCGCCGCGACAACGCTGATGCACCTCGTCAACCCAGGCGACCGGGTCGTCGCGGTGAACGACGTCTATGGCGGCGTCTACCGGATGTTCGCGCAGGTCTATCAGCCGAAGGGCTACGTGTTCGAGTGGGTTTCGTCCGAGGAGATCAACACCAACCTCGCCGCACACCTAGATGAGCGGACGCGGATCGTCTGGCTCGAGACGCCGACGAACCCGCTGCTGAACATCATCGACATCCGGGAGGCGGCCGAAGCCGCCCACGAGATCGGCGCGCTCGTGGTCGTCGACAACACCTTCGCGACGCCGTTTCTGCAGCAACCGCTCTCGCTCGGCGCCGACGTGGTCCTCCACTCGACGACGAAATACCTCGGCGGGCACTCGGACCTGATCGGCGGCTTTCTCGCGACGAACGACCCGACGATCGCCGAGCGCCTTTATTTCCTGCAGAAGTCGCTCGGGGCGATTCCCGGGCCGTTCGACTGCTGGCTCGTCCTGCGCGGGCTGAAGACCCTGGCGGTGCGGATGCGGCAGCACTGCGCCAGCGCGCTCGCGATCGCCGGCTTCCTCGAGCAGCACTCTCGCGTCGAGAGGGTTCTCTACCCCGGCCTGCCGCACCACCCCGGCCACGCGATCGCGGCGCGAGAGATGCGCGACTTCGGCGGGATGGTGTCCTTCCTGGCCGAGTCCGAACCGGAGGCGGTCGAGCTCGTCGCCCGGACGAAGATCTGGAAGCTCGCGGAGAGCCTCGGCGGGGTTGAGAGCCTCATCGAGGTGCCTGCGCGGATGACGCACGCGTCGACCGTCGATTCGCCGTTCGCGGCGCCACCGAACCTGATCCGCCTCTCGGTCGGCCTTGAGTCGACGGACGACCTGCTCGACGATCTCGAGGTTGCCCTGGCGCTCTCGACCGCGACTGCGGGCGCCTAGCCGGCCGCGTGCCGCAGCCGCTCGACCTCATTCACCTCGGCCGCGAGCGTGTCATCGGCGTTTACCTGCTGGAGACGGAGGGCGGTCTCGCACTGTTCGACTGCGGGCCGTCCACCTGCGTCCCGGCGCTGAAAGACCGGCTGCGCGAGCGTGGGCTCGAGCTCGGCGACATCCGGGACCTGCTCCTCTCGCACATCCACCTCGACCACGCCGGGGCGACGGGCGTTCTCGTGCGCGAGCACCCGGCGCTCCAGGTGCACGTCTCGCCGGTCGGGGCGCCGCACCTAGTCGATCCGTCCCGGCTCGAGCGGAGCGCGCGGCGGCTCTACGGCGAGGAGTTCGACACGCTCTGGGGGGAGGTCGCACCCGTGCCCCACGAGAACGTGCACGAGACGGCGGATCGTGTCCTCGGCCTGGAGTGCTTTCCATCCCCGGGCCACGCCTCGCACCACGTCTGCTACCTCGACGGCGACGGCACGCTCTGGGCGGGCGACGCGGCCGGTGTGAGGGTGCAGCCGAGCCGCTTCGTGCTGCCGCCGACCCCGCCGCCGGAGTTCGACCCCGACACCTGGGAGCGGACGCTCGACGAGATCGAGGCGCGCGGCCCGGAGCGGCTGGCTCTGATCCACTTCGGGGTCGCCGACGACTCTGCCCCGCACCTGGCCGAACTTCGCCGGCGGCTGCGCTCGTGGACCGAGCGCGTCGGCGAGGGCGCGAGCGAGGAGGAGTTCGAGGCCGCGGCGCTGGCCGAGCTCGGCGACGACGCCCGGCCGTACGAGCAGGCGATGCCGTTCTGGCAGTCCTACGCCGGCCTGCGGCGTTACTGGGACAAGCGGCGCGAAGCGGCGTGATCGCGACCGAGCTCGGCGAGCTCGAAGCGTTTCGGAGCGTCATCGGCGGCTGGAACGAGGGTCGCGTCACCGAGGTCGGCGGCGCGCTCTGCACCGCCGTCCCCGCGGCGCCGGGCTCGGCCTTGCTCAACCGCGTGGTCGGTCTCGGCCTAGCGGAACCCGCCAGCGAGGAGGTTCTCGACGAGATCGACGCCTTCTTCGCCGGCGACGGCGTCGCTTACGGGATCACGGTAACGCCGGACGTCGAGCCTCCAGAGCTGACCACGTGGCTGGAGACGCGCGGGTTCAGCCGCGGCTACGCGTGGGCGAAGTTCCGGCGCGGGATCGAATCCGCTGCGGTGCCCGAGACCGACCTGACCGTCGAGCGCATCGGCGCCGACCGCGGCGACCTCTTCGCCGACATCTTCCAGCGCGCCTACGGCACCCCCGAGCTCCTGCGGCCGCGGCTCGGGCAGATCCCCGGCGAGACGGGCTGGTACTGCTTCGTCGCGTTCGCCGACGGCGTTCCGGCCGCGACCGCTGCGGTCTTCGTAACCGGGGATGTCGGCTGGCTCGGCATGGCCGGCACGCTGCAGGACTTCCGGCGGCGCGGCGCGCAGACCGCGCTGCTGGCCGCAAGGATCGCCGCCGCCCGAGAGGCGGGCTGCAGCGGCGTCGTCACGGAGACCGGAGAGCCGGTCGAGGGACGCCCGAGCAACTCGTATCGAAACATCGTCCGCGCCGGCTTCGAGCCCGTCTACGTACGCCAGAACTACCTCTCCTCCCAGGAGGCCGACACGTCGGGAACGCGAGCGTGAGAGTCGCCCTCGGTCCGTTGCGGCTGCGGGACTTCCGGCTGCTGTTCGCCGGGGAGCTCGTCTCGCTGCTCGGCACCGCGGTCGCCCCGATCGCCCTCGCCTTCGCCGTCCTCGAGCTGACCGGATCCGCAACCGACCTCGGCTACGTCCTCGCTGCCGGATGGGCGCCCCAGGTCGCCTTCATTCTGATCGGAGGCGTTCTCGGCGACCGGCTCCCAAGGAACTTCGTCATGGTCGGAGCGAACCTGCTCAGCGCGGCGGCCCAGGGCGTTGCGGCCGGGCTGCTGCTCGCGGGAGTCGCGCACGTCTGGCAGCTCGCGCTGCTCCAGGCGGTGCGCGGAACCGCCACGGCGCTCTTCTTCCCCGCTGCTCAAGCGGTCGTGCCCGAGATCGTCGAGACCGAGTTGCTTCAGCCCGCCAACGCGCTGATCCGTCTGGCGCAGAACGGCAGCACGGTGCTGGGGGCCGGCGTCGGAGGCATCCTGGTCGCCGCGGCAGGCCCGGGCTGGGCGATCGCCTTCGACGCAGCGACCTATCTCGCGAGCGCGCTGATCCTCGTGTGGATCCGCATCCCCCGCGTCGTCAAGGAAGCGGGCCACACGATCGTGCGCGATCTGATCGAGGGCTGGAACGAGTTCCGCTCGCGCGAGTGGCTGTGGGTGATCGTCGTCTCCGCCTCGGTCGGGAACCTGGTCGCAACGGCCAGTTTCGGCGTGCTCGGGCCGTTGATCGCGAAGCTTTACCTCGGCGGCGCCGCGGCCTACGGCGCGATCCTCGCCTCGCAGGGCGCCGGCTTCATCGCAGGCGGAGTGCTCTCCCTGAGGTGGCGACCACAACGCCCGCTGCTCGTCTCGGTCCTCTTCCTCCTGCCCACGGCTGCCGAGATCGCCTGCTACGCAGCGGTTCGGCAGACGGTAGTGATCGCGGCGGTCGCCTTCTTCGCCGGACTTGGGCTCGAGGTCTTCGGCGTCAACTGGATCACGGCCCTTCAGCAGCACGTCCCTCGTCACGTGCTCTCCCGTGTCAACTCCTACGACGCGCTCGGCTCGTTCGTCTTCATCCCGCTCGGACTGGTGATCGCCGGCCCGCTTGCGGCGCGGCTCGGCGCCACCGAGACGCTCTGGCTCTTTCTCGCGATCGGGCTCCTCTCGATCGGCGGCGCGCTGCTCAGCCGCGACGTTCGCACGCTGCGGCGTGTCGACGAGCCGCCCTACACCGAGGCCGAGGCGCGCTCGGCGGCAGCCTCGTAGACGCGCAAGTAGTCCTCCACCATCCGCTCCGGCGCGTATCGCTCCTCGACGTAGCGCCGGCACTCGAGCGGGTCGAGCTGGTCGGCCCGGTCGAGCGCGGCCGGCATCTCACGGTAGTTGTCGACGATGATCCCGCTGACACCGTCCTCGATCACCTCGGGGACCGCACCGTGGCGGGTGGCAATGACAGGTGTCCCACAGGCCATCGACTCGATCATGACGAGGCCGAAGGGCTCCTCCCACTCGATCGGAAACAGCGTGGCCCGCGCGTTCTGGAGCAGCTCGACCTTCTCGCCATGGGTGACCTCGCCGAGATACTCGATCCCGTGGACGAGGTGCGGCTCGACGAGCTCGTGGAAGTACCGGTGCTCTTTCGGATCCTGCTTCTTGCCCGCGAGCTTGAGCGGCAGCTCCGTCTCCTTGGCGACCCAGATCGCGCGGTGGGCTCCCTTGTCGGCGCTCATCCGGCCGAGGAAGAGCAGGTAGTCGCCACGGTGCGGGTGGCAGGGATAGATCTGCAAGTCGAGCGCGTTCGGGCAGTTGCCGGCCCAGTTCAGCTCGGGCTTCGGGCGGCGCTGGTTGAGCGAGATCGAGATCAGCCCGACGTTCGGCGCAAGCTGCGCGAGGCCC
Organism: Actinomycetota bacterium; assembly: GCA_046723355.1. Classification (GTDB taxonomy): domain Bacteria; phylum Actinomycetota; class Thermoleophilia; order Gaiellales; family Gaiellaceae; genus 13-2-20CM-68-14. Next base: position 1,346 of record JBKOUJ010000150.1, on the reverse strand, counting down.
TCGTAGACTCGGCCCGGGTCGCCGTCGAGCGGCCCGTGCACGGTGTGCAGGACGGGCGTCTGGACGAGGCCGCCGAGCGGGATCGTCGCCGGGCCGGAATGGTCGTTGATCACGTCGAAGTCGCCGGCGCGGTCGAAGCACGCGAGCGCATGCCTGAGCTCAGGCAGCGATTTGCCGATCTGCTCGCTCGGCGCCTCCTCGAACACGTAGTCGAGCTGCGCCCTCGTGCGCGAGTCGCCGGAGGCGAAGATCGTCACGTCGTGCCCGGCGTCGACGAGCCCGTCGGCGAGCAGCGAGACGACCCACTCGATTCCGCCGTAGCCGCTGGGCGGAACCGCGAACCAGACCGGGCTGAGAACGGCGATCCTCATCGGGTTCCCCTCATGATGAAGCCTTCCCGGTCCACGAAGACCAAACAACAGTCTCTCGAACGAATTCGAGCTAGCCTAGGCCGATCGTTTTGCCACCGGGTCGACGAGGATGAGCGAGCGGAGCGTTTCCATGACGCATGCGTCGCGACGCTCCGCCTGAGACCGGCGTCGTGAATGCACGCACCCTCCTCGGCTCGGCCGCAGCGGGCATCGTTCTGGCTTGCTGCGCCGTCGCGCACGCGGTGGTGCCTGGCGGGAACGGGTTGATCGCTTACACGTCGTCGCTCCACGGCAACCGCGACATCGCGATGCTCGACCCCTGCGGCGGCGTGCGCACGGTGATCGGCGGGCCTGCCGCCGACCTGAAGCCGACGTGGTCCGCCGACGGGCGCCGGCTCGCGTTCATGTCGAATCGGGATGGAAACTTCGACATCTACGAGGCGAACGCCGACGGCAGCAACGTGCGCCGGCTGACGAACGATCCCGCGAGCGACTTCAACCCGGCCTGGTCACCCGATGGCCGCAAGATCGCGTGGAACAGCGACCGCAGCGGCGACTTCGAGATTTACGTGATGACCGTCGACGGTGGTGGCGTCCGCCAACTGACGCACGCGCCGGGAGTCGACTCGGTGCCGTCGTGGTCGCCGCGCGGCGACCGGATCGTGTTCGAGTCGAACCGCGACGGAGACGCCGAGATCTACGTGATGCGCCCAGACGGCGGCGACCAGCACGACATCTCGAACGACCACGCTGCCGCCGATCTCAACCCGGCGTGGTCGGCCAACGTAAAGTGGATCGCCTTCACGAGCGACCGAGCCGGCTCGAGCGACATCTGGGTGACGAACGCCGACGGAAGCGGTGCGCGCGTTCTGACGCGCGCGCCATCGACCGAGCGTAACGCTGCATGGTCGCCCGACGGCACCGAGATCGCGTTCGCCTCCGACAGCAGCGGCGCGTTTCAGCTGTATGCGGTAA
>JBKOUJ010000007.1:0-4751 GCA_046723355.1 Actinomycetota bacterium | reverse complement strand
GGGCGGCCGCCACACGCCGTTCTTCAACGGCTACCGGCCGCAGTTCTACTTCCGGACGACGGACGTGACCGGCTCGATCAAGCTCCCGGAGGGCCAGGAGATGGTCATGCCGGGCGACAACACGAACATGGAGATCGAGCTGGGCCAGCCGATCGCGATGGACCAGGGACTCCGGTTCGCAATCCGCGAGGGCGGCCGCACGGTCGGTGCGGGCGTCGTCACCGAGATCCAGAAGTAGTGGGCGCGTCGGTTCGCTGATGGCACAGAAGATCCGCATCCGTCTCAAGGGCTACGACCACACGCAGCTCGACCGGTCGGCGCAATCGATCGTCGAGACGGCCCAGCGAACCGGCGCCACCATCACCGGCCCCGTGCCCCTGCCGACCGAGAAGAACGTCTACACCGTGATCCGGAGCCCCTTCAAGGACAAGGACTCGCGCGAGGCGTTCGAGATCCGCACCCACAAGCGGCTGATCGACATCCACTCGCCGACGCCGAAGACGGTCGACTCGCTGATGCGGTTGGATCTTCCCGCTGGCGTGGACATCGAGATCAAGCTCTGATGAAAGGCATCGTCGGACGCAAGCTCGGAATGACCCAGGTCTTCGACGAGGAGACGGGCCAGGTGACGCCTGTCACCGTGATCGAGGCGGGCCCGTGTCCCGTCGTCTCGGTCAAGGAGGCCGGCGTCGACGGCTACGACGGGGTGCAGGTCGCCTACGAGGAGGTCGCGGAGGAGCGGCTCTCGAAGCCGAAGCTCGGCCACCTCCGCAAGAACGGCGTAGCGCCGCACCGGCACCTGCTGGAGCTGCGCGGGCTGACGGGAACGACGGAGGGCGAGTCCGTCACCGTTGAGAGCTTCGAGCCGGGCGACAAGGTCAAGGTCACGGGCGTCTCGATCGGCAAGGGCTTCGCGGGGACGATCAAGCGACACAACTTCGGGCGGGGACCCACGACACACGGCTCGCACAACATCCGCAAGCCGGGATCGGTCGGCGCCTCCGCGACGCCGTCGCGGGTCTTCAAGGGGATCAAGATGGCCGGTCGGCTGGGCGGCAAGCGCGTCACCCAGGTCGGCCTAACCGTCCACTCGATCGACGCGGAGCAGAACCTCCTGCTCGTCAAGGGCGCGGTGCCCGGTCCGAAGAACGCGATCGTTGAAGTGCGCGAGGAGGTGAAGCGTGGCGGCTCCTAAGTCCGAAACCGGGACAAAACGGTCAACCGGGCAAAGCCCGGCCGACCTCCAGGCGGCGTCGCCGAGTCGACGCCTTAGGGCACCTGTCCTGGACGGCGAAGGGAAGAAGTCGAAAGACCTGACGCTCGACGAGCACGTCTTCGGCGCCGACGTGAAGCCCCACCTCGTTCACGAGACGGTTCGCGCGGAGCTCAGCGCCGACCGGGCAGGGACCCGAGCGGTCAAGAGCCGCGGTCTCGTCGCCGGGGGCCGCTCGAAGCCGTGGCGCCAGAAGGGGACCGGGCGTGCCCGCGCGGGGACGACCCGCGCGCCGCACTGGACCGGCGGCGGCGCCGCATTCCAGGTGCGGACGAGCTTCGGTCACAAGATCAACCGCAAGGAGCGGAAGGCCGCTTTCCGCGCAGCCCTTTCTGCCCACGCCGACGAGGGAACGTTCGCCGTCCTCGCCGACGATTCGTTCGACGAGCCGTCGACGCGCGATGCGGCGTCGCTGGTCGAGGCATGGGGGAAGGAGCAGCCGCTCATCGTCGTCGCCCAGGAGGATCAGGACGCCATCGCGAAGTCGTTCCGGAACCTCGCGGGCGTCCAGGTGGTGACTCCCGCTGAGATCGAGGTCGCGGCGCTGGTGTGGGCGCGCTCGCTGCTCGTCAGTCAGGCGGCGCTCGACGCCGTACAGGGAAGGGCCTCATGAGTTTGCATCCCAACGAGGTCTTGCTCGCACCGGTCGTCTCCGAGAAGAGCTACGAGCAGATCGAGAGCCACCATCGCTACTCGTTCCGCGTCCACCCCGATGCGCACAAGACCCAGGTCCGCCATGCGGTCGAGGAGCTATTCGACGTCCACGTCGAGCGCGTGAACATCGTCCAGGTCCGCTCGAAGCCGAAGCGCCGTGGGCTCGTCAAGGGACGCAAGCCCGGCTGGAAGAAGGCGATCGTGCAGATCAAGGCCGGCGAGTCGATCGAGATCTTCGAAGGAGCGCAAGCCTGATGGCCATCCGTCGTTACAAGCCGACGTCGCCCGGCCGGCGCTTCATGTCGGTCCCCGCCTTCGAGGAGATCACGAAGACGGAGCCGGAGAAGAGCCTCACCGGGCCGCTCAAGAAGAGCGGCGGCCGGAACTCGAACGGCCGCATCACCCGGCGCCACCAGGGCGGTGGGCACAAGCGCCGGTACCGGCAGATCGACTTCAAGCGGACCAAGGACGGCGTCCCCGCGAGGGTGGCCGCGATCGAGTACGACCCGAACCGGTCGGCGCGCATCGCGCTGCTCCACTATGCCGACGGCGCGAAGGCGTACATCCTCGCTCCCGCGCGTCTGCGGGTCGGCGCGACGGTCGAGTCCGGCCCCGGCGCCGACATTCGGCCCGGCAACGCGCTGCCGCTCGCGAACATCCCGACCGGCACGCTCGTGCACAACGTCGAGCTCAAGCCCGGCCAGGGCGGCAAGATGGCCCGCTCGGCCGGCTCGGGAGTCCAGCTCGTCGCGAAGGACGAGGGCTACGGCGTGCTGCGCCTGCCTTCGGGCGAGATGCGCCGCGTCCCGCTGGGTTGCCGCGCGACCGTCGGTCAGGTCGGCAATGTCGACCACGAGAACGTCACGGGCGGCAAGGCCGGTCGGAGCCGCTGGAAGGGCAAGCGCCCGACCGTGCGCGGCTCTGCCATGAACCCGGTCGACCACCCGCACGGCGGCGGCGAGGGCAAGTCGAAGGGCGGCCGCCACCCGGTGACGCCCTGGGGCGTGCCGACGCTCGGCAAGCGCACGCGCCGCAAGCACAAGGAATCCGACAAGCTGATCGTCCGCGCACGCCGCAGAGGAAAGGACAAAAGGTGACGAAAATGCTGCGCATTTCCGTCACGGCTGGTTTGGACATCGCTGCGCTCGTAGGAATGGAGAAATAGGTTGAGTAGATCCAGTAAAAAGGGCCCGTTCGTGGAGGAGCGGCTGATGAGCCGCATTACCCGCATGAACGAGTCAGGCAGCAAGCAGATGGTTCGCACCTGGTCGCGGACGTCGACGATCTTCCCGGAGATGGTCGGGCACACGATCGCGGTCCACGACGGCCGCAAGCACGTGCCCGTCTTCATCAGCGAGCAGATGGTCGGCCACAAGCTCGGCGAGTTCGCGCCGACGCGCGCCTTCCGCGGCCATTCCGGCGACCGCAAGACGGAGGTCAAGAGGAGCTAGTGGCCGCCACCGAAACACAGCATGAGGTACGCGCCGTCGCCAAGTGGGTGCGCATGTCGCCCCGGAAGGCTCGGCTCGTGACGGAGCACATCCGGGGCCGGTCCGTGCCCGAGGCACGGACGGTGCTCGCGTTTACGCAACGCGCTGCTGCCCGTGAGGTGGAGAAGGTGTTGCGCTCCGCAGTCGCGAACGCCGAGGCCAACCACGGCCTGCTCGGCGACAGCCTCGTCGTCTCAGCCGCCTACGTCGACGAGGGCCCGGTGATGAAGCGGTGGCGCGCCCGCGCCCGGGGCCGCGTGGCCCGGATCAAGAAGCCGACTTGCCACATCACGGTAAAGCTCGCGCCGGGCCCGGAGACAGCCCGGATCGCACCGCCGCCTGCGCCTGAGCCCGCGGTCGAGGAGGCGCCCGAGCCTGCCGCCGAGGTCACGGAGGCACCGGCCGAGCAGCCGGAGGACAAGGCGGAGGCGGAGCCCAAGCCGAAGGCGGAAACAACCGACAAGCCGAAGCCGAAACCCCGCGCCCCGCGCAGGAAGAAAGAGGAAACGGAGAGCTAAATGGGTCAGAAGGTCCATCCCGGCGGGATGCGCGTCGGCGTCATCCACGACTGGAAGTCGAACTGGTACACGGGAAGCAAGGACTTCGCGGACTTCCTCCAGGAGGACGTCCGCATCCGCGAGCACATCTACAAGAAGCTCGCGCACGCGGGACTGTCCGACATCCTGATCCGAAAGGATGCGCAGCGGATCACGATCGACATCTACACGGCGCGGCCTGGGATCGTGATTGGCAAGTCCGGCGTGGAGGTCGACGCGCTGCGTAAGGACATCCACGGGATGACGAGCAAGGCCGTCCACATCAACATCAACGAGATCAAGCGGCCCGAGCTCGACGCGAAGCTCGTTGCCCAGTCGATCGCCGAGCAGCTCGAGAACCGCGTCAGCTTCCGGCGGGCGATGAAGCGTTCGCTCGCGTCGGCGATCCGTTCCGGCGCCCAGGGCGTCAAGGTGATGTGCGGCGGCCGCCTCGGCGGCGGTGAGATGAGTCGCTCCGAGAGCTACTCCGAGGGCCGCGTTCCGCTGCACACGATCCGCGCCGACATCGACTACGGCTTCGCCGAGGCGAAGACGACGACCGGGCGGATCGGGGTCAAGGTCTGGATCAACAAGGGCGAGATCATGCCGTCCGGGTACGAGAGCTCCGGCGGCGGCCAGGTGGACACCAGGCTCGGGGAGCAGGATCAGGCGCGCCGGCGCGGCGGGCGCACCGAGGGGCTCGGCGAGAGTCGCCAGGGCGGCCGCGGCCGCGGCGCCGACCGCGAAGGCCTCGGACCGGTGCGCCAGCGCCGGCCGCGCCGCGGCTCCGGCCAGGGT
>JBKOUJ010000122.1:0-7069 GCA_046723355.1 Actinomycetota bacterium | reverse complement strand
CTTCTCCAGCGCCGCGGGATCCCGCACAACGTCTTGAACGCGAAGGAGCACGAGCGCGAAGGCGAGATCATCGTGGACGCCGGTCAGAAGCACGCCGTCACGATCGCGACCAACATGGCCGGCCGCGGCGTCGACATCAAGCTGGGCGAGGGTGTCCGCGAGCTCGGCGGCCTGTATGTGCTCGGCACGGAGCGGCACGAGGCGCGCCGGATCGACAACCAGCTGCGCGGCCGCTCAGGCCGTCAGGGTGACCCCGGCGAGTCGCGCTTCTATTTGTCCGGCCAGGACGATCTCGTCCGCCTCTTCGCCGGCGACCGGATCCACAACATCATGGAGCGCTTCAAGGTCCCCGACGATCAGCCGATGGAGGCCGGCATCCTCTCGCGCCAGATCGAGAACGCGCAGAAGAAGGTCGAGGAGCAGAACTTCGTCTCGCGGAAGAACGTCCTCAAGTACGACGACGTTCTCAACAAGCAGCGTTCGGTCATCTACGACCAGCGCCGGCGCGTCCTCGAGGGACAAGACCTCTCCGAGGAGGTGCGCGCCTGGGTCGACGAGGTGGTGGCCCGGATCGTCACGCAGTTCACCGAGGCGCAGTACGCGGAGGAGTGGGACCTCGAGGGCCTTGTCAAGGCGATGGATGCCCTCTACGTACAGCCGGCCGAGGAACCGATCTCGGTCGACGAGCTGCGCGAAGATCTCGGGTCGCTGACCCGCGAGACGCTGATCGAGGACTTCACCGAGGAGGCGCAGGAGCGCTATGCGGCCAAGGAAGAGGAGCTCGGGGCCGAGCTGATGCGCGAGCTCGAGCGGTTCATCATCCTCCAGGTCGTCGACACCCGCTGGCGCGAGCACCTCGACAACATGGACTACCTGCGCGAGGGCGTGCACCTGCGGGCGATGGCGCAGAAGGACCCGCTCGTGGAGTACACGTCCGAGGGCCATCTGATGTTCGAGGAGCTCAGCGCTGCGATCCGCGAGGAGGTGATCGGCCACCTCTTCCACGCACAGATCGAGCCGCAGGACGCGGAGGAGCTCCAGCGGCTCCAGGAGGCCCAGGCCGCCGAGGCGGAAGCGCTCGCCTACCAGCACGACCAGACCGCGGGCGCCCAGGCGATCAGCGCCGCGGCCGCCGCAGACGGGGGCGGGAACGGCGCCGCAGTCACGGCCGGCAGCCTCTTCGCCGGCGGCGGCTCGGTCGCGACCGCGACGGCGACCCGCACCGTCGCCGATCGCGACAAGATCGGCCGCAACGACCCCTGCTGGTGCGGCAGCGGCAAGAAGTACAAGAAATGCCACGGCGCTTAGCGCCTGCAAGCAGGGACTGACCCCGGAGGGGTCTGTCCCAGAAACCGTTGTTGGGACAGTCCTCGTGCGGGGACAGTCCCTGTTGTTCTGCGGTCGCCGCTACCATCACTTCGATGAGCGAGGCGACGCAGCAGCCGCTGGAGCAGCAGCTCGAGGAGATCGGGACCCAGCTCGCCTGGGTCCGTGATTACCTTTGACCCGGACGGGTTGAGGCGTCGCGTCGCCGAGCTCGAGGAGGAGCTCGGCGCGCCGGGATTCTGGGACGACCAGCAGAACGCGGCTCGCGTGTCCGCCGAGCACGCCAGGCTGACGAAGCGGCTCGAGCGCTACGAGCGCCTCACTCGCGACTACGAAGACGCCCGCGAGCTCTACGCGATGGACGGCGACATGGCCGACGAGATCGCCGCGTCGATCGCGCCGCTACGCAGCGAGCTCGAGCGGTTACAGGAGGACGCGCTGTTCACCGGCGAGTACGACGGCGGTGACGCCGTCGTCACGATCCACGCCGGCACGGGGGGGACCGACGCTCAGGATTGGGCCGAGATCCTGCTCCGTATGTACCTCCGCTGGGCCGCCGATCGCGGGTTCCAAGTGGAGCTCGTCGAGGCGAGCCCGGGCGAAGAGGCCGGCCTCAAGTCGGCGACCTTCACGGTCAAGGGCGAGAACGCGTACGGGATCCTGAAGGCAGAGAGAGGCGTCCATCGGCTCGTGCGCCTGAGCCCGTTCGACCAGGCGCACCGGCGCCACACCTCGTTCGCGCAGGTGATCGTCAGCCCGCTGCTGCCCGAGGACGAGGACGTAGAGCTCGACGAAAGCGACCTTCGAATCGACACCTACCGAGCGAGCGGTGCCGGCGGGCAGCACGTCAACAAGACCGACTCAGCCGTCCGCATCACGCACCTGCCCACCGGGATCGTCGTCTCGGTGCAAAACGAGCGCTCTCAGGCGGCCAACAAGCAGACGGCGACGCGGATCCTCAAGTCACGGCTGGCGGAGCTCGAGCAAGAGAAGCGCGAGCAGGAGCTCGCGCGCGAGCGCGGCGCCGCCCAGCAAGCCGACTTCGGCAGCCAGATCCGCAGCTACGTTCTGCACCCGTACCAGCTCGTCAAAGACCACCGAACGGAGTACGAAACAGGCAATACGCAGGCGGTTCTCGACGGGCGCCTCGACGACTTCATCCACGAGTATCTGCTAGCCAAAGCCGCTGGAAAGGTGTTGTAGGGCCGGAGGCTTGGCTAGACTCTCGGGCTTGAACCTACGGGAGCGGTTTTTGACGCCGCTTTTGGGACCCTGGTTATGGACACTGAGCTGAAGACAGACAGCCCGGCCGTCGTCGTCGAACGGCCTGATGCGAACGGAACCGCTCCGCCGGTCGCCAGCGCCGGCGCGATGATCGTCTTCGATGCGGTCCGGAAGATCTACGAGCCGAACGTCGCTGCGCTCACGGACGTCTCGTTCGTGATCGAGAAGGGCGAGTTCGTCTTCGTCGTGGGCGCGTCCGGGTCGGGCAAGTCGACCGTGATCCGGCTCGTACTCAAGGAGATCGAGCCGACCACGGGCAAGATCGTCGTCGGCGGCCGCGACCTCACCCGGCTCAAGCGCAGCAAGGTGCCACTGCTCCGGCGCAACATCGGCTGCGTCTTCCAGGACTTCAAGCTGCTCCCGAAGCGCACCGCGGCCGAGAACGTCGCCTACGCGCTGAAGGTGCAGGGCGAAGGCAGCAACTCGATCCGGCGCAAGGTGCCCGAGGTCCTCAACCTGGTTGGCCTCGCGCACAAGATGACTTCCTATCCCGACGAGCTCTCGGGCGGCGAGCAGCAGCGCGTCTCGATCGCGCGCGCGGTCGTCAACCACCCCCCGCTTCTGATCTGCGACGAGCCGACGGGGAACCTCGACCCCGACACCTCGGTCGGGATCATGCAGCTGCTCTACCGGATCAACCGTGCGGGTACGACAGTGCTGATGGCGACGCACGACCGCGAGATGGTCGACAAGATGCGCCGCCGCGTGATTGCGCTCGACGACGGCCGCCTGGCGCGCGACGAGAGGCGAGGAGGGTACGCCTCATGATGGCGCGTCTCAAGCTGCTCTTCGCGGAGGCCGTGCGCTCGCTCGGCGCGAACGTCTCGACGACGGTCGCGGCGACGATGACCGTCCTGATCGGGATGTTCCTGCTCGGCTTTCTGATCGGTCTTGCGACCTGGGGCTTCTCGGTCAGCAACCACTACAAGCGCGAGCTCGTCGTCAAGGTCTTCTTCGACCGCGACGCCAAACCCAGCGACATCGCCATCGTCCGCACGCGCCTCGCTGCCGACCCGCGCGTCAGGTCGACGGCGCTCGTCGATCCGGAGAAGGCGCTCAAAAACGTGGAGAAGCAATATCCGGTTTACAAGACGGTCAAGCTGCCGTCGAACCCGCTGGGGTGGGCACTGACCGTGCAGCCGAAGCGTGGAGAGGACACGCAGGCGATCGCAGCGTCGCTGACGAAGACGAAGCTGGCCGGCGTCTCCGACGTCAACTACGGCAAAAAGACCGCGCATCGGCTGCTCGAGGTGGCGAAGTGGATCGACATCTTCTTCATCATCGCGGTGGTGATCCTTGTCATCTCGTCGACGCTCCTGATCGCGAACACGATCCGGCTCGCGATCTTTGCGAGACGGCGTGAGATCGAGGTGATGAAGCTCGTCGGCGCGACCAACTGGTTCGTGCGCGGCCCGTTCATGCTGGAGGGCCTGATGACGGGCCTGGCGGGCGCGATCGGAGCGATCATCCTGCTGGTGCTGGGCAAGGCGATCGTGCTGCAGCACATCAATCTGATCCGCGGCACCGACATCCATGCCTGGCCATTCGAGTTGACCGCGCTCGTCATCCTCGCCATGGGGCTGCTCGTCGGCGCCGCCGGCTCGGGTCTGACGATCCGGCGATTCCTGCGGGTCTAGCGGAAGAAGCAACGGTCGTCGAGCTCGCCCGGCGCGGCAAGCTCACGGTCGGCGAGCCGTACTTCACGCCGGGCGTCCCGATCGTGATCGATTGGAAGGGTGCGGGCGATGCGCGACCGGGCGATCTCGCGCTGGTGTCGGGCCGCCGTGGAAGGGCGCGCGTGCAGCGCGTGCTCGGCTCGGCGAAGCGGATCGAGAATGTGCTCGAGGCCCTGTTGGTCGAGCGCGGGGCGCGGCAGTCGTTCGAGCCATTCGACGCTCCGGTTGGGTCGCTGGACGGGCGCGTCGACCTGCGTGGTGAGGTCTCGTTCACGATCGATCCCGAGACCGCGAAGGACTTCGACGACGCACTGACGCTCACGGACGACCGCGCGTACGTCCACATCGCCGACGTCTCGTACTACGTCCGCGCGGGGACAGCGCTCGACCACGGCGCGACCCGACGCGCGTTCTCGACCTACGTGCCGGGGCGCGTGGCGCCGATGCTGCCACCGGAGCTCTCCGAAGACCTCTGCTCGCTGCGCCCTTACGAGGACCGGCTCTGCGTGACCGTGGAGCTGCCGCTCGACGGCGGCGAGCCGAGCTTCTACCGCTCGGTGATCCGCAGTCGTGCGAGGTTCAGCTACGGCAGGGCGGAGGCGATCCTCGCCGGACGAGAGCGCGAGGAGCCGGAGCTCGTGGACGCACTCGAGCGCGCGGGGCGGGTATCGACGGAGCTGCGTCAGCGGCGATTCTCCCGGGGCGCGCTGCGCGTCGAGTCGCCGGAGGTCGAGTTCGAGTTCACCGACGACGGCCGGGTGGCGCGCGCCTGGCGCGCCGAGGAGGCGCACTCGCACATGCTCGTCGAGGAGCTGATGATCCGCGCGAACGAGGCGGTCGCCGGGTTGCTCGCCGGACGTCGGCGCGAGGCGCTCTTCCGCGTCCACGAGCGACCGGACCCGCAGGCGGTCGAGCTGCTGCTCGCGAAGCTCGCCGACCTCGCGGTTCCGACGCCTCCGGCGCCGAAGGACCTATCGCCCGCGGACGCGGCCCGCATCGCGTCCGAGGCGAGTGACTCGGTTGCCGAGTACGTTGCGAAGTCGGGGCGGGGGAGAGAGGCGTTACCGGCCCTCGTCTTGCGGGCGCTCAAGCAGGCGCGGTACGACCCGCGCAACCTCGGCCATTCGGGGCTCGCGAGCCCGGCCTACTGCCATTTCACCTCGCCGATCCGCCGCTACCCCGACCTTGTCGTCCACCGCGCGCTCCTTAACGAGCTCGGCGCCCCCGACGAGCCGGTCCCGCACGACCTTGGCGCGCTGGCCGAGCACACGTCGGCGCGGGAGCGCGAGGCCGCCGACATCGAGTACCGGGCCGATGCGATCTGCCTCTCCTGGCTGCTCGACTCCGAGCTGTACGAGCGCGGCTGGGACGAGCCGTTCGAGGGCGAGATCATCGGCGTGATCGGGTCGGGCCTCTTCGCGCGCTTCGGCGCGGTCTTCGAGGGCTTCCTGCCGGCGCGGCGACTGGGCGGCGACTACTTCGAGCTCAACGACCTCGGCACCGCGCTCGTCGGCCGCCGCGGCGGCGGCACGTTTCGCCTGGGCGACCCGATCGCCGTCAAGGTCGAGTCGATCGACAAGCCGCAGGGCAAAGTCGCGCTCCTACCTGCCTAGACTGGGCGCCGTGGCAAGCGACGGCATCAAGCCGGTCGCCGAGAACCGGCGGGCACGGCACGACTACCACCTGCTCGAGCGCTACGAGGCGGGCCTCCAGCTGACCGGCACCGAGGTCAAGTCCCTCCGGAACGGGCGCGTCTCGCTCGCGCAGTCGTACGCCGACGTCCGCGACGGCGAGATCTGGCTCGTGGGGGCCCGCATCGACGAATACGCGCAGGGGAACGTCGCCAACCACGACCCCGACCGCGACCGGAAGCTGCTCCTGCACCGGCGACAGATCGACTCCCTGATCGGCGCCGTCAACCAGAAGGGCCTGACGCTCGTTCCGACCCGCCTCTACTTCAAGAACGGCCGCGCGAAGCTCGAGGTCGCCCTCGCGCGAGGCAAGGAGCAACGCGACAAGCGCCGTGACATTGCGAAACGCGACGCCCAGCGCGACATCGAACGTGCGCTCAGGCGTCGACGCTGATCCGCAGTTCGAACTCGAGCTCCTCGCCGTCCTCCTCGTCCCAGTGGGCGCCGACCTCCCTGAAGCCGAGGCGCCGGACAAGCGCCAGCGACGGGACGTTGTCGGGGCTGATCGAGGCGATGAATCGCGCGATCTCGTGTTCCCGCGAGGCCCACGCGATCAAGGCACGCACGACCTCCGTCCCGTAGCCGCGCCGGCGGTATGGCTCGAAGATCGAGTAGCCGACCTCGACGGCGTCGTCTGCCTTGACGGCGTTCACACCCGGCGGCCCGTGGAAGCCGGCATGGCCGATCATCGGACGCCCGTTGTCCGGAAGAACGACTCCGTAGACGAACCAGGGCTCGAGCTCCGGCTGCTCCCGGAGTTGGCGCAGACGGAACGCGAGGAACCGCCGGTCGTGCGCGTCCGGCCACCCGTCGGGAAGCGCGATCCCGGCCAGAGACTCCGCTTCATCGCGCCGCCCTTCGAGCACCGCGTCGATGAAGCCGGGCGACATGGAGACGAGCTCGAGCCGTTCAGAGGCGATCCGATTCATCGCGACGAGGCTACAATTTGCAGGACATACGGGGGCGACCTGGTTTCGACGTGGTCGATTCTCCGGCAGAGTCGCAAGCCGAGGTCCCCGGTCGGCCTCGTAAAACAACCGGGAACCAACGTAAGTGCGGATAACGATCACGCACTCGCTCTCGCTGCCTAAC
>JBKOUJ010000045.1:0-27133 GCA_046723355.1 Actinomycetota bacterium | reverse complement strand
CTGGCACGCCTTCCGCGGCCACCCCGTTCTCCGCGGATTCGACTACCGGCGCAAGGGCGGAAACCGTCTCGTCGTCCGCCTTGAATCGCATCACGATCACGCCCTGGGTCGCGCGGCCGGAGCGCTTGATGTCGACGACGGGCATGCGGATGACGGTGCCACCTGTCGAGATCAGCATCACCTGGTAGCCCTCGCGAACGACGCGGGCACCGACCAGCCGGCCCTTGCCCTCGACGAGCTGGGCCGTCTTGACGCCAAGGCCGCCGCGGCCCTTGCGCGGATAGTCCGCGAGCTTCGTGCGCTTGCCGTAGCCGTTCTCGGTCACGACGAGCAGGTCGCCCTCGTTGGCGCCGACGACGTCCATCGAGATCACCTCGTCGGCCTTGCGCAGGCCCATGCCCTTGACGCCGCCGGTGTCGCGACCCATCGGGCGCGCCTCCTTCTCGGCGAAGCGGATCGCCTGGCCCATGCGAGACACCATTAGGATGTCGTCGTCCCCCGTCGAGTGCTGGACGGAGACGAGCTCGTCGTCATCACGCAGCTTGATCGCGATGATCCCGTCGGCCCTGAGCGGTGTGTTGTAGGCGGCCAACTCCGTCTTCTTGACGATCCCGTCCTTCGTCGCGAAGACGAGGAACTTCGACTCCTCGAAGGCACGCGTCTGGATGACGGCGCGTACCTGCTCGTCCTGCCGGAACGGCAGCAGGTTCTGGATCGCACGGCCCTTCGACTGGCGCGACCCGAGCGGAAGTTCGTGCACCTTGAGCCGGTAGACCTTGCCGACGTTGGTGAAGAAGAGGACATAGTCGTGCGTGGAGGCGACGAAGAGGTGCTCGATGTAGTCGTCCTCCTTCAGGTCCATCCCCATCACGCCCTGGCCGCCGCGCCGCTGCTCGCGGTAGGTAGAGACCGGTAGCCGCTTCACGTAGTTCGAGCGCGTGATCGCGATGACCATGTCCTCCTCCGCGATCAGGTCCTCGAGCTCGAGCTCGCCCTCGGCCGCGACGATCTCGGTACGGCGGTCGTCGTTTTTCGCGTAGATCTCCTTGATCTCGAGCAGCTCCTCGCGGATCAGGCCGTCGATCCGCGACTCGTCACCGAGGATCGAGCGCAACTCGGCGATCCGCTCGACGAGGTCGGCGTGCTCGTCCTCGACACGCTTCCGCTCGAGGGCGGTCAGCGCACGGAGCCGCAGGTCGAGGATCGCCTGCGCCTGGATCTCAGAGAGGTCGAACTCCCGCATCAGCCCTTCGCGCGCGGCGTCCGTGTCCTCAGCCGCGCGAATCAAGGCGATCACGGCGTCGAGGTTGTCGAGCGCGATCAGGTAGCCCTGCAGGACGTGGGCGCGTGCCTCGGCTCGGCGCAGCTCGAACTTCGAGCGGCGGGTGACGACCTCGCGCTGGAAGTCCAGGTAGTGGCCGAGCAGGTCACGCAGCGCCAATGTCCGCGGGACGCCGTCGACGAGCGCGACGGCGTTGTAGCCGAACGTCGTTTGCAGCGGCGTGTGCTTGTAGAGCTTGTTGAGGACGACCTGCGGGATCGCCTCGCGCTTCAGCTCGATCTGGATCCGCATCCCCGTCTTGTCCGACAGGTCCTTGACGTCCGAGATCTCCGGCAGGACCTTGTCGTTGACGAGGTCGGCGACCTTCATGATCACGCCGGAATCGCCGCCCTTCTTCACACCGAACGGCAGCTCGTTGACGATGATCGCCGACTTGCCGCCGCGAAGCTCTTCGACGTGCGCGCGCCCGCGCATAACGATGCGCCCGCGGCCGGAGCGGTACGCCTCGCGGATGCCCTCGCGTCCGACGATGATCCCGCCCGTCGGGAAGTCCGGGCCCTTGATGTGCCGCGTCAGCCGCTCGACGTCGATGTCGGGGTCGTCGAGCATGGCGACGAGAGCGTCGATCACCTCGCCGAGGTTGTGTGCCGGGATGTTGGTCGCCATTCCAACCGCAATCCCCGACGAGCCGTTGACGAGCAGGTTTGGGAACCGGGCCGGCAGGACGTCGGGCTGCTTCCGCGACTCGTCGTAGTTCGGGACGAAGTCGACCGTGTCGGCGTCGATGTCACGAAGTAGCTCCGTCGCAATTCGTGACAATCGGCACTCTGTGTAGCGCATCGCGGCAGCTGGGTAGTCGTCGATGTTCCCGAAGTTGCCCTGCCCGTCGACGAGCGGGTAACGGAGCGAGAACGGCTGCGCGAGCCGGACCAGCGTGTCGTAGATCGCGACGTCGCCGTGCGGGTGGTACGCGCCCATCACGTCGCCGACAACGCGGGCGCACTTGAGACGCGGGCGGTTCGGCTGCAGGCCGGCCTCGTGCATCGCATACAGCACGCGCCGATGCACCGGCTTCAGCCCGTCGCGAACATCGGGAAGCGCTCGCGCGACGATCACGCTCATCGCGTAGTCGAGGAAGCTCGAGCGCATCTCCTGCTCGAGCTCGCGCGGCTCGATCCGGCCCGGGCCGAGCGGCTCAACCGACGACATTCAGACCTCCCTCACTAGACGTCTAGGAACCTGACGTCCTTGGCGTTCGATTCAATGAACTCTCGGCGCGGCTCGACCTGATCGCCCATCAGCATCGAAAACAGCCGGTCGGCGGCGGCCGCGTCCTCCACCTCGACGCGCACGAGCATCCGGTTGGCCGGGTTCATGGTCGTCTCCCAGAGCTCTTCGGGATTCATCTCGCCGAGGCCCTTGAAGCGACCGACGCTGATGCCGTCCTTCGCGAGGTCCAGCGCCTCGTGGCGCAGCTGCTCGTAAGTCTCCGCGGTGCGCTCCTTCTTGCCGAGCGAGAGCGTGAACGGCGGCGCACCGACCATCTCGACCAACCTCGCGTAGGTCTTGCGTAGCCCCTCGTAGACCGGCGAGGAAAACAGCTCAGCAGGCAGGGTGATATGGCTAGCCGCGCTCGTCTCGCGCTCGACCACCTTGATGCGCATCCCCTCCGGGGTCTGTTCGACGACCGAGAGCTCATGGCCGTTTTCCGCGACCGCCTTCAGGCTCTTCGCCAGGTCGCCCAGCCCTGCTGTCTCCGTTTCGACGAGCCGGTGCTCGATGGCGAAGTTCGCCGGCGCCGAGCCGAAGTCCGCGCGCAGACGGGAGGCCCAGCCTTCGAACTCGTTCAGGGCCTTCGTGAAGCGGTGGTAGCGCGCCTCGGTCAGCTTGTGTGTCTCGCCACTCCGGTCGCGCACGTCGATGTCCTTGACGCGCTCGCGGACGAGCAGGTCCTCGAACTGCGACTCCTTCTCGACGTACTGTTCGCGGCCGCCGATCTTGACGCGGTAGAGCGGCGGTACGGCGATGTATACATAGCCGCCCTCGACGAGCTCCTGCATCTGGCGATAGAGGAAGGTAAGGATCAGCGTGCGGATGTGCGACCCGTCCACGTCGGCGTCGGTCATGACGATGATCCTGTGGTAGCGGAGCTTCTCGAGGTCGAACTCGTCGCCGATGTTGGTACCGATCGCGGTGATGATCGACTGGATCTCCGCGTTGGAGAGAACCTTGTTGATCCGGTTCTTCTCGGAGTTGATCACCTTGCCGCGCAGCGGCAGGATCGCCTGGAAGGTGCGGTCTCGGGCGTCGGTCGCGGAGCCGCCGGCCGAGTTGCCCTCGACGAGGTAGAGCTCGGCGGCGGAAGGGTCGTTGATCGAGCAGTCCGCGAGCTTGCCCGGTAGCGACATGCTGTCGAGCGCGCTCTTCCGGCGAGTTAGCTCGCGCGCCTTGCGAGCGGCTTGGCGCGCGCTCCGGGCGGCGATCGCCTTCGAGATGATCTGCTTCGCCTCGGTCGCGTTCTCCTCGAGGAACTCGGCGAGCTTCACGTTGACGGCCTGCTCGACAAGGCCGCGCACCCAGGGGTTGCCGAGCTTCGTCTTCGTCTGACCCTCGAACTGAGGCTCGCGCAGCTTGACCGATAGGACGGCTGCAAGACCTTCGCGCACATCCTCGCCCTCGAGGTTCTCCTCCTTCTCCTTCAGAAGCCCGTTCTTCCGCGCGTGGTCGTTCAGCGTGCGCGTCAGCGCCGCCTTGAAGCCCGACAGGTGTGAACCGCCCTCGTGGGTGTTGATGTTGTTGGCGAACGAGAAGACAGACTCGACGTAGGAGGTGTTCCACTGCATCGCCACCTCCAGCTGGCCGTCGGACTCCGAGTCTCCATTCGACGACCCTTCGAAGTAGATGACGTGCTTGTGGACCGGGTCTTTCTGGTCGTTGACGTAGGAGACAAAGTCCCTGATCCCGCCCTCGGCGTAGAACTCGTGCCGCTCCTCCCCTTCGCGCTCGTCGATCAGGACGATCCGCAGTCCCTTGGTCAGGAAGGCGGTCTCGCGGAGGCGCTGGACGAGGATCTCGGACGACCATTCGAGCTCGTCGAAGATCTCGAGATCGGGCAAGAAGGTGATCGTCGTCCCAGTCTCCTTCGTGGGCTCGACCTCCTTCAAGTCGGTGGTCGGCTCGCCGCGCGCGAACTCCTGCCGGACAACCGTGCCCTCGCGCTTGACCTCGACGTGCAGCCACTCCGAGAGCGCGTTGACGACCGAGACACCGACGCCGTGCAGCCCCCCGGAGACCTTGTAGCCGTCGCCGCCGAACTTGCCGCCGGCGTGGAGCTTCGTCAGAACGACGGTCACGGCCGGCAGACCCTGGTCAGCCATCACGCCGGTCGGGATGCCCGAGCCGTTGTCGGAGACGGTGACCGAGTTGTCCGGATGAAGGGTCACCTCGACGAGGTCGGCGCGCCCGGCAAGGGCCTCGTCGACCGAGTTGTCGACGACCTCGAAGATGAGGTGATGGAGCCCTCGCGACCCCGTCGAGCCGATGTACATGCCCGGCCGCAGCCGGACCGGCTCGAGGCCTTCGAGAACGGTGATGTCTTTAGCGGTATAGGAAGCTTCAGTCATTAAAAAAGCCCTGCAAACGGGCCAAGTTCAGCACATAACAAGTCTACCAGACCGAGCGGTCGTCAGAGGCCCTCGCGAGGCTCGCAGCGGCTGCACGTGCAACGATTTTGCGCAGATTTTCGTCCTCGATCCCGGCGGCCAGTTTCGCACCCGTCTCGAGAAGCGCCGGCGACGGTTTCCGCGGCGCACGCTCGCGGTGCGTCGGCTCGGGTACGGAGGGCTCAGGAAGCCGTCCCGGGGTGAAGCGGACGCGCTCGACGTCGAGCCGCTGGGCAATCTCGGCGGCGCGGTTCGTGAGCTCGAACGCCCAGACCGAATCGGCCGTGTTGACGTGCAGCGTCCCGTCCCGTGCGACCCGCGCCGGCCACGCGCTCCGCGCGATCGTCTCGCCGACGGCGACCGGCCAGGCCTCGACGAGCGCGGCAATTCTCGCCTCGGGCCCGAAGCGGCCGAGCTCGCGGTCGACCTCGTCACCGAGCCGCTTCACCGCACCACCGTCCCGGCCTCGCCGGCCGCGACCTCGACGAGCTGATCGGGCTCGGCCGGCAGCGCGGCGGAGCTCGTGCTCGTGATCAACGCCTGGCCGTAGGTCCGCAGGCGATCGGCCAGGATCCGGCGGCGCCCGGGATCGAGCTCGGACAGCACGTCGTCGAGCAGGAGGAGCGGCGGGAAGCCACGGCGTTCGCGCACGAGCTCGGCCTCCGCGAGCAGGAGGGCCAGCACGGCAAGCCGCTGCTCCCCTTGCGAGCCAAACGCGCGTAGATCGCGTTCGCACGCCAGGATCTCGACATCGTCCAGGTGTGGGCCCGCCCCAGTCGCACCGCGCTGCAAGTCGCGGTCGAGCCGTGCCTCGAGAGCCTCCACAGACAGTTCGCCGGGCTCGTACCCGAGCGCTGCGCCGCGGAGGCCGAGCTCGCCGGCACGTTCCGCGAAGAGGGGCTCCAGCTCGGCGATCACGTGGCGTCTCGCCTCGGCGAGCTGCTTGCCGAGCCCGGCGACGCGCTCGGTCCAGGGCCGCAGCGCCTCCCGCGTGCTGTAGCCGAGCGAGATGCCGCGAAGGGCGGCATTGCGCTGCGCCAGGGCCGCGCCGTATTCGGCCGGAAGCGAGGCCAGCGCAGGGGTGCCACGGCCGAGCGCACGATCGAAGTAAGCGCGCCTCGCGGCCGGCCCGCCCTTCACGACCACGAGCCGGTCCGGAGTGAAGACGAGCGTCGCGACCTCACCTCGCAGCTGCTCTGCCGTCTGAAGCCGGGCTCCGTTTAGGCTCGCGCGCTTCGCGCTACCGGCCTGGAGAATGATGTTCAGCTCCAGGCGCGAGCCCGCGCGGTCGCCGGACAGCGCGATCCGGGCGCCCTCGCGCCCGAACCGGATCAGGCTCGCGTCGTTGCGCGTCCGCGGCGAGAAGCCCTGCGTCCCGACGTGCAGCGACTCGAGAAGGTTCGTCTTCCCGGCACCATTCGGGCCGACGACGAGCGCGAGCCCGGGCTTCAGCTCCAGCTCGAGCCGGGCATACGAGCGGAAATCCCGAAGCGAGACGCTGTCGACGATCAGCGCCTAGCCGGCGAGCCGAATCGGCATGATCAAGTAGAGGAAGTCGTCGCTCCCCTCGGCCTGGAGGACGCACGGCCGCAGCGGGCTGATCAGCCGGAAGCGGAGCGTGTCGCCGGCGACGGACTCGACCCCGTCCCGCAGGAACTCCGCGTTGAAGCCGATCTCGAGCGGCTCGCCCGCGAACGAAACCGGCAGCGACTCCTCGGCCTCGCCGACATCCTGGGTTCGGGCCGAGACCGTCAGCTCGCCCTCGGCGAAGCGAAGTCGGAGCGGCGAGTTGCGCTGTGCCATCACCGCGATGCGGCGGACGACGTCGAGAGCCTCGTCGCGTGGAAGCGGCACTTCATGCTCGAAGCTCTCCGGGATCAGCTGCCGGTAGTTCGGGAACTGCCCGTCGATACGCCGCGTCGTCAGCCAGACGCCGTCGATGCCGAAGACGACCTGGTTCTCCTGGACGCCGAGCTCGATCTGCTCCGCGCCCTGGCCGATCCGCGCCAGCTCCGCGAGTGCGCGCGCCGGCACGATCGCCTCCAGCTCGGGGACCGTGCCTTCCATCGCCGTCTCCTTGACGGAGAGCCGGTAGGAGTCGGTCGCCGCCATCACGAGCTTGCTCGGCTCGAAGCGCACGAGGATCCCGGTCAGCACCGGCCGCGACTCGTCGCGCGAGGCAGAGCGGCTCACCCGCGCGATCGTCTCAAGGAGCGCGTCGCGGTCGACCATGTGGCGCTCGAGCGCCTCGACATCGGGAAGCCTCGGGAAGTCCTCGGCCGTGTACGTGTTCAACCGCGACTCGAACGAGCCGCTTCGGATGTGGATGACGGCCTCGTCCGCGCGCTGCTCGATCGAAACCTCGGCGTCGGGCAACAGCCGCGTCAACTCGACAAGCAGCCGCCCCGGGACGACAACCGCGCCCTCACCTTCCACTTGCGCGTCGAGCGATGCGCGGAGCGACAGCTCCATGTCAGTAGCGGCAAGCATCAGCCGGCCGCCTTGCGCATCGAGCAGAACGCCGCCGAGGATCTGCACCGCCGTTCGCGTCGAGATGCCCCGCGCGACAACCCCGAGCTTCTGCGTGAGCTCTTCGCGCGAGCAGGTGACCTTCATCGTCCCGGAACTGACCACGGTCTCTGTCTCAATCATCTAGATAAATCCTCTCGTAGAAGCCATAGGGAGTGTGGATGTCGGGGACGACGGCGCCACGCCGCATGGCTTGGCCGTTTTGGACGGGGATGGCCGTTGGGGACAACGGTCGCTCATCGACAGTGTGGAAAGGTCGATCAGCAGGGCTCCACAGTTCTACCGGACTTGTTTGATGCGTGCGGTCAGCTCTTGCACGAGGTTGTACACAGACCGGTCCTCACGGATCATGCGCGCGATCTTCGAGGTCGCGTGGATGACAGTGGTGTGGTCGCGGCCGCCGAACTGCTTGCCGATCTTCGGCAGCGACGAATCGGTCAGCTCGCGCGAGAGGTACATCGCGACCTGACGCGGGTAAACGATGTTCTGCGATCGCTTGTCGCCGCAGAGCTCCTCGAGGGAGAGCCCGAAGCGGTCGGAGGTGATCTCTTGGATCCGCTCGATCGTGACCTGGGGGAGCTCGCCCTGGGGAAAGACGTCCTTCAACACGTCCTGGGCGACCTCCTCGGTCATGGGCCGGCCGGTGAGGGAGCAGAATGCGACCACGCGGGTCAGCGCCCCCTCGAGCTCGCGGATGTTGGTCGAGACGCGGCTGGCGATGAAGGTCAGCACCTGTGGATCGGAGACGCTGATGTTGTCCGTCTTGACGCGCTTGCGAAGAATCGCGATACGGGTCTCGAGATCCGGCGGCTGGATGTCGGTGATCAGGCCCCACTCGAACCGCGAGCGCAGCCGCTCCTCGAGCGTCGCGATCTCGCGCGGAGGGCGGTCGGAAGACATGACGATCTGGCTACCGCTCTCGTAGAGCGAGTTGAAGGTGTGGAAGAACTCCTCCTGGATCCGCTCCTTGTGCTCGAAGAACTGAACGTCGTCGACGAGCAGCAGATCGTAGGTCCGGTAGCGCTGTTTGAAGCCCTCGATCCGCTTGTCGCGCAGCGAGTTGATGAAGTCGTTCATGAACGTCTCGCTGGTCACGTAGCGAACGGAGAGACTGCCCGCATGCTCGCCGACGTACTGCGAGATCGCTTGGAGGAGGTGCGTCTTTCCGAGGCCCGTGCCTCCGTAGATGAAGAGCGGGTTGTAGGCCTGCGCCGGCGCTTCGGCGACTGCAAGCGCGGCCGCGTGGGCGAAGCGGTTCGACGAGCCGATCACGAAGGAGTCGAACGTGTACTTCGTGTTGATCCCGACCGCCGCCGGCGTCTGTGCTGACCGGTTCGACTCCGGTCCCGCCGTGCGGGGCTGCGGTTTGGCTACCTCCAGGCGAATCGAGCGCTCGCTGTCGATCTCCGCGATCGCGGCACCGATCAAGCCGAGGAAATGACCCTCGATCCACTCGCGCGTGAAGTTGTTCGGGACGGTCAGGACGAGCTCCTCGTCGCTGATCGAGCGCGCTCCAACCTCGGAAAACCAGGTGGAGAAGGTGTTTTCGTTGAGCGCCTCCCGGAGCCGACCCGAAATCTCGTTCCAGACCCCTTCTGCAGTCAGCTCGATTGGCCTCTCCACCCTGTTGCGACGCTCCCTGTTCGCCCGAAAAGAAGGCCGAGCATAGCAACGTCCGATCTGTGCCTCAATGTCCGCTTCGGGCCGAGGCCGCGGTGACGAAATGGGCTGATTTGCAGGTATTTCTGCAACGACCCACACACCTTTCCACACCTGTGGATTTGTGTCTGAACGGGCGACGCGTCAGGGCCGGGTTTGGCTCAGCGACACGCGTGTCGTTCACCGCTCGGTCACATTTCTCTGTGGACAAGCCACCCCGAGTCGCTCGTCTATACTGGCCCGACGGCGGGTTCGCTCGTCGCACCTTTTTTCTTCCTCGACTATTCGTGAAGCGGACCTATCAGCCCAACGTACGCCGCCGGAAGCGCAAGCACGGGTTCCGCGCCCGGATGGCGACGCGCGCGGGCCGCGCGATCCTCAAGCGGCGCCGCGCCCGCGGCCGCAAGCGCCTCTCGGCATAGGCTTTCCCGCGGAGATGCAGCGCCGCCACCGCCTCTCGCGTTCGCGGGACTTCGACGCGGTCTACCGGCGTGGCCGGTCGGTCTCGACGCGGTTCTTGACGCTCTACTGGTTCACGCGCGAGGAGGACGACGGGGAACCGCGGCTCGGCCTTTCGGTGCCGAAGAAGGCAGTCGCCGGTGCCGTCGCTCGCAACCGCATCAAGCGACGGCTCCGCGAGCTCTGGCGCGCACGGATGGAGGCGCTGCCGGCAGGTCGCGACTACGTCCTGATCGTCCGGCCGGGTCTCGCCGAGGCGGCCGAGGAGCGCGGCGCGGAGTGGCTCGGAGAGCGGGTCGACGAGGTGCTCGGGAAGGCGGCCGCATGAGGTACCTCGCGATGGGTCTCGTGTACGTCTACCGCTGGACGGTCAGCCCCCTACTGGGGGACCGGTGCAAGTACTACCCGTCCTGCTCGCAGTACGCGCTCGACGCTCTGCGCGAGTACGGGTTCTTGAAAGGATCGGTCCTCGCCGGCTGGAGGTTGCTCCGGTGCAACCCGTGGAGCCATGGGGGCGTCGACCACGCCCACGACCAGAGGCTGTTCCGGCGCGGGGGAACCCATGGTTCCCCCACGAGCCCCCTCCTTCACGAAGCTGGCACGGCATTTCACCGCGAGGCTACGCCGGAGCAAGTCCGGCTCCGCCGGCAACCCGGAGCGGTCAGATGATCGTTTTCAGCCCGCTCACACCGATCGAGCACCTGCTTCGGCACGTGCTCGACTGGTTGCACGGGACGATCGGCCTGCCGTGGGCCTGGGCGATCGTCGCGCTGACCATCATCGTCCGAATCGTCCTTGTCCCGTTGACGGTGCGGCAGATCCACTCGATGCAGCGGATGCAGGCGCACATGCCGGAGATGAAGGCGATCCAACAGAAGTACAAGGCGGACAAGAAGCGCCAGCAGGAAGAGCTGATGAAGTTCTACCGGGAGAACCAGATCAACCCGGCTGCGTCCTGCCTGCCGTTGGTGTTGCAGATCCCTGTCTTCTTCGCGCTCTACTTCGTCCTACGCGAGTTTTCGAAGCACCCGCCGCCGGGGTCCCTTTCGTGGCTGCACATCGTCCCGAACATCGCCGACCACGCCAACTCCCACTGGTCCGGCTACCTCCTCCTCGTTATTTATGCGGCGAGCCAGATTGCGTCGACCTACTTCATGTCCGCGTCGATGGACAAGACGCAGCGCTACGTGATGATGGTGCTGCCGATCTTCTTCATCACCTTCCTGCTGAGGTTCCCGATGGGGCTCGTGATCTACTGGGTGACGACGAACCTCTGGACAGTCGGCCAGGGCTTGGTAACGCGCCGATTGACCCAGCGGACACCCCTCGCCCAGCCGCTGCGCCGCTCCTCGCGAACGCCGCCGAAGGAAGCTGAGCCCGAGCCGGCGGAAGACGGGCCGGCGAAGCGCGATACTGCGCCGGCGCAGGCGGGTGCGCGCCAGCAACCTCGTAAGGTGAAGCGGAAGAAGCGGGCGCGAAGATGAGTGAGCAGCTGCAAATTGAGGCAACGGGCGAGACTGTCGGCGAGGCGAAGTGGTCGGCGCTCCGCGAGCTCGAGAGGCTTCGGCCGGGGCTCGACAAGACCGCGGTCAAGTTCCAGGTGGTGTCAGAGGGTGAGCGGGGACTGCTCGGGGTGGGTTTCGCGCCCGCGCGGGTCATCGCCTCGGTCGACGCGGACGGTGATTCGAACGGTACCGAGCCGGTCGCGGGCGAGACTGAGCTCGCGGCCACCGTTAGGGAGCTTCTCGAACGCATCGTCGGCACGATCGGCGTTCAGGCTCGGCTCGCGATCGAGGAGGACGACGAGACGGTCACCGCGTCGTTCTCGGGACGCGATCTCGGCCTGCTGATCGGCAAGCACGGTCAGACCATCGACGCCATCCAGTACCTCGTGAATGCGATCGTCTACCGCGGCAGCAGTGGCGACCGGAAGGCGATCGTGGTCGATGCCGCCGGTTACCGGGAGCGGCGCAAGGCGACGCTCGACGCGCTTGCGGTGCGAAGCGCCGAGCGGGTGGCATCGAGTGGCCAGCGGGTTGAGCTGGAGCCGATGACGGCCGTCGAGCGGAAGGTCATCCACGTGCGATTGAAGGACTTCCCGGGTGTGACGACCTCGAGCGAGGGCACCGAGCCGAACCGGTACGTCGTGATCTCTGCTGAGTGATCCGCGCCTCGAGCGCTGGCTTGATCTGCTTCTCTCGACACCGGGCCTGACCTCGATCCGGGACCGCGATGAGGCGCGTCGCGTACACGTCGAGGAGAGCCTTGCGGCGTTGGACGTGGTCGAGCCCTTGGCTGGGTCGATCGCCGACGTCGGCTCCGGCGGCGGTGCGCCGGGAATCCCACTTGCCGCGTCGTTGCCGGACCGTCAGGTCACGCTGCTCGAGGCGAACGGACGCAAGTGCGCGTTCCTGCGCGAAATCGCGCGCGAGTTCCCGAACGTCGAGGTCGTACAGGGCCGCGCCGAGGAGCAGGAGACCGAGCAGCACGGCGTGGCGGTCGCGAAGGCGCTTGGTGCGCCGCCGGTAGCCGCCGAGTGGTGTCTGCCGCTCGTGCGCGTTGGCGGCGCCGTGATTCTCTACGTCGGGCCAAGCGCCGACGCCGAGGCTGTGAGCCGCGTG
This sequence comes from Actinomycetota bacterium, assembly GCA_046723355.1. Lineage (GTDB taxonomy): Bacteria > Actinomycetota > Thermoleophilia > Gaiellales > Gaiellaceae > 13-2-20CM-68-14. The sequence goes on along the minus strand of JBKOUJ010000045.1, from coordinate 14,921 downwards.
TCCGAGCGCCTGGGCGGCGGACCAGCCGAGCAGCTCCCGGGTTTGCTGGTTCTCCACAAGGTGACGCCGACGCTCCCAGGCTTCCCACGCCGTCCCGGTGTAGCGAAGAAGCGCCCCCTCGCCTAGTCCGGACAGGCAAAAGTCACGCTTTTGTTGCAGTCGCCATGTCCGTTTGCGCCAGTTCGAATGGACAGTCCACGATCGGGGCGCGGGAAACGTCCGCGGCGACCCGTAGGCTCGCCGCATGCGTCCGCGCACGTTCGCGATGGCCAATCAGAAGGGCGGTGTCGGCAAGACCACGACCGCGATCAACTTGGCCGCCTGCCTTGCCGAGGCCGGCGAGCGGGCGCTTGTCGTCGACCTCGACCCGCAGGCGAACGCGACCTCGGGCCTCGGCGAACGCGCAAACGGAAGCTCGAGCATCGACTTGCTGGACGGGGCGCCGCTGCGCGAGCTCGCGAAGCCGACGCGCTTCGAAAACCTCGACTTGGTGCCGGCAAAGCCGGATCTCGCCGGCACCGCGGCCGAGCTCGCCAGGCGCGACGACGGGGAGCGCTACCTCGCGGAGGCGCTGGCGACAGACGGCGACTACTCGTTTGTCTTCGTCGACTGCCCTCCCTCGCTCGGCCCGCTGACCGTTAACGCGCTCGCCGCGGCCGACCGGGTGCTGGTCCCGCTCCAGGCCGAGTACTACGCGCTCGAGGGGCTCGCCCAGCTGGTCCGCTCGGTCGAGCTCATCCGGGCCCGACTGAACTCCGGCCTTGCGATCGCGGGCGTGATCCTGACCATGGTCGACCGGCGGACGCGCCTCGCTGCGGACGTCGACGCCGAGGTGCGCCGGCACTTCGGCAACCTCGTCTTCGAGGCGAGCATCCCACGCTCCGTGCGGATCGCCGAGGCTCCGAGCCACGGCGTTCCCGTCACGGCCTACGACCCACGCTCGGCCGGCGCCGACGCCTACTGGAAGGTGGCGATGGAGCTTGTCGAGCGCACCTGAGCCGCGCCGCGGCCTCGGCCGCGGCCTCGAGGTCCTGATCGGCGGAGCGGGAGAGCCGGAGCTCGCTCACCTCCCTGTCGCGACGATCCACCCGAACCCGCGCCAGCCGCGGCGGCGCTTCGAAGCCGAGGCGACCTCCGCGCTCGCCGAGTCGATCAAGGCGCAGGGCATCGTGCAGCCCGTCTTGGTGAGGCCCCGCGCCGCGGGAGGCTTCGAGCTGATCGCCGGCGAGCGCCGCTGGCGTGCTGCTCAGCAGGCGGGCACGCCGACGATTCCTGCCCTGGTCCGCGAGACGGACGACCGGGACACGCTGCTGCTCGGCATCGTCGAGAACGTCGCGCGGGAGCAACTCTCGCCGGTCGAGGAGGCGCGCGCGTATGCACTCCTGATCGACGAATTCGGCCTTTCGCTCGGCGAGATCGGCGAGCGCGTCGGCCGCTCGACTCCGGCGATCTCCAACCGGGTTCGCCTCCTCGAGCTGTCCGACGACGTCCTCGGAATGATCGAGCGCGGCGAGCTCACCGAGGGGCACGCACGCGCGGTGCTCGCCGTCCCGGACAACGACGGACGCCGGCGCCTCGCCCGCGAGATCGTCACCAAGGGGTTGACCGTACGAGCGGCCGAGCGCGCCGCACGTTGGGCCGGCGCCCGCCGAAAGCCGCGACGGGATCCGCCGAGCAAGGTCGATCCCGCCCTGGTGGACCGAGTGCGCATCGCCTGCGAGCGCGCCACAGGCTTTCGCCCGCGCGTCACAGCCACGCGAGTCGAAATCCCGATCGCCGACGAGCATGAGCTCGCCGAGCTCGCGGAAGCCCTAGAGCGGATCGCCTAGGAGGGCCAAGCCCTCCTCCCGCCGTATCCCCTCCCCAGCGGCCCTCGTTGAACCTTTGATGTTGGAGACGTGGCTCCATGACCTCGAGTCCCTCGAGGCGATCAGTCAGGACGACGCGACACGCGACCTCTGCCTACGAATGGCGTCGCTGACGCAGGAAAACCGGCTCCAGCCGTTCCTGTCAGAGCTGCAGGGCGACACCGACCTGGACGACCAGACGAAGGGCATGCTCACCGAGCTAGCCGAGGACCGCAACTTCCTCCTGGCGGTCGAGGACTACGTCAAGAAAACCGAGATCAGTCATTAGCGCGACGCCGGTCGGCGGCGCGGCTTCACGGCTACAATCCGCCGGCTCGGGCGATTAGCTCAGTTGGTTAGAGCGCCGCTCTGATAAGGCGGAGGTCCGTGGTTCGAATCCACGATCGCCCACTTTGGGCTGCGCGGAGCGCCTCCGGTTTGGCCGCGGAGGCCTGGGCTAAGATGAAAATCGAGGCACGCTGCGATGCAGGAGATGGTCATCTACGGCGTCAGTTTCGACCTGGTCGGCAAGCAGCCGATCGTCCTGTTGAAGACCGCCGACGGGAACAAGTTCCTGCCGATCTGGATCGGTCATCCCGAGGCTGCGGCGATCCTGATGAGGCTCCAGGGCGCCTCCACGCCGCGGCCGCTGACGCACGACCTCGTCACCGACATCCTCTCCCAGCTCGACGCGCAGGTCATCCGGATCACGGTCACCGAACTCAAGGAGAACACCTTCTACGCGAGCATCACCGTGCAGCAGGACGGCTCCGAGATCGAGATCGACTCGCGTCCCTCCGACGCGATTGCACTGGCCGTCCGGGCCGAGGCGCCGATCTTCGCCGCCGACGATGTGATCGAGGAGTCCGCGATCGAGTTCGAGGGTGAAGAGGTCAACGAGGAGGAGATCGTCTCCGAGTTCAAGCAGTTCTTGGAGAACGTGACACCCGACGAATTCGCCGAGGCCGAGGGCGACGGCGAGAACTAACCGTCCGGCTCGCCGCGCGCGACCTCACGCTTGGTGAGGTCGAGCACCTCCGCGAAGATCTCCTGCAGCCCCTCCGCCGACAACGGCCCGCGGTTGGCGCGCGTCAGGTAGTTGAGCATCCACTCCTCGCGCTCTGGATCGACGAACGAGAGCCCGCGCGACTCCTTGTAGGCCTTCAGCCGCGCGACGAGCTTGAGGCGCACGTTGATCGCTTCGACGATCTTGCGGTCGGCGTCGGAGATCTGCTCCCGCAGCTGCCGGATCAGCGGATCGGCGTTTTGCTCCATCTCAATCTCAGCTAGTACGACGAGAAAAGGTCAGTAGATGTAGATCGTCGAGCCGGGCGGATCGTATTGATAGATCCGCGGTGCCAGCCAGACAGGCACGCGGACGCAGCCGTGGCTGCCTGGGTAGAACGGCACCGTGGGGTAGCCGTGGATCGCGAACCCGCGCAGGAAAAAGGAGGAGTCGAACATCCCGTCGGGGAGCCACCCGGGCACCTTGCTGTAGACGTGCCATCGCCCGACAGGCGTGTTGCCGGTCGCGCCGGTCGAGACGTGGCTGACGAGGAACACCCTGCCGCCGCGAACGACGAACAGAACCTGGAGTGGCTTGCTGACCTCGATGTGGTCGCCGGGGTAGCGCGCCCGCGGCGTACTCGCGGCCAGGAGGACGCGCCAGAAGCGCGCATCGACGCTGCCCGTCCGGGGTATTCCATGGAGCTTCTGGAATGCGACCACCGCGTCGCGCGTGTCGAGCCCGTAGCTCGAGTCGACGCTCGCAAGGGCGATGTTCAAACGGTGCAGCGCCTCGTTCAGCGCGAGCACGCTCGGCCCGTGCGAGCCGACCTGAAGGCGCGGATAAAAGACGATCTTCGTCAGCGCGATGCGGCTGCGGACGTAGCCCGCGATGCGCGCCGTCGACATGCGGATCCGGTACTCGGCAGGCCGCCTCGACGACAGCCGGATCGTGGCGCCGTTCGCGTATACCCCGCCGACGACGAGACGCCCGTGCCGCGTGACTTCGACCCGAGCGGGCCCCGCCGAAGCAGGTCGGATACCGACGATTAGCCGCAGCGGGCGGCCGACGATTCCGGAGCCGCGAAAACCGGCGGTCAGCCTGGGCCGAATTCGGACCGCGATCTTGTTCGATACGGCGCCTCCGAAGCGTGCCTCGTACATTTCGGGACGGCGCACTGGAACGCCGATCCGGAAAATGCCGTTTCGGGTCGTCCGCCCCCGAGCCGCGCGCTTTCCATCCGACGCGTAAAGGGAGACCCGCGTTCCGCGCCGCGCGGGTACGAGCCGACCTGTGAAGCGGAGGTGGGCGGCATACGTGGCGACGCCGCGCGACCGGAGGGTCAGGGCGAACGAGAGTACGCGCACGGTTGCGCTTGCGGTCTCGCCGCTCGCACTCGTACCCGTCACCTTTGCTGTAAATGCGCCCGGGCCGTAGACGTGTGTTGCCGTCGCTCCGTCGGCTGACGTGCCGTCCCCGAAATCCCAGTCGTACGAGACCGCGTTACCGGAGGCGGTGAACGACACCTGGAGTGGGGCGGCGCCGAAGGTGACGGTCGCCGAGGCGGCAACGGTTGGTGGGGCCCCTGACGCGGCCGCCGGGCTGAATGCGAGGACTATCGCCACGACGATCGCGGCTCGCATCGTTTTCGAAGTGTAGTTGCCTAGGTTGTCACCGCAATCGCCAGCGCCGCCGCGTTGAAGAATGCGTGCACGATCATGCCCGGGTAGATGCTGTCGGTGCGCGCGCGGAGGTAGGCGAGACAGAGGCCGAAGACGACCAGCACCGGCAGGGCCTCGATCAGCCCGTGCCAGAGTCCGAACATGATTCCGAGCACGAGGATCGTCGCGGTCTGTCCGACGAAACCCTCGAGGAGGTAGAAGCCGAGCCCGCGGAAGGTCAGCTCCTCGGCGATCGGCCCGATGAGGGCGAACGCGACGAGGTTTACGGCAAATGCCGCGGCATGCTTCGGCTCCCAACCGGTTGGCGTCAGCCCCTGCTCGCGTCCGCCGTGGAGCAGGGGGTTGAAGACCGCGTTCGTGATCCCGACAACGACAAGGACGCCGAACCAGAGCCCGACCGCCTGTGCCCACGAGCGGGGCTGCCGCAGCGCGAAGACCTCTCGCTTCGGCAGTCCGCGCGCGATGAAGAAGACGAACGCGAGGATGATCGCGAACAGGACCAACTCGCTCACCGCGGTCGAGTAGTCGTACAAGGCGTTCTTCGGCGGCTTCCCGCCCGCGAACCGGCCGGCGTACGAGATCGCCGAGATGACGGCGACGAGGACGAACCAGCCGGCGAGTTTGCCGCTCAGGTCAACTGTTCTAGTGCTTGTGGAATCGGCGTCCATGCGAAGTTCATTCCCGCGGCCGCTGCTCCGGCCTCGTCCACCGCGCCGTCGCCGATATGGAGCGCGCGGTCGGGGGCCACGCCGAGCCGGTCGAGCGCGAGCCTGAAGATCCGCGGATCGGGCTTCGCGGCGCCGGCGTCGGCCGGTGTGACCACGGTCGAGAATGCGAAGCCGAGCCCGAGCTGCTCTAGCCGGTCGTGCAGGGTCAGGTCGAAGTTGGCGACGACGGCGAGTGTGAGGCCGCACCGCCTCAGCCGTGTCAAGGCGCTGAGCACTCCCGGAACCGGTTCGAACCGCATCGCCGCGACGTAGAGCGGTGCGAACGTCGCCGGATCGAGCTCGGCGCCGAGCTCGTCGAGGAAGATCCCGGTGCATTCTCGCTGCAGCGTCGCGAATGCCGCCGGCGCGTGAGCCTCGGCCGCGCGACCGGCATAGACCCGCCCCTCGGTCTCGAAGGCTTGCCTGATCGCGCTCGCCGGCCGCTCGATTCCGCGCTTGAGGAGCGCGCGCTCGAGCTCCGGAACGGGGTCGACAAGGCGGATCAGCGTCCCGTTCGCGTCGAACGTGACCGCGTCGAGGTCGGCGAGCCGGGCCACTTCCGAGAACATATAGGCGTGGCGGATCGCTACTTCACCGCCGACGAGGCGAACGAGCTCCTGGCGCACGTGAGGCCGCTCGTCGAGCAGATGGTCGCGCACCGGCGCTCCCTTGCGCTCGCGACGGTCCGCCACGCCCGGATCGCCGCGACGATCGCAACCAACGGCGGCGGCGTTCGCCCGCACGAGGTCGACCGGTTGCAGGCCACGATCGACGCCGAGGCGGCGGAGGTCGTGCGCTGCGTCGAGGCGCTGCAGGCGCTCGGGGTCCTCGTCAAGGATCTCGACGAGGGCCTCGTCGACTTCCCCGCACGTCGCGGTGACGAGGAGGTGCTGCTCTGCTGGCGCCTCGGCGAGAACGAGGTCGGGTTCTGGCACTCCGTCGAGGACGGCTTCGCAGGACGAAAGCCTCTTCCGATCGAATAGACCGTCATGCCGTCCTGGCAGCGGCTTGCCATCGTTGTCGCGGTCCTGGTGCTGACCGCGATCTTCGCGCGGCTGATCGACCGCCGCATGGCGAAGCGCGAGCTCGCCCCGGAGGTCGCCACGCGGTACCGGGTCCTGCGCCGCAGCGTCACCGTGGCGGTCTTCTTCGTCGGCATCCTCTCGGCGCTGCTGGTGATCCCTCAGGTGCGTGCGGTCGCCGGCGGCCTGCTCGCATCCTCGGCCGTGGTCGGAATCGTGATCGGCTTCGCGTCGCAGCGTACGATCGGGAACTTCGTCGCCGGCCTGCTGATCGCGTTCACGCAGCCGATCCGGCTCGGCGACCGGGTCGAGATCGACGACCTGGCCGGCAACGTCGAGGAGATCGGCCTCACTTACACGTTCATCCGCACCGACGAGGGCTCGCGGCTCGTGATCCCGAACGAGAAGCTGGCCTCGGATACGATCCTCAACTCGACGATCGTCAGTCGCGAGAAGGTTGCCGAAATCACTCTCCAGGTCCCTCTCGACAAGGATCTCCGGACGGTCGTCGACCTGTTGCGCGAAAGCGTCGCGGATGAGCGCGCGCCGGACGTCGTCCTGACGGCCTTGAACGGGAGCGCAACGATCGTCGTCCGTGTTGCGGCCGACGGGCCGCGAGAGGCCGAGCGCCTCGAGAGCGAGCTCCGGCTTCGCGCGCACGAGCGCCTGCGCGCGGCCGGGGTCTTCTGATGAGCCCGTCTCGGCGCCGGCGTCCTGACGACCTCGAAGTCATCATCCGCCGGGCTCACAAGCGCCGGCTGAAGCTGCAGAAGAAGAGGCGACGGCACGCGGCGATCATCGCGGCCTCGCTCGTGCTGATCGTGCTCGCGATAGTCGCCACCGGCTTCGGCGGCGCCGCGGCCTTCGAGGCGAGCTGCAGCCTCTCCGAGCTGCGCCCGGTCTCGACCGGCCCGCAGGGCGGCCCCGCGAACTCATTCGTCTACGCGGACAACGGCGCCTTCCTCGGCTCGATCCCAGCCGAGAAGAATCGCCAGCCGATCGCGTTTTCTCGGATGGGACCCTGGATGGCCAAAGCGACCGTCGCGATTGAGGACCGCCGCTTCTACAAACACGGGGGCGTCGACTACAAGGGGATCCTCCGCGCCGCGGCGAAGGACCTGGGCGCCGGCCGAATCGTCCAGGGCGGCTCGACGATCACGCAGCAGCTTGTCCGCAACCTCTACATCTCCAGGCAGCGGACGTTCAAGCGCAAGATCAAAGAGGCGTGCCTGGCGATCAAGCTCGCCCGCCACCGATCGAAGAACTGGATCCTCGGCTCGTACATGAACGCCGTCTACTACGGAAACCACGCGTACGGCATCGAGGCGGCCGCCCAGACGTACTTCTCGCGCCGGGCGAGCACGCTGACGCTCGACCAGTCGGCCCTGCTTGCCGGGTTGCCGCAGGCGCCGTCCGTCTTCGATCCGATCCATCGGCCGCTCGATGCGCTTGACCGGCGCGACCAGGTCTTACGCGCCATGTGGGAGAACGGTGCGATCACGAGACGGCAATTCGCCTCGGCGATCGCAGACCGGAAGCTCCATCTCGTGCCGGGCAAACTCTATTCGCGCATTCGCGAGCCGTACTTCTTCAGCTACGTGCGAGACCAGCTGATCGCCGAGTACGGGGCGAACACGGTCCGGACCGGCGGCCTGAAGGTCTACACGACCATCGACCCACGGCTCCAGGTCGCCGCCCGGAACGCGATCGTCGGGACCCTCTACTCGCGCACGGACCCGGCCTCGGCGCTCGTCTCGATTGATCCGCGCACCGGGGCGATCAGGGCGATGACCGCGGTGACCCCGGGCCGCAGCGGCAACCAGTTCAACCTCGTGGCGCAGGCCAAGCGCCAGGCCGGATCGACGTTCAAGATGTTCGTGCTCGCTGCGGCGGTCAACGAGGGCATCAACCCGCAGACGACCTACTACACGTCGGCGCCCTTCCACTACCAGCCCGATCCGCTGACGCCGGCGTGGAATGTCACGACCTACGACCACACCTACCTGGGGTCGACCTCGATCGAGAACGCGACGCTCCGCTCCGACAACACCGTCTACGCCCAGCTGACGCTCGATGTCGGGCCGGCCAAGGTGGCGGCGATGGCGCATCGGCTCGGCGTCCGCTCGCCGCTCACGACGAAGGAGGGCGCGTACGTGCCCTCGCTCGGGCTCGGCGCGATCCCGGTCTCGCCGCTGGACCTCGCCTCCGCGTACGCGACCCTCGCGGCCGGTGGCATCTATTCGAAGCCGATGGCGATCCGGAAGGTCGTGCTCGGGAACGGCAAGGAGGACACCGGCGCCGGCTGGGGCAACCCCGATCGCAAGCGCGTGATCAGCGCCGGCGTTGCCTACGTCGTCACCCAGATCCTCGAGCAGAACATGCAGTCGGGAACGGGAACCGGCGCCTACTTCGGCCGCCCGTCGGCCGGCAAGACGGGGACGACCGACAACTACGCGGACGCCTGGTTCTGCGGCTACACGCCGAATCTCGAGGCGACGGTGTGGATCGGCTACCCGCGCGGCGAGATCCCGATGCTGAGCGTGCACGGGATCGCCGTCTCCGGCCCCACCTTCCCGGCGTCGATCTGGAAGTCGTACATGCTGAAGGCGGTCGGTCGGACCCAACCGGTCGACTTCAGGGAACCGCCGGTGCTGCCGACCTGGCACTCGTTCACGCGCGGGCAATACGCGATCGGCGGCTACAGCCCGCCGCCTCCGAGCTACTACTACAACAACGGCGGCACCAGTCCGTAACCGCGCCGTCCTCGGCGCTGGGGCGCTGACGCTCGCGGGGGTAGGACTCTGCATCGCCTCGGCATGGCCCGACGACTCGCCACTGGTGCCGCGGAACGGGGGTCTGCTCGAAGGCGACTCGAAGTGGGCATGGCTTTACCTGGCAGGGGAGATCGCCGCGTTCCTCGGCTACATCGCGGCGCTGCTTTTGCTTCGCCGTTGCGCGGCACGCCTGCTCCTGGTCGGTACCCTGGCGGCGGCGATCCAGCTGGCACCGCTCGGCGCGCCTTTGCTGATCTCGAGCGACGCCTGGACCTACTGGGACTACGGCCGGATCGCGGCCGTTCACCACGCGAATCCGTACGAACAGCAGCCGAGTGACTTCCCGGACGATCCGGCCTACCCGTACATCGGCGGCGCCTGGCACCACGCGACTTCCGTCTACGGGCCGCTCTTCACGCTGGCCTCTGAGCCGGTCGCCCTGACCGCGGGCTCGTCGGCCGACGCCGCGGCGTGGCTCTACAAATCGCTGGCAGCGATCGCGATGCTCGGCATCGTCGCGCTCACGGGAGCCCTTGCGCAGCGCCGCGCCCTCGCGGTCGCGCTGGTCGGCTGGAACCCGTTGCTCGCGCTCCACTTCGCGGGTGGCGGCCACAACGACGCCTGGATGGCCGTGCTCGTGATGGCGGCCCTCGCGCTCGCCGTTGCCGGTCGCCGTCACTGGGCGGGGGCGGCTTGGGCGAGCGCGATCTTCATCAAGTGGATCGCCGTTGTCTTCCTGCCGCTGCGGGCGCTCGAAGCGCGGGCGCAGGGACGGCGGGTGGGGCACCTCGGCTTCGCCGCTGCCGCCTTCGTGGTCGTGGTGGTCGCGAGCGCCCAGTTCGGCTGGCACTGGCTCGGCGCCTTCGACTCGCTGGCTCGGAACGCGAACAAGGAGACGCAGTTCGCGCTACCGCACCGACTCAAGGAGCTCGGCGTCCCCCACGATGTCGCGCTCGGGCTCTTCGCCGCGGCCTTCGCGCTCGCTTACCTCTGGCTTGCGCGTCAGGCCTGGCACGGCCGGGCACGCCTCGGGCTGGCGGCCGGCTTCCTGCTCTGCGCATCGCCCTACCTCGTCCCCTGGTACGCGGTTTGGGCGCTGCCGCTCGCGGCCGCAGACGACGACCCGCCCGCGCAGTGGCTCGCGGTAGCGATCTCCGTCTATCTGCTCCGCCAGCGCGTCCCGATCTAGCGCTGTCTGAAAACGAGGACGCCGTCGGCGGCGGAGACGAGGCGGAAGCGCTTGTCCCGGCGAAACTGCTCGATCCTCTTCAGGCCGCCCTTCTTGTCGTAGTGGTCGCCGATCGACGGCCTGCGCTCATCGAGGACGACCCACTGCGCGCCGTGGACGTAGGGAAAGCTGAAGATGCGCCTCCGCGCCGAGAGATGGGCGCCGAGTGAGTTCGTTGCGCTGACTACCGCGCCGGCGGGAATCAGGCCAAGCTCGCGTGCGGCGATCCGGTCGTGCCGCGAAACCTGGGCACTCTTTGCCTGCAAAGTCGCGCCGCCGGGTACGAATCGCCAGAGCGGAATCGGGCCGAGCGCGTAGTTCGCGACGAGCGCGGCGAGCACCGCGGCCGTCGCGGCCGTTCCGGCCCAGCGCCCGACCCGGCCGAGCCCGATCGCCGCGGCCGCGAACAGGATCGGGATCTCGCCGGCGACGTAGTGGAAGTGGATCGACTTCTGCGCGTCGACGGACGAGAGGAGGTTGAGCGCGAGCTCCGGGAGGAGGGCGACGAGCATGAGCGGCGCGAGCAGCGCGAGCACGATGATCGGCAGGAGCAGATCGAGTAGGTAGTGCGCGCCCCGGTGGTCGAACGCGACCGAGAGGAGCTTGCCGGGATCGGTGAACGCCTTGCGCACGATCCCGCCCGCGGAGCCGCCGACTGCGTCGTAGCGGCCGAAGAAGCTCGACGCGGCTCCGTGCCTGAAGTGGGGGATCACGACGTCGATTGCAAGGACGGTCGCGCCGATGCCCGCGACAGCGATTGCCCCGCCGGCAGCCCAGCGGCGCCGCCCGAGCGCGTACCAGATCCCGATTCCGGCGACGACGAGGCCGATCTCCTCACGCGTGAGAACCGCAAGCAGCGCGAACGCCGTGAAAGGGCCCAGCCGGTCCTCGTCCAGGTACCAGATCGCGAAGAGGAGGAACGGGCAAGCCAGCGCGACCGGGTGGAACTCGTTCAGCGTCATCCACTCGGCGGCCGGAAAGAGCAGGTAGCTGAGCGAAAGCCCGAGCGCGGCGCGCTCCGAGCCCGTGTGTTTGTCCGCGAGCCAGTAGAGCGGCAGCGCGCCGACCGCGACGACGATCGCTTGAGCGGTCAGCAGCAGGCTCGGGCTGGGCCAGAGCCACCAGAGCGGTGCGAAGACGACCAGGATCGGGTCGACGTGGGCGCCGAGCCGGGAGACCTGGGTGCCGTGCAGGTTCGTCACCTGGAGCACGTGGCCGTGCGCGGTCGACCAGACAGCCTGGACCATGTTGCCGAGGTCGAAGCGGCCCGTCTCGAACGAGTTGTGGCGGAGCACCGAGAGCGCTGCGAACGCCACCCCGTAAGCGGCCATCGCTGTCCAGAGCAGCGCGCGGGGACGAAGAAGCCTCAACGAACCAGAAACTCGATCAGGTCGCGCCATCGTTCGCCGAGGACCCGCTCCGAGGCCCGGGCACGGTAAGCCGCCAGGCCTCCGTCCGCGACGCGCCTGGCGAGGGAGGGATCGTCGGCCAGCCGCGTAACGGCCGCCGCCAGCGCTTCGGGGTCGCTGGGCGGAACGAGCAGCGCGCTCTCGCGGTCGGCGAGAAGCTCGCGCGCCGCGGGGGTCTCGGCGGTGACCACCGGAGCGCCGCACGCAAGCGCCTGGAAGACCTTGTTGGGAATCACGCGCAGCGCCTTCTCGGACCTGCCGAAGATCCCGAGCGCGCAGCCGGCGCGGTGAAGCTCGCTCGGCAGATCCTCATATTCGACCCACGGCACGTGCTCGGTGTTGGGCGGCCGATCGTGCACCAGCGGCTCGAGCTGTCCCGAGCCCACGATCTTGAAGCGCAGCCCAGGTGCCAGGCGGGCCGCCTCCAGGACGGTCTCGACCCCGTGCAGCGGGATCAGCTTTCCGACGAAGAGCGCCTCGAACGGCGCCGCCGGCGCCCACCCCGGCGAGAAGACCCGCTCTTCCGCGCCCACGAAGCAGACCTCGACTCGGTTCCGCGGGATCCCGGCGAGGGCGGCGAGAAAGTCGGCGTGTGCTTCGGTGTCGGCGACGACGAGGTCGGCTGCGCGAAGCGCCCGCCGGTCGATCGAATGGAGTGCGCGGCCCGCGGCCGAGGTGGGCGTGAAGCGTCGTCGGTCGGCGACGAAGGTGTCGTACAGAGAAACGAGCGGGTTGAACACGACCGGCCGGTCGGCGGCGACTCGGCGAGCAGCCACGAGGTCGAGGTGGCCAGGGTAACCGACGACGAGGGCGTCGAACTCATCGCGCGGGCGCCGAAAGAGCCGGAGCTCCGCGACCCCGAGCCGCGCCGCCGTGGCCGCACCGGCCTGCCAGTTGTCCCTGCGGCCCTCCCAGACGGAGACGTGGTGCTCGACAACCTCGACGCCTGCCCCGCGCAGCGCCGAGATGACCTGGGCGTTGCGGGGATAGTCGCGCTCGTAGGTGCCGAAGTAGAGAACGCGCAACGGGCTCGGGCTCGCCTCGCCGCGGCCGTCGTTCAGGAGAGGATCTCGTCGACGTGGAGCTCGGCCTGCTCGCGTCCGCCGGCGCTCTCCTCGTACTGGCTCGTGAGCATCTCGCTGATCAGCCCGAGCGAGAAGAACTGCAGCCCGACCACGACGAGCAGCACGCCGAGGGTCAGAAGCGGCCGGTCGCCGATTGCGTGGCCGAGAGCCTTGAGGACCGTCAGATACGTGAGGACGACGAACCCGATCGTCCCCAGCACGAGGCCCAGGCCGCCGAAGAGATGCAGCGGCCGGTGCCGATAGCGGCCGATGAACGAGACCGTCAGCAGGTCGAGGAAGCCCCGGACGTACCGCTCGACCCCGTAGCGCGAGCGGCCGTGCTCCCGCGGCCGATGGTTGACGGGGAGCTCTGTGGCGCGAAAGCCACGGTAGTGCGCGAGCACCGGGATGAAGCGATGAAGCTCGCCGTAGAGGCGCATCCCGTGCACGACCTCGGCGCGGTACGCCTTGAGGCCGCAGTTCATGTCGTGGAGACGGAGCCCGGAGACGCGGCCAGTCACCCAGTTGAAGATGCGCGAGGGGATGCGCCTGCGGAGTGGATCTCGACGGTGCGTCTTCCAGCCGGAGACGAGGTCGTATCCCTCGTCGAGCTTTGCGAGCAGGCGGGGGATCTCGGCAGGGTCGTCCTGGAGGTCGCCGTCGATCGTGACGATGGTCTCGCCGCGCGCGTTGTCGAAGCCCGTTGCGAGTGCCGTCGCCTTCCCGAAGTTCCGGCGGAGTCGGATCACGCGGACGTTGTCGTGCCCGGCGTGCAGTCGCGTCAAGGCGGCGAAGGAGCCGTCGATCGATCCGTCGTCGACGAAGACCGCCTCCCACTCCTCTGCGAGCGGCTGGAGAGCCGCATCGAGCTCGTCGTAGAGGAGCGCGATCGAGCGCTCTTCGTTGTGCAGAGGAATTACGATCGAGATCACGGTGCGGGCGGGGGTGGTGGTGGGGTCGTGACCGGAATCGTGACGGTTGTGGGGATGGTCGTGGGCAGAGACGGGGTCGGCGGGGGCGTAGGGGGAGGGGGTGGCGGCGCCGGGGGCGGCGTGGGCGGCGGCGGCGGCGTGGCGGTGGTCGCTGCAGTTTTTGTCCGTCCCGTCGTGCTTTTGCCGTGCGTGGGTACGGACGCCGTACCCGACGCTGTCGTCGCCGTTCCGCCTGTGTGAGTCTGCGGAGCCGTCGTGGCGACCACGGGCTTGGCAGGGTTCGAGCCGCCGATCAGCACGGCGACCAGAGCGCCGGCGGCCGCGGTTGCCGCCAGGAGGATGGCCGCCACGGCGAGCGGAAGGGGGACGGGACCGAACCTCCGGTCGGGTCGGCGCGCTCTCGCGACGAGCGTGGGCGCCTCCGGCGCCGTCGCGCCGGCTCCGAGCGCCTCGACCAGGGCCGCTCCGTCTGGTGGCCGCGCTGCAGGATCCTTCGCGAGTGCTGTATCGGCAAGCGCCGCAAGGCCGGGCGGCGCATCGGCGCGGACTTCGCGCACCAGCCGGGGCCGCTCGTGGATATGCATCCGTGCGAGCTCGACCGGGCTTTCGGCTTCGAACGGAAGCCGGCCGGTGAGCAGGCGGTAGAGGATGACGCCGAAGGCATAGACATCGCTCGCCGGCGTCGCCTGCTGTGCTTGAGCCTGCTCCGGCGAGATGTAGGCGGCCGTGCCGAGCAGAGTGCCCGTCTCCGTCAGCGTGCGCGCGCCGCCTAGGTGGGCGATCCCGAAGTCGGCGATTTTTGCCCGCCCCTCTTCGTCGAAGAGAATGTTCGCCGGCTTCAGGTCGCGGTGGACGAGCCCGCGGTCGTGCGCATGCGCGAGGCCGGAGGCCAGCTCGCGCGCGAGTCGCTCGGTCTCGTCGCCCGGATACGGATCGCCTGGAACGAGCTGCTCCTCGAGCGTTCCGCCGGGCAGGAACTCAAGCACCATGAACGGTCGCCCGGCCTCTTCGCCATAGTCGTAGAGGCGGCAGATGTTCGGGTCGGCAAGCGCCGCGACGGCATGCGCCTCGCGTTCGAAGCGGGCCGGATCGGCGCCGCGGCCGAGAAGCTTCAGTGCGACGCGACGGCCGAGTTGGGTGTCCTCGGCGAGCCAGACCTCGGACATGCCGCCGCCGCCGAGGAGCGTGTCGAGCCGGTAGCGGCCCGCCACCAGTTCGTCTGCCACGCGGCTAGCTTATGTGGCCCGTGG
>JBKOUJ010000126.1:0-2871 GCA_046723355.1 Actinomycetota bacterium | reverse complement strand
GCCCAGAGGCCGAAGCCGCCCGTGTTCGGGTTGATCGTCACCTTGTCACGGCCCTCGAGCCAGCCGTTGCCGAGCTCCAGGCCAAGATCGAGACCCGGGTTGCCCTCTTCGAGCCGGCACGCCTCGACCACCTCGTCGACTCGCTCGAGGAGGCGCTCGAGGTCGACGCCCATCAGCGCCGCCGGCACCATCCCGAAGACCGAGAGCGCCGAGTAGCGGCCGCCGATGGTCGGCTCGCCCTCGAAGACGGCGCGGAAGCCGCGCTCGCGTGCGAGCTGACCGAGCTCCGAGCCGGGATCGGTGATCGCGACGAAGAGCTCGCCCCGCTTGCCGGCGCGCTCCCAGAACCAGTCGAGGTGGCAGCGGGTCTCCAGCGTCGTGCCCGACTTGGAGGCCACGAGAAAGGCGGTGGCGTCGAGGTCGAGCTCCTCGGTGAGGCGCCGGATCGCCGCGGGGTGTGTCGTGTCGAGCACGTGGAAGGCATTCGCGTCGAAGGTGCGCCGCAGCACCTCGGGGGCAAGGCTCGAGCCGCCCATCCCGAGCAACACGAAGGTGTCGACGGCGCCCGGCGCTGTCAGGTCCTCGACGAACCGCTCGAGCTCCTCGATGCGGCCGCGGATCCGCATCGGCTCGTCGAGCCAGCCGAGCCACTTCGCCTCGTCGCTGCCGGTCCAGAGCGTCGGGTCCCGCTCCCAGATCCGCTCGACCAGCTCGGCGGGCGCGACTGTGCTCATAGCGCATCCTCCCTACGGACAAGGTGTCGACCGGTCATTGCAGACGGTCGCCCGAGCAAAGCTCGAACGACCTCAAAGCGCCGTCGCAAGCGCCGGCTCATGCCTCCACTTCGTCGAGGAACGGGAGCACGAGCTCGTCGAACTCACGCGGCCGTTCGATGCTCGGCACGTGCGCAGTTCCAGGAATCGTCGCCCGGCGCGCGCAGGGGATCTCACGCGCGAGCCGGTCGGCGATCGCGTGCATGTCGGGGACGTCCTCATCGCCCACCACGACCAGCGTCGGCGCCCGAATCTCGCCTATGCGCTGCGCCAGGTCGGGCACGAGCAGCTCCTCGTCGGCGTCGTCCCCGACCGGGAGCTGGAGCTCGAACGCGCGCCGCTGCATCTCGCCGACTCGCTCGCGAACGACGGGATCCACGTCCTCGGGCTGCCGCCGGGGGCCGTCGACCCAGGTGCGCAGGTTGACCTCGACCGCCTCGTCGAGGTCGCCGCCCTCGAGTGCGGCCTCTTCTTCGCCCCAAGCGGCCTGCAGCTCCGGCGACCAGTCGTGGCCTGGCAGGCCCGGCGCAACGAGCACGAGCGCGGAGACGAGGTCCGGCCGCGCCACGGCGACCTCGAGCACTACCCGGCCGCCCAACGAGACGCCGACGAGCGCCGGCCGCTCGAACCCGTGCTCCTCCAGGACCGCGATCAGGTCGCGCGCGTTCGAAAACGTTCCTGCCTCGAGCGGCGAGCGCCCGAATCCGCGCAGGTCGAGGCGCAGCACCCGATGCTCCCGCGTGTAGGAGTCCCACTGCGTGTCCCACATGCGGCTGTCGCAGATGCCCTCGTGCACCAGCGCAATCTCCGGGCCCTCGCCCGCGACCTCCGCGTAGAGCCCCACTTAGTGTCCCTCCAGGCAATACATGCCCGCCTCTGACTCGCGATCACGCGGCGCCAGGAACCACCCTCGCCCTTGCCAAGGCGACCAGCCTTGGCCGCGGGCGAGTGCGGCCCCTGGCTTGGTGCTCGCGACCCAGAAGCTGGGCGGCATTACCTGAAGGGACACTAGGCCGAGACGAGCTCGCCGCGCTTGGCCCGCACGCCCTCGAGGAGCTCCCCGAACGAGTCAGCGAACTTGTCCACGCCTTCGCGCTCCAGCACGGCCACGACGTCGTCGTAGTCGACCCCCGCCTCGGCGACGCGATCGAACACGCGCTGCGCCTCGTCGAGGTCGCGCTCGAGCGTGAGCGCCACCTGGCCGTGGTCCTGGAAGGCCTGAATGGTCTCCTCCGGCATCGTGTTCACCGTCTTCGGGCCGATCAGCTCGTCGACGTAGAGCACGTCGCTGTAGTCCGGGTTCTTCGTCGAGGTCGAGGCCCAGAGGCAGCGCTGCGCCGTGGCGCCCTTGGCCTCGAGCGCCTCCCAGCGCTCGCCGGCGAAGAGCTCCTTGTAGCGCTGGTAGGCGAGCTTCGCATTCGCGACCGCGAGCTTGCCCTTCAGCTCCTCCGGCGCACCGACCTCGTCGAGCCGCCTATCGGCCTCGGTGTCGACGCGCGACACGAAGAAGCTCGCCACCGACGCGACCCGGCTCGGGTCGCCGCCACTCTCGACGAGCCGCTCGAGCCCCCTCAGGTACGCCTCGACGACCTCCGAGTAGCGCCGCAGCGAGAAGATCAGCGTGACGTTGATGTTGCGGCCTCGCGCAATCATCTCCTCGATCGCCGCCAGGCCGGGCTCGGTTCCCGGGATCTTGACGAAGCAGTTCGGCCGGTCGACCAGCTCGTGCAGCCGCTGGGCCTCGGCGATCGAGGCCTCCGTGTCGTACGCGAGGTTCGGGTCGACCTCGATCGAGACGTACCCGTCCTTCCCGCCGCCGCCGTCCCAGACTCGCCGCATCAGGTCGCATGCGTTCTGGACGTCCTGGACGGCCAGGCGCAGGAACACCTCCTTCAGGTCGTCCTCCTCGGCGAGCACCTCGCGCAGCTGCTCGTCGTAGAGGTCGCCTTCCGAGATCGCCTTCTGGAAGATCGTCGGGTTCGACGTGACGCCGACGACGGCGTCGTCCTCCATCATCCCCGCGAGCTCGCCGCTTCGCAGCAGGTGGCGCGAGAGGAAGTCGATCCAGACGCTCTGGCCGAGCTCGGATACTTGGTGT
>JBKOUJ010000133.1:0-10952 GCA_046723355.1 Actinomycetota bacterium | reverse complement strand
GCCCCCACGCGAGCGGGCGGATGCGAGCCGCGGCCGGGTCGCGCGTAGCCGCCAGCGCGCGCCCGATCGCGCGGGCGACGCTCAGTCGCCGGAACATGTACCAGAGGAACACGGCGAAAAGGGCCGTCCCGACGACCCCGGTCTCCACGATCAGCGCGACGTAGAACGAGTGCGGCCCCCAGTTCGTCTTGCCGGTGACGAACTGGTAGTAGACGGAGAAGTTGTTGAAGCCGAGCCCAAAGAACGGGTGCATATGCAGCACCTGCGGGACGAAGTCGTAGATCTGGAAGTGGATCCGCGTCGAGCGGCCGCCGCGCTGCAGGCGCGAGGCGATCACGGTATGGAAGAAGTGCGGCCGGCGGTGGATCTCGAAGGCGACGGCGGCCGCGACCAATGCCAGCGGCCCCAGCATCGCCCGCGACCACCACAGGCGCCGGTACGGGATCAGGAGAACGATGAACCCAACGAGCAGTCCGAGCAGGCCGCTGCGCGAGAGCGTCGCCAGCTCGACGCCGAGGAGGCCGGCGAGCAGCAGACCGAGCGGCAGCTTCAGCCTGTGGCCGCGCTCCATCCGCAGATAGAGCGGCCCGAGCACGAGCAGCGGCACGATCAGCGCAATCCCGAGGTGGTTCGGGTCCGGCGTGAGGCCGTCGGTGCGGTAGACGTTCGACCCGCCGACGGAGCCGTAGATGTTGATCTGGCTCGAGTGGCCGGTGATGGGCTCGACCAGGACGGCATCCAGATTGTGGCCCGCCTGCGCGGCGGCGAGCTGAAGGACACCGTATGCAGCGTTCGTGGCGACGCCGAGGCAGAACCACGCCAGCATCCGCCAATAGACGCGCTCGCTCGAGTGCGCGAGGTAGTCGATCGCGGCGGCAAGGAATGCGAAATGCAGGACGAACTTGCCGATCCCCTTCCCGAACTGGGTCAACGCCTGCGTCGTCTCGAGGTTGTAGAAGCCGACGAGGTAGACGAGCAGGAAGGCCCCAAAGAACGCGATCACGATCCCGGAGCTGCGCGGCAAGGACGTGTCGCGGCGGCCGAACCGGCGGAGCAGGTAGGCGCCGACGAACAGGATCGACAGCACCTCCGAGAGGCTGATCTTCCCCGCGACGTTCCAGTAGAGCTTCTCGAAGCTCATCGTGAAGACTGCCGCGAAGAGCAGGACGTCCGTGAGGCGGCGCGAGGGCATCAGGCGACTTTGAGCAAAAGTTCGGAGAGCTCCTGCACGCGCTTGCGGCGGGAGATCCGCTCGCGGAGCTCGTCGGGAAGCGGGGCGCCGTTCAGCCGGCCGGCGCGCCAACGGGCCTCGAGCCCGATCAGCGCCTCGCGGATTCCGCCGACATCCTCCGGCGCGACCACGACGCCGGCTCCGGACTCGCGGATCAGGTTCGCGGCCACGCCCGTCGGCGGCACCGCAGCAAGGATCGGCCGCTCGGCGGCGAGGTACTCGAAGATCTTCCCCGGCAGCACCGGGGCGCCGCGCGCGCCGGCCTCGGGGAGAAGGAGCAGGAGCGCCTCGGAGTCGCGTTGGTAGGCGAGCGCGCGGCGGCGGGAGCCGAACGGCAGCAGCTCCAGCCGGTCACCGAGATCCAGCGCCTCGGCCCACTCGCGGTCCCGAGTGGTCAGCTCGCCGACGAAGCGCGCGACGACGTTCTCGAGCCCGGATTCGGCGAGCGCGGTCAGGAACGGCCGCGGGTTGCGCTTGCCGAAGAAGCTGCCGGTGTGGGTGATCCGGAAGCGGTCGCTCGGGACGTAGTCGAGCCCTTCGAAGTCGTCGTAGTCGGCGCCGTTCGGGATCACGGTGACCGGAGCCTTCGGTTCGTACGCGCCGATCTCCTCGGCGATCCCATCCCAGGCCGTGACGATCGCGTCCGCCTGCGAGGCGACCAGCCTCGCGATCCCCCGCTGGACGTTCTCCTTCATCCGGGCCGGCAGTCGCTCGACGGGGTTGTCCGCGTCTGCGATCAGCGGGTCGCGCAGGTCTGCGATCCACTTCACGCCGGTTGCCGCCTTGACAGCGGCGCCGATCAGATTGACGGAGTTCGGCGGCGAGGTCGTCAGCACCGCGTCGA
Source organism: Actinomycetota bacterium (assembly GCA_046723355.1). Classification (GTDB taxonomy): domain Bacteria; phylum Actinomycetota; class Thermoleophilia; order Gaiellales; family Gaiellaceae; genus 13-2-20CM-68-14. The sequence continues at coordinate 8,877 of JBKOUJ010000133.1, read as the reverse complement.
TCCCCTCACGCTTGACGATCCGGATCGCGGTGGGGATCGCGGTCGGCGCCCAGGTGACCGACTTGTCGGGAACGAGGGCGCGGCGAAAGACTGCGCTGGCCTGATAGCGGAGCCGGTCGACCCCTTCGAGCGCGTACAGCTCCTCCGACGGGATCCGGCCGCGGGGGCCGTGGTAGCGGGCGCGATGCACCCAGGCCTGCGTCGGAGGCGCGGCTTCCTCGTCTCGGTGCACCCACTTCGGGTCGTCGGGCGCGAGCACGTGCGTCTCGATGCCGAAGCTCGGCAGGTGCGTCGCGATCTTCAGCGGTCGTTGCACGCCGCCTCCGCCGGCCGGCGGAAAGTACATCGTCACCAGGAGGACCTTCATGGGAGGCGGTGGAGTCGCGTGTTGTCTTTTCCAGTCACGGAGCCGAAATGACGATACCCAGGGACCGTCGCCTTTCTCTCAGAAGGCGGCACTGCCAGTCGCGCAACGCAGAGCCTGTCAGCCCGTGTCGCAGTCCCCGCATTTCGCCACAAGGCGAAGCGGGCGATCCGTTATCGAACCGCCCGCTCCTGAGTCTCGCGCCAGATGATCTAACCGACCGGCGGATGCGTGCCCCAGTCGGGCGAACCCGAACCGGGAGCGTGCGTGACCTGGGTCAAGCCCGTACCGTCTACGTTAATGGTGTAGATCTCGCCGTCGACGTCGTTCGAGAAGGACCTCACGAACGCGATCTTCGCCCTGTCGGGCGACCATGTTGGCTCGTTGCACCCTTTGGCGGTGGGATCGGCGTTTGCGCCGCCGCACGCCGATGCCGGCTGGACGTGGATCTCGTGCAGGCCGGTGCCGTCCGAGTGCACAACCCAGATCGAGCTGTGCACGTCGGGCGTCACGTGACGCGAGAAGACGATCTCGTTTCCCTGCGGCGACCAGCTGCCGAAGGAGCTCAGATCGAAGTCCGCAGGCAGGATCTGCTTGAGCCCAGTGCCGTTGGTGTTGACGACGAACACGCCCTCGAAGTCGAAGTTCGCGTCGAACCGGCCGAAGACGATCCGCTTTCCGTTCGGCGACCAGTCGGCGGGTACGTCGTCGCCGCCGGGGTTCGACGTGATCTGCGTTAACCCGCCGCCGTCCGAGGAGCGGATCGTGTGGATGCCGTTCTGGCTTCCGTCCTCGCTGAACGTCTCGCAGAGAAGCAGCGTCCCGTCGGGCGACGGGCTCCCGCACGGGTTGAAGAGCGTCGGGTCCTGCCCGTCGATGTCGCGGAAGGTTCCATCGTCGGGGTTGATGATCCGCGAGCCGCCGCCGGGCAAGTCGCAGCAGGCGGCGATGTGGGCGCCGTCCGGGAACCACTTCGGAATTTCGCCGACGTCGCTCGGCCCCTGGACGAGCCGCTGGCCGGTGCCGTCCGGATTAACGACGTAGACCTGCGTGTCGCCGAGGTTCGGGTTGAACCGTGCGAACGTGATCTGGCCGTTCGCCCCCCGCGGAGCTGCCGCCGCCGATACCACTGCCACCGCGGCGAGCGCGACGGCGAGGAGCGCAGCAAAGCGGACGCGTCCGCTGAAGAGGAACTTCATAGGTGCCTCCCTCTCCCCCTGGGAATGGCCGAGGAAGACGGGCCTGCCGCCGCACTCCGCAGCCCTGCTCAGGAGAGCTTTATACGGATGTGGCTAGGGGTCAAGTTGGCACTTCGGTGTCGCACTTCCACCACAAGGCGACGGGCTGTCGCATCCCCACCGTGACTGAGCCTCGGTCGCCGTAGCAGCTACCTAAGCCGGTAGAGAACGTACCTCCGGTCCGCGTACGCGCGTGGCAGGTCGAGTGTCAGGCGGTGGCGCTTGAGGTCGACGATGATCCACCGCGCGCCGTAGTAGCGCGGAATCGACAGGTCGCCGTGCGCATAAAAATCGTACGCGTCGCGCAGGCGCTGCTTCGGACGGTTCTTCTTCGTCGCGGCGACGTGGCCGTACGGCGCGTCCGCGAGGTAGATCGGTGCGTAGGCGGCGAGCAGGTAGCCGGTCTCGGGGTCGGCGAAGAGGACGTCTTTCGGCTTCGTGTCGGTACGAACCGCCTTGATCAGGCCGCGCGTGAGCGCTCCCGAGCCGCTGCCGACTCGCGTCCAATGCGAAAACCCGTGCACTGCGACCGGGATGACGAACGCAGCAACGGCGGTGGCCGCCGCCCGTTCGTGATGTAGGTGTACACCTACATCACTTCCGTTCTTGAAGCGCCTCGCTGCGCCGATAACGAGCGCGGCGATGCCCCCGACGACTGCTACCCACGTCGGCCAGGCGGGCGACGCGCCGTGGAAGCGGTAGCCGAAGTCGCCGGGATACCAATGCTGGAGCACGATGCCCGCGGCGAGCGCGGGAGTCACCGCAAAGAACCCTAGAAACCCTACGAGGACGGTCGCGCCGCCGGCGACCGCGTACGCGAACGGCATGAAGCCGACCAACCGGCGCGCCTGGGAGATGGAGACGGCGTCGGCAAAGCGAGGAAAGACGAACGGCACAAGCGTCAGCGCCAGCACGGCGAGCGAGCCGCCGAGCACCCAGGCGGCCCAACGCCGCCGCGAGGCGAAGACCGCCAGCGGCACCGACAGCAATCCCGCGATCGCGACCGCGCCGCTCCGAGTGAAGAGCCCCGCCGCGACGTGGTAACGGTGAAGGCTGCCGGTGAGCTGCCCCGGGTACTGCGCGAACGCGCGGCGGACCTCCTCGCCCGAGGGGTTGTGGACCGTGGTCGCCTCCACAACGGGCCGGAGCCACGCCAGCGCGATCGCGGTCGGAACGGCGAGCGCCGCGAGTCCCGTCAGTGCCGGCACGAGCTCACGGCGCACGAGCACCGTCCTCGCCACGAGGTAGCCGACGAGCGGGACGCCGAGGAAGAGCGCGTACGTGGGGTGGACGAGCGCGAGCGATCCCGCCGCGGCCGCGGTCGAAAGGAGGAGCGCCCAGGACGGAGCTCGCACGTGAGTGAAGAACAGGGCGAGCAGCGCCGGCACGAGCAGCTGCCGCGACGCCGTCGCGGGGAGCGCCAGCGACGAGAACGAGCCGCCGTGCGCCGCCGCGACTCCCGTCAGGGCCACCTGCGCGATCACGACGGCGACGCCCGCCCACGCGGAGCGGAAGACCGCGCGGCCGGCCTCGAAGAAGAGCGCGAACATGAGCGGCGCGAGCACAGTTGGGCCGTTCCGGCCGACCGCGATCGGGTCGACGCCCCCGAGCCGGGCGACGAGCGCGAGGAAGCCGTGCCAGAGCGGAAACGCGTAACCCGGGTGAAGGCTGCCGTCCTTGAACTCCCCGACGTTCTGGAGCGTGAGCGACCCGAAGACCTCGAGCTTGCGCACCCGGGCCAGGTGGAAGAAGGCGTCTCCGTCCAGGACGGCCACCCACCAGAGGGCGATCCCGAAGCCGATCCCGGCGGCGAGCACCGCCGGCTCGATCCAGTCGATACGGCCGGCGCCGGGCGCGAGCAGGGCAAAAGGCAGAGCAGCCAAAGCCACCGCGCCTAGCAGCGCCACCGTCAGCCAGAGCGATCCGTGGACCGCGAAGGTGATCGCCATCGCCACGAGTAGGGCGGCAACCGACCAGGCGAACGCCGGCGCGAGCCCACGCAGGCGAAGCGCCCGCGAGATCAGGGCGCCGGGGATGATTAGGCACGTCGTCGCGGCGCCGAGCCGGAGCCCGAGACCCACCCCCTCGGCCGGCAGCAGGCGCGCGACGCCGAGCGCCGGCACGGCGACGAGGACGAGCGGAATCCTTCTCACCGCGAACGAAGCAGCGAGGCGGCATTCCCGGACGAGAGCCACCGCTCCGCCTCGCGATAGCCGTAGCGGCGCTCGCCGCGAAAGAGCAGCAGCCGCAACCGGACGCCGGCCAGGAGCAGGCGCCGGGCGCGCTCGGCCTCACGGGCCCCGCGGTGCTTCGCGAGGAAGCGAAGGTGCCCGCGGACGTTCTCGGCGAACAGCCGGCCGCCGTGGGACGCGCCGCCGACGTGCACGACCTCGGCTCCGGGAAAGAACCAGACGCTCCAGCCGGCCTGCCGGAAGCGGAAGCACCAATCGGTCTCCTCGCTGAACATGAAGAAGTCCTCGTCGAAGAGGCCGACCTCGTCGGCGGCATCCCTGCGGACGAGCAGACACGCCCCGAAGAGCCAGTCGACCTCCCTGGCCTCGTCGTGGTCGAAGTCGCCCTCGTAGAACCTGTTCAGCAGGCGCGAGCGCGGAGCGAGTTTGCGCAGGAACAGGTACTCGGTCGCCAATCGCCACAACGTCGGAAACGCCCGCGCGGATCGCTGCAGGGAACCATCCGGGTTGAGCAGTCGCGGCCCGACGACCGCCGCCTCGGGATGCTTGTCGGCAAACGCGGTGAGCTGCTCGACGGCACCCCCGACCGCCCACGCATCCGAGTTGAGCAGGAGGAAGTAGCGCGCCGACGCGCGGCGCATCCCCGTGTTGTTGCCGCCGCCCATGCCGCGGTTCTCCTCTTCGATCACCCGAGCTTCAGGAAAGCGCGTTCGCACGATCTCCAGCGTCTCGTCCTCCGAGCCGTGGTCGACGACGATCGTCTCGTAGCCTCGAACGCTCTCGAGGCAGCGTTCGATCCACTGGGCCGAGTTGAACGTCACCACGACGACGGAGACGTCAGACATCGGGCTGGTGCAAGGGTGCCCGCCTGACGCCACGGAGGCTCTCCCAGACGAAGATCCCGAGCCCCGGCAGGCCAAGCGCGATCGTCACGAAGAAGAAGAGGAAGCCGGTCGCGAACGCCTTGTTCGCGTCGACGCCGAGGTTCCCGAGGAAGCTGACGAAGAACGTTTCCCGTACCGCGAGGCCGTTGACCGTGAACGGCACAAGGAGGACGAGAAAGAGGAGCGGGCCCATCACGTAGTACGGGCGCGGGGAGAGCTCGACGCCGACGGCTTTGCCGGTCAGCCAGATCGCAAGCACCCGGACCGATTGAACGGCCAGCGTCAGCGCGAAGACCCCGAGCAGCAGGGCGACGTTGCCGCGGTACGAGTGAAGGCCCTCGTAGACCGCGCGCACCGGCCGTTCGACCCGCAGGAAGCGCAGCAGCGGGACCGTCCGCGCCAGCAGGGGCCGAAGGCGCCGCGAGAACAGCAGCACGGCCAGCACGAGGGTCGCGACCACGAACGCTCCCTCGACCCACAGGTAGGCGCCGACGTCGTACCGCCCGATCGCCAGGGCGAAGCCGACCGCGGCAAGCGTCAGCGTCGCCGCGCCGCCAAGCGCCCGCTCGAGCAGCACCGACGCTGCGACCGGCCCGCCGTTTCCGGGATGCCGCCGCGAGGTTTCGTAGATCCGCACCGCGTCGCCCCCGACCGCGGTCGGCAGGATCTGGCCGGCCGTGTACGAGACGAAGTAGGCGCGCGTCAGCCAGCCCAGCCGGTCGTGGATCCCCTTCGCGTCCAGCAGCTTCTGCCAGCGCCAAGCCATCGGCCAGACCGAGACGACTACGATCGCCACCGCGGCCGCGAAGTACGCGAATTGCGCGTGCACGAGCACGTGCACCGTCCGGCGAATGTCGATCTTCCAGACGATGTAGGCGAGGCAGAGGCCTGTGACGACGAGCGTCCCGGACAGCCGAAGCAGGCGCCGTTTCACCGGCTCAGCGTAACGACGGCGCCTGCGCGCGCCCGGTCTACGCCGCGATCGCCGTCGGCACGACGGCGACTGGTGCCGGCAGCCGTGCGTTCAGGGCTTCGATGACCGCCGCTGGATGGAAGCGCTCGTTCGCGCGCCCGAACGCGGCGCGGCGAAGCTCCCAAAGGCGGTCGCGGTCATCTGCCAGCTTCCGTAGCTCGGCCGCGAGCGCGGCCGGGTCGCCCAGACCCACGAAGACCGCTGCGTCGCCGAGCTCCTGGCGCTGCGGCGGCGTGTCGGAGGTTACGATCGCCGTCCCGGCGGCGGCGCCCTGGAAGACCTTGTTCGGCACGACGCGCAACGCTTTCGGGCCCGTCCCGAAGATCCCGAGGCAGACGTCGTGGCAGGCGACGAGGTACGGGAGCTGCTCGGGCTCGACCCAGTCGATCCACTCGACGTTGCTCGCCCCCGCGGCCGACGTGCGGGTGGCGTCATAGTCCTGACCCCGTCCGACGACCGTGAAGGCGAACCGCTCGTCGTCAGCGAGCAGGCGCAGCGCCTCGCCAATGACAGGCGCTCCCTGCAACGGCGTGAAGCTTCCGAAGAAGACGCCCCGCACGCGGTCGCCTGCGTGGCGCGCCGGCGGGTAGAACCAGGCCGTCGGAGCGCCGACGGGCACCACAACCGAACGCGACCGCGCGGGCAGCCAGACGCGTTCGCGGTGCTCGGACGTGTCGACGCACGGGAAGTGGGCGGCGTTCACGGCGGCACGGTCAAGGCGGTCGAGCAGTCGCACGAGCCAGCCTGACGCCGAGCCGCGATCGAGCGCGGTGTCGCCGGCCGAGACGAGGTGGTCGAGTGCGACCGGGGTGCGCGGCCAGAGCAGGCGCGCGAGATGCACGTCGAAGTGGCCCATGTAGCCGACGACGACGAGGTCGACGCCGCGGAAGCGGCGGGCGCGCACGATCAGGCGCACCCAGCAGGCAGCGAGCTTCAGCGCGAGCAGCGGCACGGTCCAGGGCCGCCGCAGCATCCGCACCCGCGCTGCCGTGTCAAGCCGGAGCGGGACGTTGCACTCGAGCACCTCGTCTCCGACCGCCGCGAAGCCTTCCTCAAGAACCTGGACGCGAAGGTACTTCCTCGCGTCGTACGTGCCGAAGAAGAGCACGCGGCGGCCTGTACGGCTCGTGCGAGGTGCCGCAGAGGCGACCGCGGGCGCATGGCTGACCGCCATGCACCAGGAATCGTCCGATCAGGCGTCGTGCTTTAGGCCGTTTTGCGCAATGGGGCGAGCTCGCGTGACTCGACGAGCTCGCCGAGGGCGCCCCTCAACGCGAGCTCGTTGAGGTCGATGCCGGTCGCCACGCGAACAAGCTCGACTTCCTCGGGGCTGCCGAGCCTCGCAGCGAGCTCGATCACCTGCGGACCGGATTCGCTCAGCCGGATGCGCGTCACCGTCGGCCCCTCGCGGATCCCGAGTGCCAGGGCTGCCTGCTCGGCGAGGTGGGTGGCGACCGGCCGGCCGGCCAAGGCGTGGAACTCGCCGGCGACGCTGAAAGCCTGAACGGTTGCCTCCGGCTCCTCTCCGAGCCACGTCGCGGTGGGTACACCGGCCTCGGAGAACCGTTCCCGCTGACGCAGCCACGAGGCCGCCAGGGCCGCGGTCCGCGGATCGAGCGGATGCGCGAGCCCGAGCCGGTGGGCAACCCGCGCCGCGATCCCGACCGACCAGTCGTTGGCGGGGGAGATGACGCCGTCGATCCGCTCGGCCTCGGCGAGCCGGTGCAGCGCCGGTTCGTCCTCGAACGAGATCAGGGCGCGCCGGTCCGCGAAGCAGAAGCCCGGCGCGGCCGGATCGCGATCGACCGCTACCACGACGACCCCCCCTTGGCGAGCCGTCCGCAGCAGACCGAGCTGCTGGCGTCCCGCACCGAGGACGAGCAGCTTGGAAGCGACCTTCACCCCGGGCATTGTCGCGGGCGCACGAGACGGCGCCCGCGACGTTGTCCGGTGAGGCTACGCCGCCTCGTACGCGGGCTGCGGTACTTCGGCCCCGCGACGCCGCGACGGAATCGCAAGCGCCGCCAATGCGCCGATGCCGACGACAACCGCACCGACCAAGACGGCAGGCTGCATGCCGTCGACGAAGTGCTGCGGAAGGCCGTAGCCGCCGTATTGGGAGAAGATCGACGCCAGGACCGCGACGCCGAAGACGCCGCCGAGCTCGCGGATCGCGTTCTGCGCGCCAGACGCCTGCCCTTCCTCCTCGGGCCGCACGGAGCTGAGCACGACGTTCGCCACGGGAGCGAAGAACAGCGCCATGCCGGTTCCGGAGACGAAGAACGGCGCCACGAGGTCGGCGTACGCGACCGTCGGCGACGAGACGGCGGCGATCCAGCCAAGCCCGACGGCCTGAAGCGCGAGCCCCGTCGCCATGATCCGCTGGCCGCCGATCCGGTCCGAGAGCGCGCCCGCGATCGGCGCGATGAAGATCGGCATCGCCGTCCACGGGAGGATCCGCAGCCCCGCCTGCAGCGGCGAGTAGCCCTGCACGGTCTGGAAGAACTGGATCAGCAGGAAGATCGACCCAAACATCCCGAAGAACATGAAGAGCGACGAGACGTTCGTGAGCGTGAAAGTCCGGTTCCGGAAGAAACGCATCGGCAGCATCGGCGCCTCGGCCCGCAGCTCCCACAGGGCGAAGAGCGCAACTACCACTGCCCCGGCGACGAGCGAGCCGACGATCTCGGGCGAGCCCCAGCCGACCGAGTTCCCCCGGACGAGCCCCCAGACGATCCCAAACAGCCCAGCGCTCGCCAGCACGAGCCCCCGTAGGTCGAGCCGACCGGCCGGCCCGCGCGACTCGTCGAGCCGAGAGAGCGCCACGGGGGCGAGCAGGAGGCCGATCGGCACGTTGAGCCAGAAGATCCACTGCCACGAAAGCCCTTCGACGATCGCACCGCCGACCAGTGGCCCGATCGCCACCGCGAGGCCGCCGATGCCGCCCCAGGCTCCGAGTGCCAATCCGCGGCGCTCGCGCGGAACCGCCGCCGAGAGAAGGGTCAGCGTCAGCGGGGTGACGATCGCGCCGCCGACGCCCTGAATCCCGCGGGCGAGATCGAGCGCCGTGGCACTGGTCGAGAGGGCGGCGAGCGCGGATCCGGCCGTGAAGACGAGGATCCCGACCACGAAGATCAGCCGTCGCCCGAACCGGTCGCCGAGCGCCGCTCCGGTCAGAAGCAGCACGGCGAAGGTGAGGGTGTACGCATTGACCGTCCACTCGAGC
>JBKOUJ010000033.1:0-5200 GCA_046723355.1 Actinomycetota bacterium | reverse complement strand
CCGCCGTCGTCATCCGGTCAGCTTCTCCGGGCCGACGATCCGGGCGTAGACGAGCAGCGCGATCAGGATCGTCCCCATGAGGATGAACGAGAGCGAGGCGGCGGTCGGGTAGTCGAGCGACTCCAGGAACTTCGCCTGGATAACGTTCCCGATCATCGCCTGGTTGGGTGTCCCGAGAAGCGCGGCGTTGATGAAGTCGCCGGCGGCCGGGATGAAGGTGAGGAGCGTCCCCGCGACGATTCCGGGCGCCGAAAGGGGCAGCGTCACCCTTAGGAACGCCTGAGTCGGCGACGAGTAGAGGTCCTTCGCCGCCTCCAGGAGCCGCGCGTCGATCTGCTCGAGCGAGACGTAGAGCGGCAGCGCCATGAACGGGAAGAAGTTGTATGTGATCCCGGCGACGACCGCGAACGTCGTCGCCAACAGCCTCCCGTCGTGCCCGAGCACGTGGATGTCGCGCAGGATGCGGACGACCGGCCCTTCGTCGGCGAGGATGTTGAGCCAGGCGAGGGTCCGCACGAGGTAGGTGACGAAGAACGGGGCGACGATGACGAGGAGGAAGAGGTTCCGCCACGGCCCCGCCCGGAAGGCGATCCAGTACACGAGCGGATACGCGAGCACCAGGCAGGCGACCGTGGCGATTCCCGCATAGACGAACGAACGGATGAGCTGCGTGTGGTAGCCCGACAGCGCAGACGAGAAGTTCGAGAACTCCCACGTGAACTGGAAGTGCGGGAACAGCCCCGACTCGAGCGACTGGTAGCCGAGGAAGCCCATCGGCACGAGGAAGAAGATCGCGAGCCAGAGCATCCCCGGCGCGAGGAGCAGGTAGGGCGTGAGGCCCTTGTGTCGGTGCAGAAACTCCCCCACTCGGACCTACTGGCCCTGGACCGCCAGCCACCTCTTGTTGTAGTCGGGGTTGGTGAGCATCTTCGGGTCGTTCTGATGCATCTGCGAGAGCGTCTTCTCGGTCGGGAAGGTCAGGTTGTTCGAAGCGGCCTTGGGATCGAGCTTCACCGCATCTTGCTTGACGTCTTTGACCGACGAGATGTAGTTCGCCCCGACGGCCCACTGCGCGGAGTTCATCGGGTCGTACATGAAGTTCATGTACGTCGAGGCCGTCGGCACGCTCCCTCCGAGAGGGATGATCATGTTGTCGGTCCAGATGATCCCGCCGGACGTAGGGACGAGCCAGTGGCAGTGCGGGTCGGCGAGATTGGCGATATCGCCGGACCACGCCATGGTCGCCGCGAGGTCCCCTTTCGCCAGAACCGGCGCGTAATCGTTGCCGTAGAACCTGCGGATCTGGCCCGAGTTGACAGCCTTCTCGAGCCGTTTCATGGCTCGATTGAACGATGCGTCGGTCACCTTGGAGGGATCGTCCCCGTTCTCCAGCATGATGAGCCCGAGGGTGTCGCCCATCGAGTTCCAGACGCCGACCCTGCCCTTCAGCTTCGGATCCTCGAAGAGCTGCTTGACCGTGGTGATCGGGTCGGTGACCTTGTCGTTCCAGCCAATGCCGTCCATGCCGGAGGCCCACGGCAGCGAGTAGTCGCGGTTGGGATCGAACGGCGGATGCTGCTGCGCCGGGATGAGGTTCTTCATGTTCGGGATCTTGCTCTTGTCGAGCTTCTGCGCCCACTTGTTGGAGATGTACTCGCCGAGGAAGCGGTCGTTGTCGGTGGAGACGATGATGTCGCGGTCGATTCCCTGACCCTTCGCAAGCCGCCCTTGAACCTTCGCGAAGTACTCCGGGTTGGAGTTGACTTCTTCGTAATAGTTGACCTTGATCCCGGTCTTGTTCTCGAACTCCTGCAGTGTCGTCGGCTTGTGGATGCCGGCGTCAGCGAGTGTCTTCTTCGTGTCGATGTAGAGAGGCCAGTTCGCGAAGTTCATAACCTTGTTGACCTTGCCGCCGCCCGCGGCACTTTTAGACGAGCTGCCGCCGCACGCCGCCAGCAGGCCCGGGACGGACAGCGCGCCGATTCCAACGGCACCGCGCCGCAGCACTTCCTCGCGGGTCATCCTCGAGCTCATTCTTCTCCCTCCTTCGCCTGCTCCATGACGAAAGTCGATTCGGGGCTCCAGCTCAATGTGACGTCCGACCCCGGCGGCGGCACACGTCCGCCGGCATCGATGTTCTGCGCGAAGACTTGGATCTGCCCTGCCGCCGTCCTGACGACGAGCTGCGTCGCGACGCCGAGGTACGCGCTCTCGCTGACGGTGCCCTCGAGCACGTTCGCGCCGCCGCCGTCGCCGATCGTGATCTTCTCCGGGCGGACGCCCGCGGCCACCGCGCGGGTCTTGCCGTCGACCTGGGCGCGGATGAGAGTGCCGTCCGCGAGCCGGACCGAGTCAGGGCCGACAACCGTCCCCGGGAGCATGTTCGAGATGCCGAGGAAGCCGGCCACGAACGGCGTCGCCGGCCACTCGTAGAGCTCGTCCGGAGCGCCGAGCTGCTCGATCCGGCCGCCGTTCATCACCGCGATCCGGTCGGCCATCGTCATCGCCTCCTCCTGGTCGTGGGTGACGTGGATGAAGGTGATGCCGACGTCGTGCTGGAGGCCCTTGATGAAGAGCTGCATCTCCTTCCGCAGCTTCAGGTCGAGCGCGCCCAGCGGCTCGTCGAGCAGCAGAACGCGCGGGCTGTTCACGAGCGCCCGCGCCAACGCGACCCGCTGCTGCTGGCCGCCCGAGAGCTGGCGCGGCTTGCGCTTGCCGTACCCGCCGAGCTGGACGAGGTCGAGCATCTCCTCGACCTTCCCCCTCAGCTGGCCACCGCGCTCGCCCTTGCGCCGGAGGCCGAACGCGACGTTCTCGAAGATCGACAGGTGCGGGAAGAGCGCGTAGCTCTGGAAGACCGTGTTCACGTCGCGCTTGTAGGGTGGCGTGCCGCTGACCTCGCGGTCGCCCAGGTAGATCGCGCCGGCGGTCGGCTCCTCGAAGCCCCCGATCATCCGGAGCGTTGTCGTCTTGCCGCAGCCGGACGGGCCGAGCAATGCGAAGAAGCTGCCGCGCTCGATCTCGAGCGAGAGGTCGTCGACGGCGACGACGTCGTCGAAGCGCTTCGTGACCCGGTCGAGTCGGACGTCGGGGGTGCGGCCGGTTTCGGCAGTCGTGCCGAGCTGCTCCGCGGCGCGCTCCTCGACGGCCATCAGCGGACGCTCGCCTCCAGCGGCCTCTCGTCGGTGACGCGGGCGCCCCAGTCGTAGAGCTGCTTCCACATTGCGAGGTAGAGGAAGCTCTCGGTCGAGGCGACGCCGTCGAGGGCGCGGATCCGGCTGGTCAGGTCGAGCAGCTCGCGGCGATCGGCGCAGACGAGCTCGACGAGGATGTCGTACTGCCCTGCCGTGACGACCACATAGCCGGCCTCGTCCCACTTCGCAAGCTCGTCGGCGACGGGCTCCGGCGCTCCCGAGGTGCGCACGCCGACCATCGCCATGGCTTCGAACCCGAGCCCGAGCGGGTTCGTCACGCCGGTGACCTGGAGGATGTCGTCGTCGCAGAGGCGCCCGTACCGGGCACGCACCGTCGCCTCCGATATGCCGATGTCCGCGGCGATCCGCCGGAACGACGCGCGCCCGTTCTTCTGGAGCGCCTCGATGATGCTCTGGTCGATCCGGTCGAGCCCGCGCCGTCCCCCGACCGCGCCGCGATTGTGGTCACTGCGCAATGCGCGGGGATTCTCGCCCATCCCCGCGCATTACGTCAAAGAGGAGGCGTCTGCTAGTCGACTTTGGCCATGACGTGCTTGATCTGCGTGTAGTCCTCGAGCGAGTAGGCGCTCAGGTCTTTGCCGTAGCCGGACTGCTTGTAGCCGCCGTGCGGCATCTCGCTGACGAGCGGGATGTGGTCGTTGATCCAGACCGTCCCGAACTGGAGCTTGCGCGCCGCGTTCAGCGCCCGGCCGATGTCGCGCGTCCAGACGGACGCGGCAAGCCCGTACGGCACGTCGTTCGCCCACCCGATCGCCTGGTCGTCGTCGTCGAAGCGCTGCACGGTCACGACCGGGCCGAAGACCTCTCGCTGGACGATCTCGTCCTCCTGGCCGACGTCGGCGACGACGGTCGGCTCGACGAAGAAGCCCCGGTTGCCATTCGAGCCGCCGCCGGTCAGGACGCTGGCGCCCTTAGCCCGCTCCAGGAAGCCGAACACGCGATCCTGCTGCTCCTTCGAGATGACCGGGCCCATGTCGAGCTCCTCCTTCTCCGCCGGGTCGCCGACCGCGAGCGATTGGACCGCGGGGACGAGCTCCTCGAGCAGCTTGTCGTAGATCCCCGGGCCGGCGACGACGCGCGAGGCGGCGGTGCAGTCCTGACCAGAGTTCCAGTAGCCGGCGATCTTGATCCCCTCCGCAACAGCGGCCGGGTCGGCATCGTCGAACACGACCACGGGCGCCTTGCCGCCGAGCTCGAGGTGCACGCGCTTGAGCGTGTCGGCGGCCGTTCGAGCGATGATCTTGCCCGTCTCGACGTCGCCGGTCAGCGAGACCAGCCGGACATCGGGATGCTTCACGATCGCCTCGCCGACGGGGACGCCGTCGCCGGTGACGACGTTCATCACGCCCGGCGGCAGGATCTCCGCCTCCGCGGCGAGCTGGAAGAACCGAAGCGTCGTCAGCGGCGTCTGCTCGGACGGCTTCAGCACCTGGACGTTCCCCGCGGCGAGAGCCGGAGCGAACTTCCAGACTGCCATCATCAGCGGGTAGTTCCACGGCGTGATGCCGCCGACGACCCCGAGCGGCTCCCGTCGGACCATCGACGTGTATCCGCGCATGTACTCGCCGGCCGACTTGCCTTCGAGCATCCGCGCCGCGCCCGCGAAGAAGCGGATGTTGTCCGAGGACACCGGCATCTCGTCGCGCGCCGCCGGCAGAGGCTTGCCGACGTTCGTGGACTCGAGCTGCGCGAGCTCCTCGGCGTGCTCGTCCAGCAGGTCCGCCAGCTTCAGCAGCGCCTCCGCGCGCTCGCCGGGCGTCGTCTCGAGCCACTCCGGCAGGGCCTTCGTCGCCGCCTCGACGGCACGGCCGACGTCGTCGGCCGTCCCGCGCGGGACCTCGGCGATCGTCTCGCCGGTCGCCGGGTTCAGCACCTCCATCGTCTCGCCCGAGGCGGAGTCGACCCACTCGCCGCCGACGAGGTTCTTGTAGCTCGAGACCGTCACGCTCATCGCTTCCCTCCTTGGATAACCGCTTTCAACCTAC
>JBKOUJ010000069.1:0-23259 GCA_046723355.1 Actinomycetota bacterium | reverse complement strand
GGTTTAGACGGACGCCCGGGCAAAGCCCGGACGTCCTCTAGGCGGCATCGCAAGCGACGCCGCAGCGCGCGATGTCGCGCTGAGAGCGCTTGGCCCGGTGCTACTTTTTGCCTGTCTTGCAGCAGGTCTTGGTGTTGAACGCGAGCTACGAGCCGCTCAACGTGACGACGGTTCGGCGGGCGCATGTGCTCGTGTTCAAGGGCAAGGCGGAGGTGATCGAGGAGCTCGACCGGGCGCTCCATTCCGCGACCACGGCGTTCCCGTGGCCGCACGTGATCCGGCTCGTCCAGTACGTCAGCGTGCCTCGGACGGTGCAGCGGAAGATCTCTCGGCGGGCGCTCTTCGCGCGCGACGACTGGCGTTGCGTCTACTGCGGCACCGCAGGTGGCCGGCTGACGCTCGACCACGTCGTCCCGAAGAGCCGAGGCGGGGAATCGGTGTGGGAGAACGTCGTCACGTCGTGCGCGCCGTGCAACCTCCGCAAGGGCGACAGGCTTCTACACGAGGTAGCGATGGAGCTGCGCCGCAGGCCGCGGCCGCCTGCGCCGGTGTTGTTCATCCGCCTTGCCGCGCCGAAGATCCCGGACGGCTGGCAGCCGTACCTGACGGGGCTCTCGACCGCCTAAGGCGTGGCTTGCGATGCCGCTTAAGAGGCGTGGCGGCTTTGCCGACACGCCGGCTCAACCAGGCCGTTGGGCCGGTAGGCCGCGGCCCGACCACTCGCTCCACGAGCCGGGATAGAGCTTCGCGTCACGTCCGGCGAGCGCGAGGCGGTGAACGGTCACGCAGGCGGTGACGCCGGAGCCGCAGTAGGCGACTACCTCTCCGCTGGGGATCTCCGGGAGCGGTCGCTTCAGGGCGCGTTGCGCGCGCCCGGGATGTGTCCCGCGACGGGGTCGATCGGCTCGACCTCCCCGCGGTAGCGCTCCGGCACGCGCGGGCGCTGGAGCTCCTCGGCACCATGGAGCCATAGGCGACGACGAAGACGCCGTCGCTGATCCCTGCGTGCCCGCCGCTGCGGCGAACTGCCTTGGCCCGGGGAGCGGGTGCCGGCCACCGGGCCCCGGGGCGAGGAGAGGTCGGCCTCGACGTCGAGGAACGAGGCACCGGGAATGTGACCGGCGGAATAGAGCTCGCGCCCGCGGCCGGGGTTGCCGAGCTCCTCAGCGGCAGTCCTGTGGGCGTGCGTTTATTAGGTCCCGGCAGGGAACCTTTTCCGATTGAGCCGAGCGGCCCCCCGCCGGGTTGCTCGGCTCTTCGGATCAGCGAGCTGGGCGACGGCCACGCGTCACGGCGCCCCTTCCATCACGTAGTGCTGATCGTCGATCGAAACCTTGACGGCCGCGATCGCATTCGCGTCGAGGCATTCCTTCAGCACATCGAGCACCGCCGTGAGCAGCGTGCCGCTGCTCATCCCGGTGACAAGGACCACCGATCCGTTGGGCCCGACGCTGGCGTCGTAGTCGGCCAATGCGTCCGCGATGCACTCGGCATCGGCACGCTGGGCCGCTTCGATCCGCAGAACGTCCTCCACAAACGGATCGTCATCGTTTTGAAGCTGGGGTCAAGACGCCGGTCCGCAGACCCCGCCAAACGTTCGGCCGGTACCGTACCTACGGGGGTCGTTCGCCGTCGAGCGGTTTCGGATGATTCAAAGAGCGAGCCGGGGCAAGGCCTGAAGCCTTCCGAGATTGGCGGCCGCAGTGCCCCTTTTTCGGCTGGGGAGAGGTGGTGCCGACGCCCCGGCTCGAACCTCGAAACGTAGGCTCCATTCTCGGTACGCCGACAAAGAAGTTCAAGTGGATTCCGCAACTGGCCGCCCGGTTAACCACGAAGTAGCGGGGTGACTCGCTGGCTCGCGCGCGCTGGATCCAGGACGACCTGAACCTCGGGTAGCTGGCGTGGGCAATGAGTGCGGCCCGCAGTCGAACTGGTACCGCAGGTGGACGACTGTAGACGCAGCGACCTAGACGGTCGCCGTGCGCGTCAAGCGCCGGCTCTCGCCACGAACGAGGTTGGCGAACTCGGGGTGTTCGCGGCAGGCGCGGCGGAAGCTCTGGTCGAACAGTGCGAGCAGCCGCACCGGCGTGTCGGCAACGATCGCGGCCGCTCTGCGGCCGGTCAGAAGGGTCACCGGTAAGTCATCTCACCGTCACATTTGCCGCGACCCGCAGTCCGATCGGGCGCTTGCAACGGGCGCAGAAGCTCTCGGAGGCGCCTTTCTGCTCGGCGCGCTCGCGCGGGATCGGTCGCTCGCATTGGCAGTTCTGATGGCTCATGCGGCCTCCTCAGCTGGTTGACCGATTGGGGCCGACTCTGGCGGTCGCACCGGACGGTGCGCGTGCGGCGCTCCGAGGTGTCCGTGCGATTCGGTGCCGTAGCCGCCCGGGACCGGGATGTAGAACTCGGGATAGCCCCACATGCCGTGCTCGGAGACGTCCAATCCGGCTGTTTCGACGTGCTCCTCGACCCGGATGCCCCACAGCCGCTTCAGCGTCCAGAGGCAGCCGAACGACGCGGTGAACGTGAAGGCGCCGACGGCGACGAGGCCGAGGGCCTGGACGCCGAGCTGGTGGAAGGAGCCCGTGTAGACGAGCCCGCCTCGGCCTGTCGCCAGGTTCGCAGCAAGTGCCGGCACCGCGAACAACCCGGTCGCGAGCGTCCCCCAGACGCCGGCGAGGCCGTGCACTGCGACCGCGCCGATCGGGTCGTCGATCCCGATTCTCTCCACGAGCGGCACAGCGACGACGGCGATCGAAGCGGCCACGAAGCCGATCACGACCGCGGCCCAAGGAGCTACAAATCCCGATGCCGCGGTGATGGCAACGAGAGCGGCGATGACGCCGTTCAGCATCATCGAGACGTCCGGCTTCTTCAGCACCACCCAGGCGGTGGCGATCCCCCCGAGCGCGCCGGCCGCGGCTGCCACATTCGTCGTCAGCGCGACGTAACCGAAGTAGCCGATCTTGTTGCCGGTCACGACCGCGAGCGTCGATCCGGGGTTGAAGCCGAACCAGCCGAACCAGAGGATCAGCGTGCCCAGCACCGCGTAAGGCATGTTGTGCCCGGGAATCGGATTCGCCCGTCCGTCATGGCCGAACTTGCCGATGCGCGGCCCGAGCAGGATCGCTCCCGCGAGCGCGGCGAGGGCGCCCTGGTAGTGGACGACGGTTGAGCCGGCGAAGTCCTGCATGCCGAGCCCGAACAACCAGCCGCCGGAGTGCCAGATCCAGTGGGAGGTGACGCTGTAGATCAGCGTGAAGGCGACGCCGAAGACGAAGTAGACCCAGAGCTTCGCCCGCTCTGCCATCGCTCCCCAGACGATCGCGAGCGAGACGCCGGCGAAGACGACCTCGAACAGGTACGCGCTCGCGCCGGGGATCGTCGAGAAGAACGAGTACGGCGCCTGTCCGACGGCCAGCAGCGCGTCGGACGAGGGCGCAAAACCGTGCAGGCCGAGCAGGCCATTGCCGTCGCCGAAGGCCAGGCCGAACCCGACCAGCCAGTAGACGAGCGAGCAGATGCCGAAGATCAGGACGTTCTTGCCCGCGATGTGCGCGGCGTTCTTCATGCGGGTCAGCCCCGCCTCGAGGAAGGCGAAGCCGGCCTGCATGAACATGACGAGGACCGCCGCGACGACGACCCAGATCGTGTTGGCGGCGATGAGGAGGTTTGAGTTACTCATCTCGCCTCCACCGCGTCGAGCGCGCCGCCGGTGCGGTTGTGGATGGCGTTCTCGACGCGGCTAGTCCAGACGAGGCCGTCGCCCGACTCGTTGCCGCTTCGCGCGGCATCGGAGATCGCGTCGACGACCGCCGGCGCGACGTCGTCGTCGACAATGAACGTGAGGAGGGCCTTCGGGAGGAAGCGCGATTCGAAGACGCGCCCCCGGTACTCGTGCGTGACGCCCCTCTGGCGCCCGTGGCCGATCGCTTCGACCACCGTGACGCCGACGTGGCCGGTCTCCTCCTCGACAGCGTCGATCACCGTCTCGACGCGTTCGCGTATGACAACCGCCTCCACCTTGATCACGGGCTCCTCCTCTCCAGTAGCACCACGTCTCGCCAGACACCGTCCAGTTGGGAGATCCGCTCCCGAACGCCGACCTCACGGAAGCCGAAGCGCTTCAGCAGCACCAGGCTCGGCGCGTTCTCGGGGAAGACGCCGGTCTCCAGCGTCCAGATGCCTGCGCTCTCGGCGCTCGCGATCACCCCGGCGAGCAGCGCCGCGCCGATGCCGTGCCCGCGTGCTTCCTCGGCGACGTAGGCGCTGACTTCCGCAACGCCTCGATAGCACGTGCGGTCCGAAACAGGCACAAGGGCGATCCAGCCGACGACCTCGTCCTCGGCGACCGCGACCAGCCGGTGGTCGGCGAGGTGGGCCGCGTTCCAGTCCTCCCAGCTCGGCACCTCGGTCTCGAAGGTCGCGTTGCGGGTCGCGATTCCCTCGGCGTAGATGCGGGAGACCTCCGACCAGTCGCCCGGCCGGAGGTCGCGGATTGCGATTGCGGTCGCGATCACTAGCAGCCGTAAGAGCTACGCCGCGAACGCGTCCTCGATCAGCGCCTGGGCGGTGACCGTTTTGATCGTCTCGAGGATCCGGCCAGTGATGCGGTACGGATCGGCCATTGAGTTCGGGCGGCGGTCCTCGAGATAGCCGCGGTGGCCGCTCTTGACGAAGCTGTGGGGAATGCGGACCGATGCGCCGCGATCGGCGATGCCATAGGTGAACTCGTCGATCGCGGCCGTCTCGTGCAAACCGGTCAGGCGCAGGTCGTTGTTGGGGCCGTAGCAAGCGATGTGGTCGTCGCGCGCCTCGGCGAACGCGCTCATCAGGGCCGCGAAGTACTCCTCGCCGCCGACCTCGCGCATGTGCTTGGTCGAGAAGTTGGTGTGCAGCCCCGAGCCGTTCCAGTCGACGTCGGCGCCCAGCGGCTTCGGATGGAAGTTGACGTCAACGCCGTGCCGCTCGCAGAGGCGGAGCATCAGGTAGCGCGCGATCCAGAGCTCGTCGGCGGCGCGCCTCGCGCCCTTGCCGAAGATCTGGAACTCCCACTGTCCCTTCGCGACCTCGGCGTTGACGCCCTCGATCGTGATGCCGGCACCGATGCAAAGGTCGATGTGCTCGTCGACGATCTCCCGTGCGACGCCGCCGACGTTCTTGTAGCCGACACCGGTGTAGTACTCGCCCTGCGGCGCGGGAAATCCCTCCTTCGGAAAGCCGAGTGGTGCGCCGTTCTTGTAGAGGAAGTACTCCTGCTCGAACCCGAACCAGGCGTCGGGGTCGTCTGGGATCGCGGCGCGGCTGTTCGACGGATGCGGCGTCCCGTCCGGGAGCAGCACCTCGCACATGACGAGGTAGCTGCGGTTGCGCGCGGCGTCCGGGAAGAGCGCGACCGGCTGCAGGAAACAGTCCGAGTTCGAGCCCGCTGCCTGGCGCGTCGAGCTGCCGTCGAAGTTCCACAGCGGAAGCTGGTCGAGCGTCGGCTCCGCGTCGAAATCGGCGATCTTCGTCTTGCTGCGCAGGTTCGGAACGGGCTCGTAGCCGTCCAGCCAGATGTACTCGAGCTTGTACTTCATCGTGGTTCCTCCTCCGGTCTCGGACCAACAAAAAAGGCCCAGGACTCCGCGAGTCCTGAGGCCTCATTGCCTCGGCGCCCGCCTTCGGCGACGGGCACCTGAACGCAACCTAGCGTAACCAGCGGACGGCGTCTAGGAGGATTTGGCGAAATAACGTCTGTGCCGCCGGCGCACGCTGATCGCACCGGCGTCCGCCCTAGTTACGCAGTCGCGCCCATATCTACGGATATGGACGCTCCCTGCGTCCTCCCCAGCGAACGACCAGCGCACGCCGGCGACGAGCGCCATTCCGCCAAACCCTCCTAGCACGAGCGCAGCTTCGCGCACATCCGGTCGATCCGAATCGCGAAGTTGATGTTTTCACCGCCCCCGGCGACGAGGACGCCGACGACCCGGCCCTGCTTGTCTACGGCGGGGCCGCCCGAGTTCCCCGGGTTTGCAGCCGCGTCCGTCTGTACCAGCTTCTTCGTTACGCGGCTGACGACGCCGGTCGTGACCGTCCCCGAGAGGCCGAACGGGCTGCCGGCAAGGAGCAACTCGTCGCCGACGGCCGGTGCGCCGCGCCTCGGCTTCTGCCAGAGCGGATCGGCCCCCACCGGCTGCGCGTCCAGGCGGATCACGGCGAGGTCGTTCTTCGCATCCTGCGCGGTCACCTCGCCTTGCCACGACTGGCTCGACCGGCTCAGGGTCACGCTGGCGCTCGAGTCCTTGACGACATGGTCGGCTGTGATCAAGTACGTGGTGTCAGCGTCCCGCCAGCCGACGAAGTCGGTGCCGAGCCCGGCGTCCGTCTCGACCGTGAAGACGCTGCGCAAGACGCGTTTCGCGAGTGGCGCGATCCCCGCATCTCGCCGTTTGAGCGACCGCTCGGCGCTGCCGACGCGCGAGGAGAGGGAGACATTGTGAAGCTCGAGCGCGCGCAGCCGGCGGTTCA
This sequence comes from Actinomycetota bacterium, assembly GCA_046723355.1. GTDB lineage: Bacteria > Actinomycetota > Thermoleophilia > Gaiellales > Gaiellaceae > 13-2-20CM-68-14. The sequence continues at coordinate 16,746 of JBKOUJ010000069.1, read as the reverse complement.
GTGACGCGACCTCCGAGTGTCGTGCCGCGCGCTCCGCGCTCAGCGAACGAGTGACGTGCACCAGCGCGTAGGCGAGGCCCGCGAGTGCGAGCGCTCCCGCCACCGCGGCGACAAATGGTGTGCCCGGCAGCCGCGGCCGCCGGCCGTCATCCCAGCTTTCGTCGAAAGTCATGGCGGCTTCGAGTGATGTCGGCGCTGCTGAAACGACCGGCGTCCCTCGACCCAGGGACTTGTGCCGACGAGCACCCGCCGCTATCGTGGCCGCAAATGCTGCCCGTCGGCTGACACCGGTTTCCGCGCGCACCGCCTCAGCGAGCGGTGCGCCTGTTTCGTGTCCCGCCGATTTGCCTGGAGTGCAGCATGTTTGCCGTAGAAGTTCACAACCTGCGCAAGGAGTTCTTCCGTCGCGACGCGGATCGCTCCGGCCTGCGGAGGCGCAGGCGGCGTGTGGCGGCGCTGGAAGGCGTCAGCTTCTCGATGGAGCGCGGCGAGTGCGTCGCGATCCTCGGCCAGAACGGGTCGGGCAAGTCGACGCTCGTCCGCCTGCTCTCGACCCTGCTCCTCCCCGACGGCGGCAGCGCGCGCATCTTCGGCCACGACGTCTTCGCCGAGCAGCGCACCGTGCAACGGCTGGTCAACCGCGTCTCGGTCGAGGCCTCCTTCTTCAAGAAGATGTCCTCGGAGGAGAACCTCAGCTACGCGGCGCGCTTCTATGGCATGACTGCTGGCGAGACCCGGGAAAAGATCCCGGAGATCCTCGAGCGCGTCGGCTTTCCGGTCCGGCGCCGGCACGAGGGGATGGAGCACCTGTCCCGCGGGATGCAGCAGAAGGTCGCCCTCGCGCGCGCCCTCCTGACTTCGCCGGTCCTGCTGCTGCTCGACGAGCCGACCACCGGGCTCGATCCGCGCTCGAAGCTGGAGGTGCAGCAGTTCATCCGTGAGATCTGGGTTTCGCACGACGCGACGATCCTGCTCTGCACGCACGACCTCGCCGAGGCGGAGGCGCTCGCCGACCGGGTCGGGATCCTCGACCGTGGCCGGTTGCTCTGCCTGGAGCCGGCCGACGAGCTGAAGGCGCGTTACCGAGCCGAGACTCTGGAGGAGGCGTTCTTCGCCGCCACTGGACGTGAGTTCGAGCAGGAGCAAGAAGACGAAGACTCCGAAAGGGGTGTGTTTGCATGAGAGGTGCCGCTGTAACGCTCCGCCACGAGCTGATCGGGCTGTCGGGAGTGCTCGAGCGGAACGCGTACCTCGTCAAGCGCTACGCGTGGTGGGAGCTCGCGTTCTTCGTGTGGTCGCTCGCGAACACGCTCACGATCGTCTTCATCGCCAAGGGCGTCGAGGCGGCCGGCGGCAAGATCGACGTCGATCGCGCCACGACGACGCTGCTGATCGGCGCCGTGATCTGGTCGTACCTCGGCGTTGTCTTCGAGATCCTCACCGAGACGGTCGCCTGGGAGCGCTGGGAGGGGACCATCGAGTACACCTTCATGGCGCCGCTGGCGCGTCCGATCCACCTGATCGGGATGGGCGTCTTCGCCGTCGTCTACGGCGTGATCCGCACAGCCGTTCTCTTCGCGGTGATCGCGGGCTTCTTCTCCCTCAGCCTCGGTGGCGCGAACTTCGCGGCCGCCCTCGTGGTGCTGGCCGTCGCCTCGGTCTCGTTCATCGGAATCGGGATGATGACCGCGGTCCTGCCGCTCATCTCGCCCGAGAAGGGAATGCAGATGGGCTTCATCGCCCAGGGGATCCTGCTTGTGATCTCGGGCGTCTACTACCCGGTGTCGGTTCTGCCGCAGTGGATGCAGTGGCTGTCGACGATCTCGCCCGCGACATACGCGCTGCGAGGGATCCGGCACGCGATCCTGAACGGCGCGGGCGTTGCAGCCCTCTGGGGCGACATCTGGCCCTTGATCGTGATCGGCGTCGTCGCGATCCCGCTCGGGCTGTTCATCTTCGGCGTCGGCGAGCGGCACGCAAAACGGCACGGGAAGCTGAAGCGCTCGGGCTGACGCCATGGTCACGGATCGGCGCGCCCAAACCGTCGAAGCAGCCGACGACGCGCTTGGGCCGCGCTTCGGCGAGTGGATGGAGCTTCTACGGCGGCTCCACCGCTGGCTCAAGCCCGGTGGCGTCTTCATCGCTCCAATGAAAACGGCGTTCCTCTGGGTGCTGGCGAGGAAGCCGGCATGACGCGACTGCCGGCGACAAGGGTCTACTACGGCCTCTCGTTCGGCCTGCACCTGCCGACCTGGGTCGTGACGGCCGTCTACCTCGTCAACGACCTGCACCTCTCCCCGCTCCAACTCCTGCTGATGGGAACGGCCATGGAGGCCGCAATCGTCCTGTTCGAAGTCCCAACCGGCATCGTTGCCGACACCTACAGCCGGCGGCTCTCGCTCGTGATCGGTTACCTCGGCACGGGCGCCGCCTGGGCCGCTGTCGGGCTCGTATCGGCCCCATGGGCGGTCATCGCGCTCTGGGGTTCCTGGGGCTTCTTCTCCACCTTTATCAGCGGTGCCCAGCAGGCGTGGATCACGGACGAGGTCGGCGTCGACCGCGTGGGCATGATCTTCCTGCGGGCGGCGCGGTTCGGTCAGGCCGGCTCAGTCGTGGGCCTGCTGATTCAGGTCGGGGTCGGGACGCTGTCCCTTCGTGCAGGCGTGGTTCTTGCGGGCGCGTTCTCGATCCTGATCGGCTTCGCGTGCATCTTCCTGATGCCGGAGACCGGGTTCGTCCGGCGGCCGCCGGACGAGCGCGCATCGGCGTTCGCCGAGCTCCGGAGGACGGCGGTGCGAGGTAGCCGCTACGCGTGGGCCCAGCGGATCATCATGCTGCTCATCGGTGTCGAGCTCTTCATGGGCATTTCGAGCGAGGGCTTCGACCGCCTGAAGGAGGCGCATTTCCTGCGTGACGTCGGACTCCCGGCTGTCGGCCATCTCAGCCCGGTCGTGTGGTTCGGGATCTTCTGGCTCACGGGAATGATCCTCAACATCGCCGCGATCGGCACCTTGATCAGGCGCGTCGAGCGCGCTGGCCAAGGCGCGGTTGCGCGCTTTCTCTTCGGCTTCACGTCCCTCGAGCTCGCCGCGATGCTCGTCTTCGCCCTGGCGGGCTCGACCTGGGTGGCAATCGGTGGGATCCTCGGCGTCTTTTTCGCCCGCAACATGGCGAATCCGCTCTTCGACACCTGGCTGACCGAGCAGATCACGGACTCGAGCGTCCGGGCGACCGTCTTCTCGCTTACCGGCCAGGCGAACGCGGTCGGCGAGGCAGCCGGCGGTCCCATCCTCGGCGTGCTCGGCAACGTGTGGGGGATTCGGTCGGCGCTCACGGGCGGATCGCTGGCGATCGCGCCGGCGCTGGGATTCTTCGGCCGCGCGATCGCGCATCACGGGCGCGAGCCTGAGCTGCAGGAGCTACCCGCCGGGGCTGTTGTAGACTGACCGGAGTCTGAAGGCGACGCAGCCTCAGGCGCCGCGGGCGCCTGGGGCTTTCGTGTTTTTCAAGGGAGGTTTACGAATGGCGCAGGTCGAGAGCAGGGCCCGGGCTACAAGCGATCCGGAGGCGCGCCGCGAGGCGCTGAAGCGGCTGCAGGACGAGAACATCGACTTCCTGCTGCTCTGGTTCACCGACATCGAGGGTCACCTGAAGAGCTTCGCCGTCACGCCGGCGGAGGTCGAGGAGGCGCTGAACGACGGAATGGGCTTCGACGGCTCGTCGATCACCGGCTTCAACGCGATCGAGGAGTCGGACATGGTCGCGATCCCCGATCCGGCCACCTTCCAGCTGATGCCCGCCCGCGAGGGCGAGATGAAGATGGCGCGGATGATCTGCGACATCGTCACGCCGGATGGCAAGCCCTACGAGGGCGACCCCCGCTACGTGCTGCGCCGGGCGCTCGACCGGATGCGCTCGCTCGGCTTCGCCGCTTTCAACGTGGGGCCGGAGCTCGAGTACTTCCTGTTCCGCGATGACAAGGGCACGGAGACGCTGGACGAGGGCGGCTACTTCGCGATGACGACGATGGACGCCGCGTCCGGCCTGCGGCAGGAGACCGTCCGCGCGCTCGAGTCGATGGGGATCCCGATCGAGTACGTCCACCACGAGGTCGGCCCCTCGCAGCACGAGATCGACATGCGCTACGCCCCGGCGCTCGAGATGGCCGATCACACGGTCACGTACCGCCTGATCGTCAAGGAGATCGCAAAGAAGGCGGGCTACCACGCCACCTTCATGCCGAAGCCGATCTTCGGTGAGAACGGGTCGGGGATGCACACTCACCAGTCGCTGTTCAGCGACGGGCGCAACGCCTTCTTCGACGGCGACGACAAGTGGCACCTCTCCGACGTCGGCAAGGCCTTCATCGCCGGTCAGCTCCGCCACGCGCGGGAGATCGCAGCTGTCTTCGCGCAGTGGGTGAACTCCTACAAGCGGCTGGTGCCGGGTTACGAGGCGCCGGTCTACGTCGCGTGGTCGCAGCGCAACCGCTCGGCGCTGATCCGGATTCCTCTCTACAAGCCGGGCTCAGAGCAGGCGACCCGTGTCGAGATCCGCTGCCCCGACCCGGCCTGTAATCCCTACCTGACCTTCGCCGCACTCCTGCACGCCGGGCTCGAGGGGATCGAGCAGGGCTACGAGCTGCCCGACCCGATGGAGACGAACCTCTACCACCTGACGCCCGAGCAGCGCCGCCAGCGGGGGATCGTCTCGCTGCCGGAGACTCTCGGCGAGGCGATCGACGCGCTCGCGGAATCCGAACTGGCCCGAAAGGCGCTCGGGCCGCACATTTTCGACCGTTACGTGGAGCTGAAGCGAAAGGAATGGGACGAGTACCGGGTGCAGCTGACGGGCTGGGAAGTCGATCGGTACTTGTCCGTGCTCTGAAAAAGCGCAAATATTGGACTCGCTTCGCCGCTGCGGCTGGCGAAGCCAACTGACGGCCGATCGCGGGGTGCGGGTTTCGCACCCCGTGGTCGTTAGGTCGCGGAAAGTGCTGCGCACTTTCCGCGAGGGAAAGGCTCACCGGACGGTGATCGGGAAGTCGTAGGGGGCCTGCGGAGCGCCGCCGTCTCCGCGGGGGAAGAAGCGGACGAAGTAACGGCCCGGTGGGACGGGGAGTGCGCGGCCGTAGCGGCGGCGTTCGGCTCGCCGGAAGGTGACGTGGTCGAGCCAGCGGAAGACGGGGCCGTTGCAGCGGGCTGTCTGGGTCCAGCGTTCGTAGTTGCAGCGGCGCCCCAGGCCGACCCTGACCGTGCCGGCGCCGCTCATTGCCAGCGTGACGCTGAGTCTGTGGATCGGGACGAACGTCTTGAGACCCGTGAAGTCGAAGTGAGTTTCACGGGAAAGGCTGATGCCGAGCAGGAGCCGGTCGGCGGACGGCGCGAGCAGCGAGCCGTAGACGGTTCCTGCCGTCGGTTGCCAGGACGGGAGCGCGCGCGGGCTCGCTTGATCGAGCGCCGCGAAGCCGTTCCGGCGGACGCCGGCAACGCGGTCGAAGTCCCCGGTCACATAGACGCGGCCGCCTGCGACGACGACTGCAGTCGCGGAGACGGCGCCGTAGAAGCTGGTAACCGAGGAGAGGTGGGCGCGCCAACCGCGGTCGAGCTCACCGGTGCGGCGGCTGAACGAGACGAGCGCATAATTGGCCGAGCCGTTCACGCTGCCGAAGACGCGGTCACTGCCGACCGCGGCCGCCAGCAGCTGGCACCAGAGACACTGCTTCGAGGCCGCCGGACGCCATTTGCGGGTGAGCCGCCTGCGGCTTGGATCGATCTCGCCGACGGCGACGCGGCCGTGCGGCCTGCCGAAGAGCCCTCGAATCAGCACGCCGCGTCCGTCTGAGGCAAGGAGGTAGACGCCGCTGCCGGTCAGCGTCGTCGGCCCGATGTGCGGCTTCCAGGTGGCGTCGATCGCGCCGCCGCGGGCGTCGAGCCCGTAGACGGACGAGCCTGCCTCCGAGCAGCAGCCGCCGCCGCCGGCGACGACTTGGTCTCCGGCCGTCAGCAGAACCTGCCCGTCGAACGGTTGCCGCGGCTGCGGTCGCCACCTCGGAAGCAGCCGCGCGGTAGCCACGTCGAGCGCGCCGAAGTGAAAGCGCGGCCGGTGCTCCAGCCGGGCGAAGTCGCCGGCGACGTAGAGCCGCGATTTGAGGCGTGCGAGCGCCGTAACGGAGACGCCGTTGCCGTTCGCCTCCGGTTTCCAGTGCGGGTCGAGGTGGCCGCTCCCGTCGATGTGCGCAAGTCGTTTGCGGAGTACGCCGTTCACGTGGACGAAGCCGCCGCCGATGTACCAGCCGCCGCTGCCGTCGGGAATCGCGGCGCGGATCGGGTTGTCGACGCGGAAGGCGGCTAGTGCGCGGCCACTCTTCGCGTCGAGGATGACGCCGAAGTTCTGCTGACCTGCCGGCAGGTGACGCAGTTGCGCGAGTGAGCCTCCGCCGTCTGCGGCGCCGCGGCTGCTGGAGGAGGCGAGCACGAGCACCGACAGCGCAACCAGCGCGACCGACGCTCGCATGCATGGACTACGGCCGAGCCGCGGGTGGCCGTCCGGCTAAGGAGGGTTTGGCGAAACAGCGTCTGTGCCGCCGGCGCACGCTGCTCGCCCCCTGGCAGCGTCCTCAGTCGCGCCCATATCTACGGATATGGACGCTCCCTGCGTCCTCCCCAGGGAACGAGCAGCGCACGCCGGCGACGAGCGCCGTTCCGCCAAACCCTCCTAGAGGAAGCTCTTCAGAGAGTCGCGGCCAACGCGGAGGCCGATCACGCCGCTCGCGTCGTCGATGTCCTCGATCGCGTCCCGTGGAACGACACGGCGCTTGCGGCGCGCGAGGAACCCGGATCGGACAGCGAGTGCGTCCGGTACGTCGGGGGCGGTGCCGTACATCGGGCACTCGACACGGCCGACCACGCGACCTTCGCGGTCAGCAACGAGGAACCCGTTGAGCCAGCGAAGATCTGAAGCAGCGACGGCCATTAGCGCCCAACGTATCCCGGTCTCTTAAAGGCAAATCGTGAGCGCTGTAAACGTTTTGTTAACTGCCGGGCTTGGCGGTCATCGCGAACCATGCGACGCCGAGGGCGACAAGAAAGAGAGTGGCAAGCCACGGAACAACGGCTGCGGCCCGCGATTCGCGCCTGCGTCTCGAGATCCAACCAAGGACCAGCATCAGGATGATCAACAGCAAGCCGCCCTCACTCACCGGATATCCGACCCCGACCCACCCGGGCTCGTGGTTAGGGAATTCCTTGTTGTCGATCCACTGGGCGGGGATTCGCAACAGGATCCATGCCGGGACGAGGACGAAGAGCCCGATCTTGAACGCGAGGCCGCGCAACCACACCGCACGCTCCGAGGCAGCTGATCGCCCGGCGAAGGCGAGGATCGCTACGGTCGCCGTGGTCCCGAAGGTCAGCGTCGCCCCGAGGACGTGCAGGAACAGCGGCAGGTTCCAGGAGTCCGGACGGACGAGCGCGATCGTCATACGCCCGGCTTCCAGATCATGACCCCGAGAACGGCGAACGCCATCAGGCCGCTCCCATAGCTGATGGCGAGCGCGAGCGGGTTGCGGAGGCGAGCGCGAAGCTCCGGGCTCAGTGCGTCGCCTTCCGCGGCGAGGCGCCGGGCGAGCTCGCCCGTCTTCCGCTGGTACCGGCCGTCAATGTTTCCGAGCGCACTGGCGACGGCCCAGAGGACGAGCGCGGCGATCACCCAGCTATCGCCGTAGCCGTATCCGGCCTCGTCGACGAGCCATAGACCGAGAGCGAGCGTCAGGAGCAACCCAAGCCCGATGAGGGGCACCGCGAACCGGATCAGGCCATAGAGGGTCGCGACTTCACTCGGCCGCCGATCGACTGCGATTGCCGCGATGTTCAGGAGCCCGGCGATCACGACGCCTCCAATCAGGAAGAAGGCGCCTGTCACGTGAAAGAAGAGCAGCCAGTCGTAGAGGCTCATGTCGCGTGACCATAATCGAGAGCGTGGACGCCCCCGCCCGCCACCTGCGGCTGCTGACCGAGACGATCGCCGCGGTCAACTCGACGCTCGACCTCGAGGAGGTGCTCTCGCTCGTGGCGTCGAAGGTCGCCGAGGCGCTCGAGGCCGACGCCTGCTTCGTCTACCTCTACGACGAGCGCGCCGACGAACTGGTCCTGCGGGCGACCCACGGCACGCGCGTCGAGGAGATGACACGGCGGCCGAAGATGCGACCGGGCGAGGGGATCACGGGCGCCGCAGCGGCGGAGCGGGCGCCGATCAAGATCGCGGCGCAGGCGCACCTCGACCCGCGCTTCAAGGGCTTCTCGAACCTGCCCGAGGACGAGTACGAGTCGATCCTCGCGGTGCCGATCCTCGCGCGGGAGAAGCTCGCCGGCGCTCTCAACGTCCGCACGCTTCTCCCGCGGGAGTTCACGGACGCGGAGGGCGAGCTCCTGCTCGCCATCGCCGCCCAGGTCGCGCAGACGATCGTGCACGCGCAGCTCTACGCCGAGGCGCAGCGTCGCGTGGGGGAGCTCGAAGCGCTCGCAAGGATTTCCGAGGCCGTGTCTGAGTCGCTTTATCTCGAGGAGTCGCTCGAGGCGATCGTCAAGGCGACGATGGAGGCGGTCGGCGCGACCGGAGCCGCACTCGTCCTCGAGGACGGCGGAGTCGCCCGGCCGGAGGGGCGCGCGGGCGCGTTTGCGGTCAGGATCCCGCTTCGCTGGAAAGGACGGCAGATCGGCGAGCTGGTCTGCGACCGCGACACCGACTTCACGACCGACGAGCGCGCGCTGCTCGCCTCGATCGCTCACCACGCGGCCGTGGCGCTCGAGCACGGGCGTGCGGTGATGCGCGGGGTGCTCGCTCAGGAGATCCACCACCGCGTCAAGAACAACCTTCAGACCGTCGCATCGCTACTGCGCCTGCAGGCGCGGGCCGAGGACGGGGTCGATCCGCGCAAGGCGCTCGACGATTCGGTGAACCGAATCCTGGCGATCGCCGCCGTGCACGAGGTCTTGACCGAGCAGCGCGAGGAGGAGGTGGATCTCGGCGAGCTGCTGGAGCGCCTGCGGGCGATGCTCGTCCAGGGGCTCGGCGCCGGCAAGAGCGTCGAGGCGGAGCTGGAGCCGGTCTCGCTGGCCGGAAATCGTGCGACCGCGCTGGCACTGGTCTTCAGCGAGCTCTTCCAGAACGCGCTCGAGCACGGCGGAGAGCGGGTGCGGATCGAGCTGGCCAGCCGAAACGGCCACGCGGTGCTCTCGATCAGCGACGACGGCGGCGTCGACGAGGACCTCCGCAGCGGCACCGGCCTCTCGATCGTCCGGGCCCTCGTGCGCGACGAGCTGCAGGGGACGTTCGAGCTCCGCAACGAGGGGGGCACGCGTGCGGAGGTCGTCTTCCCTGCGTGACCGCCCTTTACAGGTTCACGAGCGTCAACCGGGCGCCCCGTTCCCCGCCCGCCAGCCGTCAGGCTACGCCGAAAAGCGTGCCGCGTCTGTGGCCGGCCGGTGCCGACTTTGTGTCTATTCCGCGCCTCCGCGAACGTCGTAGGGTTTGAGTGCGGATGGACGCGAACGGCAGGCATCGACATGGCTGAGCCGCCGCAGCTCGAGCCGCACACGGTCGTGCTGCTGCGCTGGCCGGAGCGGCTGCCCGACCTCACCGTCGATGAGCTCGACGCCCTCCAGGCCGAGCACGTCGCCTACCAGCGTTCGCTGCGCGAGCGGGGGGTCATCGCGCTCGCCGGCCCGTTCGACGGCCAGCCCGACGAACGCTGGCGCGGTCTCTCGATCTACCGGGTTCCCCCGGACGAGGCGCGCGAATACATCGAGCAGGATCCATCCGTCCGCCGCGGTCGCTTGACCTACGACGTCTGGACGTGGCTCGTGCCGGTCGGCGAGCTTCAGGTGTAGAACACTCACCGATGCGGATCCTGGTCGCCGAAGACGAGACGATCATCCGCCTCGACCTCGTCGAGATGCTCGCCCGCGCCGGGCTCGAGGTCTGCGCGGAGGCCCGCGACGGCGAGGAGGCGGTCGCGCTCGCGCGGGCGCACGCGCCCGACCTCGCGATCATGGACGTCAAGATGCCGCGGCTGGACGGGATCGAGGCGGCGCGGCGGATCCTCGACGAGCGGCCGATCCCGATCGTGATGTTGACCGCGTACGGCCAAGAGGAGCTCGTGAACCGGGCCGTCGAGGCCGGCGTCTTCGGCTACCTCGTCAAGCCGTTCCGCGAGCAGGACCTGCTGCCGGCGATCCGCGCCGCACGCGCCAGGCACGAGGAGCTGCTGGCTCTTCGCGAGGAAGCGGAGTCGCTAGCCGACGCGCTCGCGACGCGGAAGACGATCGAGCGGGCGAAGGGACTGCTCATGGAGAAGGAGGGTCTTTCCGAACAAGACGCGTTCGCGCGGCTGCGGAAGGCCTCCCAGGTCTCGGGGCGCCCGCTCAAGGTCGTGGCCGAGGCCGTCGTCGCGACATTGGGCGACAACATGGCTTAGGCCTGCGCCTGCTCGAAGAGCTGTTCCCAGCGCGCGAGGAGCGCCTGGAGCTCGTCGCGCGCCGCGCGGTGGGCGGCGAGGGTATCGGCGTTCCCCCAGTCCTTGGCCAGCTGCTGCTCCAGCTCGCCGACGGCCTGCTCCCGGGCGGCGATCTCGGATTCGACGCGTTCGAGCTCGCTTGGACGCCGTGGCTGGGCTGGCGCCCGAGCCGGCTTGCGCGCTCGCTTCGCGGGCTCGCGGGGCGGAGGCGGAGGCGCGGCGAGCTCGTCCCGCCGCCGCACGTAGTCGGCCCAGCCGCCGTCGTAGGAGCGGATCGTCCCGTCCTCGACCGCCAGCGTGCGGTGCGCGACCGCGTCGAGCAGCGCGCGGTCGTGCGAGACGAGCAGAACCGTTCCGGGAAATGCCTCGAGCGCGAGCTCGAGCGCCTCGCGGCTCTCGAGGTCGAGGTGGTTGGTCGGCTCGTCGAGGAGCAGGAAGTTCGCACCGGAGGCCACGACGAGCGCGAGTGCGAGCCGCCGCCGCTCGCCGCCCGACAGCTTGACGACGGGCTTGTCCTGCTCCTCCCAGCCCGAGAAGAGGAAACGCCCGAGCAGGTTCATAGCCTGCGGCCGCTTCAGGCCGGTCGTTTTCTGTGCGCAATCGAGCACGCTGCCGGTCTCGTCCAGCTCGACCTCGTGCTGCGAGAAGTAGGCGGGGACGACCCCGTGCCCGAGCCGCAGCGAGCCCGCAAGCGGCTCCCGGAGCTCGAGCAGCGTCTCGAGGAGGGTGGTCTTGCCTGAGCCGTTCGGGCCGACGAGAGCCACGTGCTCGCCGCGCTCGACCGCGAGGTCGACGTCGTGGAGCAACGCCTTGTCGCCCGCAGCGATTTCCAGCCCGCGCGACTCGACCACCGTGCGGCCGCTCCTCGGCGGGTCGAGGAACTCGAAGCCGAGCCGCTTGTTGCGCAGCGTCAGCGACTGCAGCTCGTCGGTCGCCTGCTTGCGCTCTCGCTCGAGGCGCCGGATCTGCGTCAGCTTCGCCTGCGCCTGGCGCGCCTTCTCCTTCTTGTAACGGAACCTCTCGACGAAGCGCTCGAGCCGCGCGATGTCTACGGACAGCCGGCCGGCGGTCTTCCCGGCCGCTGAAGCGCGCGCGGCCTTTTCGATCCGCCACGCGTGCCACGGTCCGGCGAAGTAGATCGAGCGGCCGCCGCCGAGCTCGAGCACGCCGTTGGTGACCGCTTCGAGGAACCACCGGTCGTGCGCGACGAGGATGATCCCGGCGTCGAGGGACTGCAGCTCCTGCTCGAGCCATTCGAGGCTGGCGACGTCGAGGTGATTGGTCGGCTCGTCGAGGAGGAGCAGGTCGGGATCGCCGCCGAGGGCCCGCGCCAACGAGGCCCGCGTCAGTTCGCCGCCAGAGAATGTTTCGAGCGAGCGGTCGAGATCCGGCTCCGCGAACCCGAGGCCGCGGACGACCGAGGCAGCGCGCTCGCGCCAGGCGTAGCCGCCCGCGTGCTCGAGGCGCGCCTGCGCGTCCGCGTAACGGCGGAGCGTGGCCTGGTCGTGGGCTCCCGCCGCCATCTGCTGCTCGAGTGTGCGAAGGTCATGCTCGGTGGCGACGAGGTCAGACGCGCCACTGAGCACGTACTCGCGCAGAGTCAAGCCCTGTTCGAGCGGTGGCCGCTGGTCGTGCAGAGCGACTCGGGTCCCTTTCGAGAAAACGAGCTCACCGCCCTGGTAATCGGTCTCCCCGTTCAGGATCCGGAGCAGCGTCGTCTTGCCGGCGCCGTTCGGTCCGGAGAGCGCGATCCGGTCGCGCCGCTCGACCTTGAACGAGACCGCATCGAACAGCTGCCAGCCCGAGAGCTCCTTGCGGAGCTGAGATGCGATGACGAGGGCCATCGCCTAAGCCTAGATTCGGCCCGCGCTCAGGCGTATCCGCGCGACGAGTCTGTGCCGAGTCTGTGCCGATTCGCGAACGGACACTTTCGCGCGGTGAGGTCCTCCCGGTACGAAGGAGCATGTCACCTCCGCGACCCGATTGGAGCTGCCGATGCATCGACTCCGCCACCTGTTCACGCTCGCCCTCGCCGCGTTGCTGCTCGCCGCGCCCGCCGCGCACAGTGCTTCCTCGGACGTGGTGATCAGCCAGGTCTTCGCCGGCGGCGGCAACTCGAATGCGCCGTACACGAACGACTTCGTCGAGCTGTTCAACCGTGGGAGCGCGACCGTCGATCTCGCGAGTTGGTCGGTGCAGTACGCGTCCGGCGCCGGGACGACGTGGCAGGTGACGCCTCTGTCCGGCTCCATCGCGCCCGGTGGCCGCTATCTCGTCCAACTCGCATCCGCTGCGGCGGTTGGAGCGCCCCTGCCGGCACCGGACGCGACCGGAACGACGAATCTCGCCGTCTCCGGCGGAAAGGTCGCGCTCGTACGAACCGGCACGGCGCTTGCCTGCGGCGCCACTGTGGGCAGCTGCTCCACCGATCCTGGCGTTGCCGACCTGATCGGGTACGGCTCGGCGACGGACTATGAGGGAAGCGGCCCCGCTCCGACGATCAGCAACACCACGGCCGCGCTACGTGCCGGAGACGGATGTACCGATACCGACACGAACTCGAGCGACTTCTCGGCACAGCCTCCGGTGCCTCGCAACTCGGCCGCGGCTGTCGCGCCGTGCGCCGGCGCGCCTCCGCCTTCCAACGGCGTGTCGGCAGACGCAGGCGTCGATATCGAGATCCAGCCCATCCTTTCGATCGCGCTCGAGCGTCCGGCCGTCAGCTTCGGCCAGGGCGTCTCCGGTGAGACCCCATCGTCGGTTTCCGAACGTGTGACCGTCGCCAGTAACCGCGCGACGGGCTATGCACTGACCGTTCACCGCTCGGCATTCGTCCCGTCTGACCTGCCGCTCGGCCTCACAGCGGCGGCCCCGGCCGCCGGCCAGGTCGGCGCTCAACTGGTGGGTGGCTCGATGGCTGCGATCCCGATTCCACCGGCCGCCGATCTGCTCGTGGGCACGACGTCGGCTCCGAGCCCTCCGGCGGGAGACGCTTGGGCGACCAACATTGGATTCACGTCCCCGCTGCCGATGGTCGCGGCCGGCCACTACACGGCCACCGTCACCTTCACCGCGATCGGTCGGTGATCGCCCTGGGCGTACGCTTGCTCTCCGTTTTCGCGCTCGCGCTCGCTTCCGTACCCGCGGACGCGGGCGTGGCGCGGAAGCCGGTCGCGCTGATGGCAGCGCCCGCGCGCGTCGTGCTGGCGGGGTCGAAGCGGGCGGCTGTTCGCGTGGCGAACTCAGGTACGCGGCGCGTCGTCGTCGACGTTTCCAGGGCCGGCTTCGCGCTCACGCTGCGCGGACGGCCTCGGATCGTCCGCCCCGGCGCACGCTCCGCGTCCTCCTGGCTGAAGCTTCAGCCGACGCGGTTGGCGCTTCCGGCGCGCACGTCGGCGACGCTCCTCGTCTCGGCGAGGGTGCCGCGGAATGCGGAGCCTGGAGACCACGACGCTCTGGTGCTGCTGACCAGTCGTCCGTCGGCCGGCGCCCGCGTCGCCGTGCGGGTGCGGCTCGGCGTCTTCGTGGTGGTGCGCGCGCCGGGCACCGTCGTGCGCCGCCTGGTGGTGCGGGGGCTTTGGATCGCCCGACGCGGCCGCCGGCGTCTGCTCGAGCTCAGAGTCGCGAACCGCGGCAACGTGACGGAGACGCTCGCCCGCGTCCACGTGACGGTTTCACGATTGCGGACGGGTCGGCGTCTCGTGACGCTTGGCACTGCTCGGCGCGACGTGCGTCCGTATTCGCAGGCAATCCTCGAGTTCCGCCTCCGCCGGCGGATGCGCGGAGCAGTGACCGTGCGTGTCCTGATTCCTGCCGCGCGCGGCCGCCGCGCTATCCACCGGACCTACGCGATCCATCTTTGAGGAGTCACTACGGCCGGTATACCTCGGAACGCTCCCACGCGATCGATCCACCCGGGCCGATCCGCGCGCTGACGAAGACGCCCCGGCCGAGCTCCAGCTCGTCGAACAGCTTGACGCGCCGAGGCCGGAGCTCGTAGCAGCGATAGTCGCGCACCTCAGGGGTGTCGTAATCGCGAAAGCGGCGCGCGTAAACCTCGGTCGCCCGTTCGGCGGCGCGTCCGCGCAATTCGCCGGCGACGCCGAACAGCTGGACACCTCGGTCGCTGCCTCCCCACGTCTGGTGCGAATCGAACACGGCCACGGCGGCGCTCGAGCTCCGGCGGAGGTTCCGCGAATGGACTGCGCCGGGATCGGAGATCCAGACGAGCCGGAAGTCCTCGCTCCAGGCGAAGTACGCGGTGTTGATATGGGCTCGGGCCCCGGCGACGGTCGCGATCGCGCAAAGCGGAGATGCTTCGAGCAAGCTGCGAAGCACCGTCTGGAGTCGCGCCTGGCCGATCGGGCGGCGCGAGCGCGTGATAGGCACCGCTAGGCGGAAACGGGCGTGCGGACCAGTCGGCGCGCGGCGTCGGCGATGTGCTCGGCGTCGATTCCGGCTGCCGCGAGCAGCTCGGCCGGCTTGCCCGAGTGCGGCATCTCCCGGACGGCCAACTGTACGACCCGCGGAGGTTCTTCCGAGTCGGCGAGCGCCGACAGCACGGCCTCTCCCAGCCCGCCCTCGGCCCAGTGGTCCTCGACGGTCACGATCGGGCACGCCAGCGAGCGGATCGTCTCCTCGTCGAGCGGCTTGATCGAATAGAGGTCGATGACGCGCGCATCGATCCCGTCCGCGGCGAGCTCTTCGGCTGCCTTGAGCGCTTCGTGCAAGGTGATCCCCGCGGCGACGATCGCCACGTCGTCGCCGTCGCGCAGCGTGCGCGAGCCGCCGATCTCGAAATCCTCGTCGGCCTCGTAGATGACCGGCGTGTTCGGCCGCAGCGTCCTGATGTACGAGATGCCGTCGGTGTCGGCCATCTTCGCGACGAGCTTCGCCGTCTGGTTGCCATCGGACGGGTGAAGAACAGTCGAACCGTGCACCCCCCGGAGCAGTGCGATGTCCTCGAGCCCCATCTGCGACGGCCCGTCCTCGCCGATCGAGACGCCCGCGTGGGAACCGGAGATGCAGTAGTTCGCACGGCTGATCGCCGACATGCGGACGAAGTCGTAGGCGCGTGAGACGAACGCCGCGAAGGTCGACGCGAACGGCCGCCAGCCGGTCACCTGGACGCCGACGGCGGCGGCGATCATCTGCTGCTCGGCGATGAACATCTCGAAGTACCGCTCCGGCTCGGCGTCGCGAAAGATCTCGGCGAAGGTCGAGTTGGAGACCTCGCCGTCCATCGCGACCACGTCGCCGCGCGCCTTGCCGAGCGCGGCGAGCGCCTCGCCGTAGGCCTTGCGCGTCGCGACCTCCTCGCCGAGCTCGTAGCGCGGCAACTCGGGCTCGCCGCGTTCGATCTCGAAGGCGCGGCCGCTCCGCTCCGGCTTCGCGACCTGCACGGTGATGTTCGTGGTGCCGCCGAGCTCCTCGATCGCCTCGTCGGGGTGGTCGAGCGCCTTCCCGTGCCAGCCAAGCTTGTCCTCGACCTCCTTGACGCCCTTGCCCTTGATCGTCCGGGCCACGATCGCGACCGGCCGGTCCGTCGCGATCGCCTCGCCGTACGCCTGATCGATCGCGTCTGCGTCATGGCCGTCGATCTCGATCGCGTGCCAGCCGAAGGCACGGGCGCGGTTTGCGTAGGAGTCGAGATCCCACCCGTGCATCGTCTCGCCTCGCTGCCCGAGCCGGTTGATGTCGAGGATCGCCACGATGTTGTCGAGCTCGTAGTACGCGGCGTGCTCGAAGGCCTCCCATTGCGATCCCTCGGCGATCTCGCTGTCGCCGCAGAGCACCCAGACGCGCATGTCGGTCTTGTCGAGCCGCTTACCGGCGATCCCCATTCCGACTCCGTAGGGCAGCCCCTGGCCGAGCGAGCCGGTTGCGACGTCGACCCAAGGGATCCGCGGCGTCGGATGGCCTTCGAGGATGCTGTCGAACTGCCGGTAGCGCAGCAGCTCCTCGTCCGAGATGACGCCGGCTGCCCGGTACATCGCATAGAGGAGCGTTGACGCGTGGCCTTTCGAGAAGACCAAACGGTCGTTGGCGGGATCTTTCGGGTTGTCGAAGTCGTAGCGGTAGTACTTCGCGAGCAGCACGGCCATCAGGTCGGCCGCCGACATGCCGGAGGTCGGATGGCCGGAGTTGGCGGCGGCCGCGCACCGGATCGAGTCCACGCGCAGCTGCTGGCCCAGTTCCCCCCAGAGCTCGGGATCGGTCATGGCGAGGAG
>JBKOUJ010000154.1:0-29428 GCA_046723355.1 Actinomycetota bacterium | reverse complement strand
GTGTGCAGGCGGTCGATCGCCTCGGTTGCGATGAAGACGGCGGTGTCGAACCCGAACGTGTAGTCGGTGCCGCTGAGGTCGTTGTCGATCGTTTTCGGAACCCCGACGACGGGAAAACGGTGCTCCTCGTACAGCCGGCTCGCAACGCCGAGCGTGTCCTCGCCGCCGATCGCAACGAGCGCGTCGAGCCCGGACTGCTCGAACGTCTCGAGGACCCTGTCGACGCCTCCGTCGAGCTTGTACGGATTCGTCCGGGTCGTCCCGAGAATTGTCCCGCCGCGCGGCAGGATCCCCGAGATCTCTCGTGGCCCCAGCGGCTCCAGCTCGTCCGCAACGAGCCCGCGCCAACCGTCGCGGACACCAACGACCTCGTGTCCACGCTGAAAGGACCGCCGTCCGACGGCCCGGATGACCGCATTGAGCCCGGGGCAATCGCCGCCACCGGTGAGGACGCCAACCTTCATCCGCCGCATCCTATGGAGGCAGCAGGACCCGAGTGCCGAAGGTGGGAATCGAACCCACACGGGCCTCGCGGCCCACCGGATTTTGAGTCCGGCGCGTCTCGGCGTGGGGAAACCTTGTTTCCCCCACGGGCCCCTTCTTCGTCTCTCGGGCATCGCAACCCGCAGCGCGCCTCCCGGCGGGCAAAGCCCGCCTCCGGCGGCCGACGTCACCGCGGCAATAAACGCCGAGTGCCGAAGGTGGGAATCGAACCCACACGGGCCTCGCGGCCCACCGGATTTTGAGTCCGGCGCGTCTGCCAGTTCCGCCACTTCGGCGCGACAGAAAGAGTATCGCCGCGTTGCCGCAAACCCTCGCAGGCCGGGCAAGACCGCGCTCTTGCCCGGCCTCACAGGCGCCGCTGGACAAGAAGAAGGGGGCTCACGGGGGAAACATGGTTTCCCCCGTGCGTTCCCCCGCGCATTAAAAGTTGCGGCCATCGGCCGCTGCCCTGATACTTGCCCCCACCAGGCAGGGTCCGGGTGCCCGCCGGAGCCTGTCTGCAAGCGGGACACCCGGGCTACGGAGGAGGAAGAGAGTTGACGAAACGTTTGACGATGGGAGTACTCCTCGTCGCTGTCGGGCTGCTGGCCCTCACGGCGGCGGGCTGCGGCGGAGGGAGCAAGAAGAGCAGTAGCGGAGGCGGCGGCAAGGGTGTGACCGCACTGCCGGCGTCCTCCTGTAGCCCCGTCCAGTACGGGGGGTCCGGCAAGGCCGATTACCTGATCGCGTCTGACCTGCCGCTGATCGGCGGCTCGCGAACGCAGACCGTGCAGATGAACCAGGCGATCGCCTACGTGCTGAAGCAGCAGGACTGGAAGGCCGGGAAGTACAAGATCGCCTTCCAGCCCTGCAACGACGCGTCGGCACAGCTTGCGAAGTGGGACCCGACGAAGTGCAGTGCCAACGCCCACGCGTACGCAGGCAACAGCAGCCTGATCGGCGTGGTCGGAACCTTCAACTCCGGCTGTGCCGCGATCGAGATCCCTGTGATGAACAAGGCTCCCGGCGGCGGCCTGATGCTTCTCTCGCCGGCCAACACCTACGGCTGCCTGACCGAGCACTGCACCTCGACGGAGCCGTCGAAGTACTACCCGAGCGGGAAGCGCACCTACGCCCGCGTCGCTCCGAGTGACCCGAACCAGGGCGCGGTCGACGCGGCGTTCGTGAAGAGCAAGGGCGTCAAGAGCGTCTACATCCTCAACGACAAGGAGGCCTACGGCCTCGGCGTCGCGCGAAACTTCTCGGGCGCGGCGAAGGCGGCGGGCATCAAGGTGCTCGGATTCGACGCCTACGACCCGAAGGCGCCGAACTACCAGGCGCTGTTCACGAAGATCAAGAACACGAACCCTGACGCCGTCTTCATCGGCGGCCTGATCGACGAGAACAGCGGCCAGCTGATCAACGACAAGGTCAGCGTCCTCGGGCCGAACAGCAAGGTCCTGCTGATGCTGCCTGACGGCTTCACGACCGACGCCGTCTTCCAGCGCTCGCAGGGCGGGACGCCCCAGGCGAACGGCGCGTACTTCAGCGTCGCGGGCGTTGGCATCGACCAGTACAAGGGAGCCGCGCTCGACTTCATCAACGGCTTCAAGAGCGAGCTCGGCGGGAAGCCGGTCGATCCGTACGCGATCCTCGGCGCGCAGGCGGCCCAGGTGCTGCTGGACGCGATCGACAAGTCCGACGGCAGCCGCTCGAGCGTGATCGACAACGTCTACAAGACGAAGGTCGATAACGGCCTGATCGGGAACTTCTCGATCAACAAGAACGGCGACCTGTCGGGTGCGACGGGCGCCGCGCTCAAGTTCACGATCTACGTCGGGGCGGGGGGTCACCTGAAGACCCTGCTGACGACGAACCCGCAGGCGAACCTCGTCGACGCCGCGAGGAAGGGCTAGACAAACGGCAGGTCCGGGAGGGCTGAAAAGTCCCCCCGGACCTCCCTACAATCTCTCGGCATAGCAGTCGAAGCCCGCACCGAGCGACCGTCGGCGCTGTCGGCTCTCCGGGGTCGCAAGCTTCCCGACCTCATGTCCGTGCTCGGGCTCATCCTGGTCGCGCTGCTGTTCGTTTGGCTGATCAAGAACGCGATCGAGACGCCGCGCGATTTCTTCAACGTGATGCTGATCGGCCTGACGCTGGGCGCGGTGTACGCCCTCGTGGCGCTCGGCTACACGCTCGTCTACGGGATCCTGCAGCTGATCAACTTCGCCCACGGCGATGTCTTCGCCCTGAGCGGCCTCTTCGCGTCCACCCTGGTCGGCGGCGCGGTCTTCGGCCTGACCGGCACGGGCAGCACGCTCGGCCTGATCGGCGGCCTCTTCGCCACGTTCGTGATTGCCGCCGCCTTCGGGGCGACTGTGAACTCCTCGATCGAATTCCTCGCCTACCGGCGACTTCGGAACGCGCCGAGGTTGTCGGTGCTGATCACTGCGGTCGGCATGTCGTTCATCGTCCAGAACATCTCGCTCGCGATCTACGACGTGAATGCGCGCAGCATCCCGCCGCTGATCTCCTCCCACGACGTCTTCTCGATCTCGGGCGTCGGCTACGCGTGGGACGCGTTCTTCGTCGTGCTGGTGACGGCGCCGGTGCTGCTTCTCCTGACCTGGCTGGTGAAGGCGACCCGCCAGGGCAAGGCGATGCGGGCGACGTCACAGGACCCCGAGGCCGCCGCGATCATGGGCATCAACGTCAACCGGACGATCACGTTCACGTTCGCGCTGGCGGGTGCGCTGGCGGGTGTCGGCGCGACGCTCTACCTCGTCGAGTTCAACATCCGTTACGACACCGGCTTCACGCTCGGCTTGATCGCCTTCACCGCGGCCGTGCTCGGCGGGATCGGAAACCTGACCGGTGCCGTGCTCGGAGCGCTGATCATCGGGATGATCCAGGCCTTCAACGAGGGGCTCTCTTGGAACGCTCCAGGGACGGCGTGGACGAAGTCGATCGTGTTCGCGATCCTGATCCTGATCCTGGTGTTCCGCCCAGAGGGCCTGCTCGGAGAGCGCACCCCGGAGGGGGCGTAGCGTGGCGACGGCGTCCCGAGGCCGGCGTGCGCGCGCGTCCGCGCGCGGCTACCGCGATCGGGCCGTTCGCTCCAGCGGGGGGCAACGGGTCGGGAACGCGTGGGGGCGCCTGCCCCCGATCATCCGCACCAACGCGGTCCTCCTGATCGTCGTCACCCTTGCGGTCACCTACCCGTTCTACGTCGACAGCCTGCCGACGAACATCCCCGTGATCCAGTCGTTCCCGCCGCTCCACGACACGGTCACGATCCTCGTCTTCGTGATGATGGCCGTCGGCCTCAACGTCGTCGTCGGCTACGCGGGGCTGCTCGACCTCGGCTACGTGGCCTTCTACGCGATCGGTGCCTACACGGCCGGCTGGCTGGCGTCGGGCCAGTTCGAGCAGGTCCACTTCCGGCTCGGCGCGATCGGGGTCGATTCGAACCAGCCGGGCATCCACATCTCCGTCTGGACGGTGCTGCTGATCGCGGGGATCGTGACGGCTGTCGGCGGCATCCTGATCGGGTTGCCGACGCTGCGTCTACGCGGTGACTACCTAGCGATCGTGACGCTTGGCTTCGGCGAGATCATCCCGCAGTTCGTCCGGAACGCAGACAACCTGCACGGCTTCGACCTCACGCACGGGACCTTCGGGATCAGCCCGATCGACGCGCCCGGCTTCGGGCACACGATCCACAACGCGCTCGGCCTGCCGGTGCGTTACGACGATTCGTTCCCACCGACCCCGGACCGGCTCTTCTTCTGGACGATCCTCGGGCTCCTGCTGCTGACGGTCTTCTGCAGCTGGCAGCTGCGCGACTCGCGCCTCGGGCGCGCCTGGATCGCGATCCGCGAGGACGAGACCGCCGCCGGCGCAATGGGGGTTCCGCTGATGCGGACGAAGACGTGGTCGTATGCGATCGGCGCCTTCTTCGGAGGCATCGCCGGCGCGTTCATCGCCTCGTTCAACTCGGGCGCGTTCCCGACCCAGTTCGACTTCAACATCTCGGTGTTCCTGCTCTGCATGGTGATCCTGGGTGGGATGGGCAGCCTCTGGGGCGTGGTCGTCGCAGGCACCATCCTCGCTTGGCTGAACTTCGACGGTCTCGGCAACATCGGCTCCTGGCTGAACGCGAACATCTTCCCGGCCTCGCACCAGATCGACGTGCCGAAGTACTCGTTCGGAATCTACGGCGTGATCATCGTGTTGATGATGCTCTTCCGCCCGACGGGTCTGATCCCCGAGCGCCGGCGCGCGCGCGAGATCGAGGAAGGAACGCTCGGGACGCTCGACGCGCCGCTCTACGAGATGCGCACCGCGAACGAGCCGGGCGCGGGCGAGCGCGGCGCCGGCGGAAAAATCCCTAGAGGATGAGCACACAGGCCCCCGACACGCAGCCGTCCGGCGGCAGCCAGGCTCCCGAGAGCGGCGGCGACCTGCTCGTCGCCGCGGCGGTCCGCAAGGAGTTCGGCGGCCTGCTCGCCGTCAACGATCTGGACTTCACGATTCCGCACCGTTCGATCGTCAGCCTGATCGGCCCGAACGGAGCCGGGAAGACGACCTTCTTCAACATGCTGACCGGCCTCTACAAGCCGACCTCGGGCGCGATCGTCTTCAACGGTGCGGAGATCACCGACAAGCCGCCGCACGCGATCACGAAGGCCGGGATCGGACGCACTTTCCAGAACATCCGTCTCTTCCCACAGATGACCGCCCTCGAAAACGTCCTCGTCGGCATGCACTCGCGCCTCAAGGGCGGGATCCTCGGCTCGATCTTGTCGACCCCCCGCGTGCGGCGGGAGGAGAAGGAGGCGCAGGATCGGGCCCGCGAGCTCCTCACGTTCGCCGGCCTGCGCAGGGTCGACGACGAGCTCGCGGAGAGCCTGTCCTACGGCGACCAGCGCAGGCTCGAGGTCGCGCGGGCGCTCGCGACCGACCCGGAGCTGCTCCTGCTCGACGAGCCGACGGCCGGCATGAACCCGCAGGAGACGGTCGTCTTCATCGACTTCGTCTCGAAGCTCCGCGAGCAGCAGCACGTCGCGATCCTGCTGATCGAGCACGACATGAAGGTCGTGATGGGCGTCTCGGAGCGTGTGACCGTGCTCGACTACGGCGAGAAGATCGCCGAGGGCGTGCCCAAGGAGATCCAGCAGGACGAGCGCGTGATCGAGGCGTACCTCGGCAAGGCGGCAACGGTATGAGCGCGACCGCGACTGCCCCGCGTGAGCCCACCCTGTTGCTCGAGGACGTTCACACCTACTACGGCTCGATCCACGCGCTGAAGGGAGTCGCGCTGGAGGTGCACGAGGGCGAGGTCGTCACCCTGATCGGGGCCAACGGTGCCGGCAAGTCGACGACGTTGCGGTCGATCAACGGGCTCAACACCGCGCGCGAGGGCCGGATCGTCTTCCAGGGCAAGGACATCACGCGCCGTCCGCCGCACGAGATCGTGAAGATGGGGATCTCGCAATCGCCCGAGGGGCGGCGGCTCTTCCCGCACATGAGCGTGCTCGAGAACCTCGAGATGGGTGCGTTTCAGCGGAGCGACCGTTCGCAGATCAAGGAGGACCTCGACCGCGTCTACTCGCTCTTTCCGCGGCTCGCCGAGCGCAAGAACCAGCGCGCCGGCACGCTCTCGGGAGGCGAGCAGCAGATGGTCGCGATGGGCCGCGCGCTGATGGCCCGGCCGAAGCTCCTCATGCTCGACGAGCCGTCGATGGGGCTCGCGCCGATCTTCGTCGAGAAGATCTTCGAGATCGTCCGCGAGATCAACGAGCAGGGGACGACGATCCTGCTTGTCGAGCAGAACGCGCTGATGGCCCTCGACGCCGCCGACCGCGGTTACGTGCTCGAGACGGGCCGCGTCGTGCTCGCCGACGAGGCCAAGACGCTCCGCGAGAACGAGCAGGTCCAGAAGACGTACCTCGGGATCGAGGGCTAGCCTCCGTGCGCAATCGGCGACCGAACCCGGTTTAGCGGCGCACGGGCAAAGCCGTCGCGCCTCTTAAGCGGCATCGCAAGCGACGCCTCAGCTCGGCATCGAGGGCTGGCCGCCCGAGACTCGCAGCGGGAAGTACGGCGGGGATAGGAGGAACCCCACGCGAGCGGGCCCGTCCGCGCGGCCGTGCGCCATTTCCAGGGCGGTGCCGATCGTCTGTGACGGCACGAAGCCGAGCTGTCGAGCCGCGACCGCGTCGCGGCACCCGGCGATGATTACGGCGCCGAGCCGGCCGAGCGCGGGCGCGCAAGCGGCCCAGTCGGCGAAGGGAAGCAGCGGGTGGCAGGAGCGCCGGCCGCGGTAGGCGTCGATCGCACGCTCGTCCGCGACGACCCCGTGCTCGGCCTCCATCAGCTCGACCGGCTCGCGGCCCAGCCTCGTGACCGCCTGGAAGAAGGTGCGGTACGGCTGCTGCGTCGGATGCGCGAAGTGCCGGTGGAAGCGGTGGAGCAGGATCGCGGTTCCGCCCTCGGCGAGCGGGAAGCCGTCGCGCCACATGCGCAGCGCCAAGCCGAGCGCGAGGTGGGCGGCCAGCAAGGGGTTCGGCCGCTCGCGCGGCAGGTACGGCGTCGTTCTTGGGATGCCGATAACGATCGCGTCGAGCTGGCCGTCGAGGGCTGCCGAACGGGCCTGGACGCCGCGGAGCAGCGCCTCGGCATGCGCCACCGAGGGTGGCCCGCCGTACGCCGCAGCGACTGAGATCTCCCGCCGGACGGAGCGGATGATCCGGTCGCGCGCCCAACCAGGCAGCAGCCCGAACGGGCGCCGCAGAGGTGACCCGGCGATCCGCGCCAGAGCTTCCGGCTCGTAGGGGTACCCGCGTGCCGCGCCCGCGACGCGGAGGTTGTTGAAGGCGAGCGAGGCGCCGATGAGCGGCACGCGGCGCATGAGCTCCCGCTCGAGCGCGGTCGCGACCTGCCAGCCCTGGGAGGCGCTCGTCTCCACGAGTGAGTACGCGCCCGCCGAACGGAGGGCCTCGCGGCCGGCGGCTCCGAGCAGCGCGGCAGGCCCGCCGTGCAGGACCGTCTCGGCAGCGGTGACGACGACGACCACGTCCGCCTCGAGGAGCGCGGGGTGGACGCGGAGCGGCACCCGCCCCGAGCGGCCGATCTCGATCAGGCTCGGGTTCTCCGCGTCGTGGACGGCGACCTGGCCGCGGAAGCGCCGCGCGAACTCGGGCGAGACGACGCCGAGCTGCTCCAGCTCCCGGTCGGCGAGCCGGCGGGCGAGGCCGCCGGCGACGAGCAGCGTCTGGTTCTGAACCGGCACACCTGCGTGGACGAGCTCGTCCACGACCGCCGTGATGGCCGCCCGCCGGGGATCATTCTGCGCCGTCGGAATCGGCAGCGACGGCGGCTCGATCACGACCGTGGCGCGCCCGCCCCGCTGCACGAGTGCCTCGAGGGGCTCGCCGACGAGCGGGAAACGCAGCGCGTCGCGGACGGCGGCGCCGACGTCGGCGATTGCCTCGCGGGGCTCGAGCGGCCGCAGGATGACGGCGTCGTCCGGCGTGTTGACGACGACAAGCCGCGAGCCCGACAGCATCGGGACGCGCGTCACGGAACTGCGCGGTAGAGGCGGTAGTAGGTCGGACGGAAGCCGACGCGCGGCCAGTGGCGTGAGGCGAGCAGGTTGACCGAGCGCCAGTCGGCCGTCATCGAACGGAAACCCTGCTCGCGTGCCCACGTGAGCGCATGGCCGGTCAGCGCCAGGTTGACGCCCGTGCGGCGGGCGGCGGGCAGCGTTGCCGTATTGGCGAGGTCGATGTTGCGCTCGGGTATGCGCAGGTCGCCTGTTGGGCGCCGGTAGAGCAGGACGTGTCCGACCGGCCGGCCGGCTCGCTCAGCGACGAAGTGCGCGTACTTGGCCGGGTCGTCCCAGGTGTCGCTCCATTCGACGCGGAGCTCCTCGTCACTCGGGACCACTACGCCGGAGAAGCTCGGCGAGGCAGCCTGGTGCTCGTAGAGGACGCGGTCGAGCTGCGCGACCAGATCGAGGTCGTCCGGCGTCCCCGGGCGGATTCTGACGCCTGCGTCCACCGGCTTCATCGCCTCGGTCTCGCGCACGGCCCAGACGAGCTGGACGCCGAAAGCGAGTCGCAACCAGGGGTCGGCGAGCGCCTCGTCGCTCGCCGGGATGTAGACCAGATGCCGCGTCGCGCCGGCAGCAACCCACCGTGCCGCGAGCGCGGCGTAGAGGTCTCTGATCGCCTCGGTTCTCCTCGGCGCGGCGGCGCAACCGGCGAAGTCGACGATCGCGCGGCTGTCCCCAAGCAGCTCGTCGGGCTCGACACGGCCGATCAGGTAGGCGACGACGTCGCCGCGACGCAACGCCACGACGCCTGCGGCGCGCTCGTGGCCGAGATCGCGTTCCAGCTGCGCGCGGAAGGAGGCCACGTCGGGCAGCAGCGGCTCCGCTTGCCGGTGCCGCGCGTGGCGGTCGGCAAGCAGCTTCGCTGCCTGTTCCAGGTGCTCGTCCTTGAGCAGCTCGATTTCGATCCCACGCATCGGCGCCGGACGATAGCTTTGACCCGTGAGCCCGAAGACCTTGACGGGCGAGGAACTGCAGCTCGACGACGCTCCGGTGCGCGATTCCGAGCTCTTCCTCGTTGACGGCAACAACCTCGCCTATCGCGCCTTCTTCGCGCTCCCGGAGGAGCTCGCGACGAGCGAGGGCTTCTCGACGAACGCCCTGCTCGGGTTCACGAACATGCTCTTCAAGCTGCTGACCGACTACCGGCCGAAGGGCGTCGCCGTCGCTTGGGACATGCGGCCGGTCCACCGCCACGAGCTGCTCGAGACCTACAAGATCGAGCGGAAACCGATGCCGGACCTGCTCGCCGAGCAGTTCCCCTACTTCCGGCCGATCGTCGAGGCCTTCGGATACCGCAACCTCGAGTTCGAGGGCTGGGAGGCCGACGACGTGATCGCGACGTTGGCGACCCGCGCCGACGACGCGGGGATCAAGACGACCGTCGTTTCGACCGACCGGGACGCCTTCCAGCTCGTCTCCGACAACGTCGCGCTGATGATGACGCCGCGCGGGGTCTCCGATGTCCATGTCTACACGCCCGAGCGCGTCGAGGCCCGGCTGGGGATCCGGCCCGACCAGGTGCCGGACTTCATCGGGCTCAAGGGCGATCCATCGGACAATATCCCCGGGATTCCGGGGATCGGCGACAAGACGGCAGGGCAGCTGATCGCGCAGTACGGATCGCTCGAGGACGTCCTCGAGCATGCCGACGAGCTGACGCCGGCGCGCTCGAAGGCGGTCAAGGAGCATGCCGGGCAGGCGCGCGCCGCGAAGGAGCTCGCGACGATGCGGCGCGACCTCGAGCTCGACTCGGACCCGACCGAGCTCGTGCTCTCGCCGCCCGACCGTTCGCAGCTGAAGGAGATGTTCCGGCGCTTCGAGTTCCGGAACCTGCTCAACCGCGTCGACGAGCTAGACGCCGCGCTTCCGGCGTCCGCGCTCGCGGTCGAAGGCGTGGCGGTGCCGTGGAGCGAGGGCGAACTCACGGGCAGCGGCGGCTTCGCCGCCGACGGCGACCGCGCCGCGCTTGCCGGCGAGACCGAGGTCGTCGTGGGCCCGCGTCCGGAGCGGCCGGACGGCGACCTCGTCGCGCACGACGCCAAGGCGCTACGCGTCGCCGCCGTGGACGACACGATGATCGCCGCGTACCTGATCGAGCCCAGCCGCGCCTCATACGAGCTCGACGACCTCGCCGCCGAGTACGGGCTCGAGCTTCACCCGGAACCGGAGGCGGAGGAGGAGACGGCGCGACTGGTTCGCCACGCCGCGGCGACGCTCCGTCTGCGCCGGCCCCTGCTCGAGCGCGTCCGCGAGCGCGGCCACGAGCAGCTCTACCGGGAGATCGAGCTGCCACTGACGCCGGTGCTCGTCGCCATGGAGCAGGTAGGTGTCAAGATCGACACGTACCGGATGGGCGAGATCACGGCCCGGCTCGCCGACCGCGTCGAGGAGCTCGAGGCGAAGGTGCACGAGCTCGCAGGCGAGGAGTTCATGCTCGGCTCGACCCAGCAGGTGGCGCGGATCCTGTTCGAGAAGCTCGAGCTCACGCCGGGTCGCAAGGGCAAGACCGGTTACTCGACCGACACGCGCGTCCTGCGAACGATCCGGGGCGAGCACGAGATCGTCCCGGCGATCGAGGAGTGGCGCGAGTACTCGAAGCTCCTCAACACGTATCTCGGCCCGCTGCCGTCGCTCCTCGGCGAAGACGGGCGCTTGCACACCACCTTCAATCAGACGGTCGCCGCGACCGGGCGCCTCTCGACGTCGAACCCGAATCTTCAGGCGATTCCGATCAGGACGGAGCTCGGCCGCGAGATCCGTTCGGCCTTCGTCGCCGAGCCGGGCTGGAAGCTCGTCTCCGCCGACTACTCCCAGATCGAGCTGCGCATCCTCGCGCACGTCTCCGGCGAGCCCAAGCTTCGTGAGGCGTTCGCGCGCGGCGAGGACATCCACCGCGCGACCGCGGCCGAGGTGCTCGGCGTCGACCCCGCGGAGCTGACGACCGGACAGCGCTCGATCGCGAAGATGATCAACTTCGGGATCGTCTACGGGATCTCGGCGTTCGGGCTCTCCGAGAACCTGGAGATCCCGCGCGAGGAGGCGCAGGCCTACATCGACGCCTACCTGGCCCGCTTCCCGCACGTGCAGGACTTCATCCAACGGACGATCGAGCAGGCGCGCGAGGACGGCTACACGACGTCCCTCCTGGGCCGGAGGCGTCCGGTGCCGGAGCTGCGGGCGTCGAACCGGCAGACGCGCGGGCTGGGTGAGCGCCTCGCGGTGAACTTCGTCATGCAGGGGTCGAACGCGGACATCATCAAGGTGGCGATGATCGCCATCCACCGCCGGCTCCGCGAGGAGGGAAGGGCGGCTCGGCTGGTGCTTCAGATCCACGACGAGCTCCTCCTCGAGGCGCCCGAGAACGAGGTGTCGGCTGTCAAGGAGCTCGTCCGCGAGGAGATGATCCGCGCCTACGAGCTGGATCCGCCCCTCGCCGTCGACGTAGGCGTCGGCGAAGACTGGAACGAAGCCAAATCGTGAAGGTCCGGCCGCCTTCGGCGGCCATGACGACTTTCACGATAAGGCGGCGTTGCGAGACCACAGCGGCCGGGACGGGCGAAGCCCGTCCCGGCGAGTTCTCGAGCTCGGTCGGCTTAGGCTCTCCGAGAGGAGCCCGGGAAACGCTTAACGGCGGCTACGGCGTGTCCTGGCTCAACGCGTAGACGAGCGCGAGAAACCAAGCTGCCAGAGTTCCACCCCCGATAAGACCGCCAGCTTGCCCCAGGACTGACTGTTGGCTAGGCCTCGCCCACCGCCAGCCCAGGACGCCGATCGGGATGGCGATGAAGGCGCAGAGAATGCTCGCAATGCCGAGATTCGCGGAAGTGTCTGCGCTGAGGAGATGCGCCTCGTAAAGGGCGAACGAGCCGAGACCGGCGACGGCTCCAACTACCGCGACCGCCAACCCGACCACACAAACGACGAAAGCCAACGAGGTTTTAGTTTCGGCGAGGACCGCAACTGGGGCAACTCACGCGCCCGCCGCAGCCCGGTCGCGCTCGCCCCACGCTTGCTGCTGCTCGAGCCATGCGCCGGCCGGTGTCACAAACCCTAGGTACACAGGCGAGCTCAGCTGAAAGCGACGTGGCGCGTGCCGAGCTCCCGTATCAGCGGTAGCTCGAGATCGGGGAAGCGCTCACGGACGAGCTCGCGCGTTTCGCCGACGAGGCGTTCGAGCTCGGCGACTGCCGCCTTTGCATCGGGATCGAACAGCGCCTTGAGCCGCTCCGCCAGCCGGGGCGGAGCGAGCTCGGAGGAGTCGGCGAGCTTCCGCATTCGCTTCAGCTGGAAGGTCGTGAACCAGACGCGGTTCAGCCCGGCGAGCACCCCGAGCACGTTGTACGCCGACTGTGCCATCACCTCATAGCGCCACGCGACCGCGTCGCGGCGCCCGAGCTGGTCGGCGACGTACCAGAGTGGATAGAAGCGCCAGAAGGTCTCGATCATCGCGCGCTGGAGCTCATCCGAGTAGACGGCGCGCTCGCGAACCCGCTCGATCGTCTCGGCGCCGTGGAGCGCGACCCCCGAGTGGAGCCCCTCGAGCATCTTCTGCAGCGGCGTGTCGACCTCGAGCTCGTCGACCACCTTCGCGATGTCGGCCTCCACGCTGTCCAGCGTCTCGTGCGCGAGCTGCACCTGCACGCCGTCGACCGGGAACTGGATCGCGGATGCGAGCTCGGTGCGCGGGCCGATCGGGGTCGGATCGCCGCCGCCGACGGCGTCCCGAACAGCGTCGATCGCTTCGTCGTCGGGAAGCGCACCGTCGAAGTAGAGGATCAGGTCGATGTCGGAGTACTCGTCCGCCTCGCCGGTCGAGACCGAGCCGGTCAGCAGCGCCGCGGCCGGTTGCGTGTGCTCGAGCTCCAACGCGACGAGGCGCTGCGCGAGCTCCCGCATCCGCCTGTTGAGGTCGTCCATCGCGCGATCATCGCCGCTCGACGGGCTCGACGAAATCTCGTTGCCGTAAACGGCCACGTCCGGGGTCTGACCCCAACCGTGTCGGGGCAGGCACCCGCGCTCGCTGCGAGCGGTTGATTCCACGGCGCGGCCATGTCCGGGGTCTGACCCCGGACATGGCCTCGGGGGCTTATGGTCCGCCGGTGCTCGTTGCGCTGCCTGACGGCTACAACATCAACGTCGAGGAGGTCGGAAGCGGCTTTCCGCTGATCGTCCTGCACGGTGGCCCTGGGCTCGACCACTCGATGTTCCGGCCGCACTTCGATCCGCTCGGCGACGAGTTCCGCCTGCTCTACGTGGACGAACGAGGCCAGGGCCGCTCCGAGCGTGTCGACCCGACGACGCTGAGCCTCGAGGTGTTCGCACGGGACGTCGACCTGCTCGCGGAAGCGCTCGAGCTCGAGGGCTTCGTGCTCCTCGGCCACTCGTTCGGCGCGATCATCGCGACCTTTCACGCGACGGAACTCGGCAGCGCCGCCGCTTACGTGATCTCGGGCGGAGGCGACGCGAGCGAGGCGCTGGATGCGGACGTCGAGGCCTCGCTCGAGGCGCTCGGGAACGGACGCGAGACGATTGCGGCGTCCTGGGAGGCGGAGAAGACCGTCGAGACAGAGGAGCAGCTGAAGCAGCTCCTGCGCGACCAGATGCCTTTCCACTTCCACGGCGACCCGCCGCCCGGCTACGGCGAGGAGACCGTTGGCTCGCCGGAGGTCCTGCGCTACTTCGCCAACATCGGCTACGGCGCCTTCGACTACCGCCCGAAGCTGAGCAGCGTCCGAACGCCGACCCTGATCCTCGTCGGGGAGCACGACCGGACGACCACGCCGCGGGCCGCACGGGTTCTCCATCAAGGGATCCCGAACAGCGAGCTCGTCGTGATACCGGACGCCGGCCACATGAGCTTCGTCGAGAAGAGCGAGCCGTACCTCACGGCGGTGCGCCGTTTCCTAAGCGGCGTGGCAATCCAGGCCTGAAACAGGACTGAAAGAACCCAGGGCTATACTGACCGCCGCTTTGGCGAACGAGACAGTTCATCCCGAAACCCAGACAGCCGAGCCCGCCGCCGAGCCTCAGACTCCGCCGGAGGAGCTCGACGACGCTGCGTTCTGGACGAACGGCCCCGAGGGCGAGCTCGTCCCGAACTACGAGGCGACCTTCCCGACCATCAACGAGGGCGAGGTCGTGCACGGCACGGTCGTTCGCGTCGACAAGGACGAGGTGCTCGTCGACATCGGCTACAAGTCGGAGGGCGTGATCCCGGTCGCCGAGCTCTCGATCCGCCGCTCGGTCAACCCGGCGGACGAGGTCAACATCGGCGAAGAGATCGACGCGCTAGTGCTCACGAAGGAGGACGCCGAGGGCCGGCTGATCCTCTCGAAGAAACGGGCCCGCTTCGAGCTCGCCTGGAAGAAGATCGAAGCCGCCGCCGAGTCCGGCGAGCCGGTTGCCGGCAAGGTCATCGAGGTCGTCAAGGGCGGCCTGATCCTCGACCTTGGGGTGCGCGGATTCTTGCCCGCCAGCCTCGTCGACATCCGCCGTGTCCAGGATCTCGACGAGTTCCTCGGCCAGGAGCTGAGCGCCAAGGTGATCGAGCTCAACCGCTCCCGCAACAACGTCGTGCTGTCTCGCCGCGCCGTGCTCGAAGACGAGCGGAAGGAGCAGCGCCAGCAGATCCTCGACCGGCTCAACCCGGGCGACGTCGTCGAGGGGCAGATCTCGAACATCGTCGACTTCGGCGCCTTCGTCGACCTGGACGGCATGGACGGGCTGATCCACATCAGCGAGCTCTCCTGGAGCCACGTCAACCACCCATCCGAGGTGCTCGAGATCGGCCAGCAGGTCAAGGTCAAGGTGCTCGACATCGACCGCGAGCGGCAGCGGATCTCGCTCGGGCTCAAGCAGACGCAGTCCGATCCCTGGCAGCAGGTGCTCGACACCTACAACGAGGGCGACGAGGTCGAGGGCAAGGTCACGAAGGTCGTCACCTTTGGCGCCTTCGTCGAGATCCTGCCGGGCGTCGAAGGGCTCGTTCACATCTCCGAGCTCGCGCAGCACCACGTCGAGAACCCCCGCGAGGTAGTGTCGCAGGGCGACGAGGTGCGCGCGAAGATCATCGAGGTCGATGGGGAGCGCCGGCGGCTCTCGCTCTCGCTGAAGCGGGTCGAGGGCGGCGGCGTGGTCGCGCGCGCGGACGACGCGGAGCCGATCGAGGGGACACCCGACCTCGACCTGTCCGAGGAAGTCTTC
Source organism: Actinomycetota bacterium (assembly GCA_046723355.1). Classification (GTDB taxonomy): domain Bacteria; phylum Actinomycetota; class Thermoleophilia; order Gaiellales; family Gaiellaceae; genus 13-2-20CM-68-14. Next base: position 14,124 of record JBKOUJ010000154.1, on the reverse strand, counting down.
CCCGAGACGCCTCAGGCCGCGGAAGTCCTGGAACCTGAGACTCCGGGCGGCGAGGCATCGGCCCAGGCCCCGGAGGGCACCGACGAGCTTCCGCCCGAGCTGGTCGACGAGAGCATTGCGGCCGACGAGGTCGCGCCGGACGAGCCGGGCCCGGGTGACTCCGAGGGTGGAGCTCCGGCCGCGCCCGACCCCGAGCCGACGGAATAGCGTGCCGCGACCCATCGCGGTCGCGATCACGGGGGGTATCGGGGCCGGGAAGACCGAGGCCCTCCACGCGTTCGCGCGGCACGGCGCCGCGACGATCTCCAGCGACGACATCGTTCACCAGCTGCTCCGCCAGGATCCCGAGGTCCGGCGGGCGCTCGTCGAGCGGTTCGGGACGGGGATCCTCGACGACGCCGACAACATCGACCGCGCCGCGATCTCCGCGATCGTCTTCGAGGACCGTGAGGCGCTCGCCTGGCTGGAGGCGTTGCTGCACCCCCGCGTCGTCGCGCACTACCTGGCCTGGCGGGAGGCGCTCGGCGAGTTGCCGGACCCGCCGGCGGTGGCCGCAACCGAGGTGCCACTCCTCTACGAGGTCGGCGGGGAGTCGCGCTTCGACGTCGTCGTCGTGATCACGGCGCCGGAGGGCGTGCGGCGCGATCGGGCGCGGGTCGCGGGCGTGACGCAGCGGGAGGCCCGTCTGCTCCCCGACGAGGAGAAGGTCGACCGCGCCGACTTCGCGTACGTCAACGACGGCACACGCCAAGAGCTCGACGAGTTCGTCTCCGAGACGATGCGGACGCTCGAGACGCGATGAGGCGACTGGCCGTTCTGGCCGCGGCGCTCGGTGTCGTCGCGGCCGCCTTCCTCTACGTCCACGAGACGGAGCCCGGCTGGTGGGTGCGGCTCTGGTACCCGCTCCGCTACGAGGCGATCGTCCGCGGCCACGCCCATAACTACCGGCTGGATCCGGCCCTGCTCGCAGCCGTCATCTACCAGGAGAGCAAGTTCCACGCAAAGGTGGAGTCGCGTTCCGGCGCGATCGGGCTGATGCAGCTGCTCCCGGACACGGCCAAGGGCATCGCGATCCACACCGGAGGCAACCGGTTCCGCGTGCAAGACCTGTACACACCCGAGATCAATGTCCGCTACGGCTCCTGGTACCTGCGCCACCTGCTCGACAAGTACGGCGACGAGCGGAGCGCGTTGGCCGCCTACAACGCGGGTCAGGAGAACGTCGACGAGTGGCGCCGGGAGGGCAAGGGGATCGTCTTCGCGGAAACGCGTCACTACGTCGGCCGCGTCGAGCACCTGAAAACGCTCTACCGTCGCGGCTACGGCAAGGATTTAGGCCCGGCACCATGATGATGTTTGACAAGCGTCGAAATGATGTCATAATGACATCACCGTGGAGCTACGCCAATTCGTCGAAGGCCTCCAGGCCGATCTCGAAGGAATCGCCGCCGTCGGCGACGATGCCGTCGCCGAAGCCGCGCGGCGCCTGAACGCCGCGGTCGGCGCTTCCGCCGGCCTGCGCCTGCTCGACGCCCTCGGAGAAGCGGCGCTCGAGTTGACGAACCAGCTCCCGTCAGGGCATGTCGAGGTGCGCGTATCCGGGCAGGACCCGACGCTCGTCTACGTCGCCGAGGAGGCGGAGGAAGCTCCGCCCGCTTCCACTGGGGACGTCGAGCTCGTCGCCCGGATCTCGCTGCGCCTCCCGGAGCCGCTGAAGGCGGCGGTCGAGGCCGCCGCCGCACGTGAAGGCGTCTCCGTCAACACCTGGCTCGTGCGCTCGATCACGCGGCTCGTCAGCTCGGGCGGCGGCGGGCGGCGCGGGCCCGGCAACCGACTCACCGGCTTCGGCCGGAGCTAAGGAGGAGTCATGTACGTCCATATGCCGTTCGGACACATCGAAGTTCGCGTCGACTCGCGCGACCCCCGCAAGCTTGGTCACGCCGGAGCCCTCGACGTCATCCGCCGCGTCCGCGGCCGCCGGTCATGAGGCGCGAGACGTTCGAAACCCCCGGGGAGGTCACGCTCGTCCTCCGCGTGCCGTCGGGACGCATCGACGTGGAGACCGGGCCGGAAACGACCACCGAGGTCGAGCTCGACGCCCGCGGAAGCGCCGACCAGGTGCGCGAGCTGCTCGACGACGCGCGGATCGAGCTCCGCGAGACCGGCGGCGGCCACGAGGTGATCGTGGACGTGGAGACCAGGCGCGGGCTCGGTTTCGGCTTCCTGCGCAAGCTCGACGTGCGCCTGCGCGTTCGCGCGCCCGCGGGCGCGCGACTCCGCGCCGAGACCGCCTCGGCCGACCTGCGCGGCAGGGGCCGGTTCGGCGAGTTGCATGCAAAGGCGGCATCCGGCGACCTCGATCTGGACGAGATCAGCGGCGATGCTCAAGTGGAGGCAGCGAGCGGCGACGTCCGGCTGGGCGACATCGGTGGCGCCACCGACATCAGCACCGCGTCCGGCGACATCCGGCTCGGCCGCGTCAAGGGCCCGCTGAACGCACGCGCCGCCTCCGGTGACATCCACATCGACGAGGCCGGGGACGCCAAGGTGCGGACCGCCTCCGGCGACCAGCGGATCGGCACGGTCGGCGAGGGCAGCGTCGAGCTCCAGTCGATGTCCGGCGACATCACCGTCGGCGTTCGCGAGGGCTCGAACCTCTGGGTCGACGCCCGGGCGATGAGTGGCGACCTCAGCTCCGAGGTCGCGCTGGACGACGTGCCGCCTGCCGAGGACGACGGAGCGCCCCTGGTGGAGCTCCGCGCAACCTCGATGAGCGGCGACATCGACGTCGTCAGAGCGTGACTCGAGCTAACTCCAACTCTGCCGCGGCAGTCGCGGCGGCTCCCGCACGGGCTTTCGCCCTGCCCGGGATCGTCCGCGAGCGCGATTTCCGGCGCTTCTGGGTCGGCGAGAGCATCTCGCTGATCGGCGACCAGATCACGCTGATCGCGCTGCCACTCGTCGGCGTGCTCGCGCTGCACGCGGACGCCGCCCAGATGGGCTATCTGGTCTCCGCGGCGCTCATCCCGAACCTGCTCTTCTCGCTGCACGCCGGCGCCTGGCTCGATCGGCGCGGGCGCAGGCGGCAGGCGATGATCGCGACGGCGCTCGCGCGCGCCGGCTTGCTCGCGACCATCCCGGCCGCCTACTGGCTCGGGGTGCTGACGATGGCGCAGCTCTACGTCGTCAGCTTCCTGATCGGGACGCTCAGCGTGCTCTTCTTCGTCGCCTACAGCACGCTGTTCGTCTCGCTCGTCCCGCGCGACCGTTACCTCGAAGCGAACTCGCTGCTGAACGGCAGCCGCGCCTTCTCGTTCGTTGCCGGCCCGAGCATCGGCGGGCTGCTCGTGCAGATCTTCTCCGCCCCGGGAGCGCTGATCGCGGACGCGGTTTCGTTCCTCGTCTCGGCGTTCTCGCTTGGCTCGATCCACCCGACGGAGCCGCCTACGGAGGACGCCCAGCGCGGGCACGTGAAGGCCGGCATCGCCTACATTCGCCGCTCGCCGATAATGCGCGCGTCGCTGCTCGCGACGGCGACGATCAATTTCTTCAACTTCGTCTTCTGGGCGCTGTTCTTCCTCTACGCGACGAAGACCCTCGACGTGCGGCCAGGCCTCCTCGGCGTCGTGCTCGGCGCAGCCTCGGTCGGCGGCGTGGTCGGCTCGATCGTCACGGGCCGCATCAGCCGCCGGATCGGCGTGGGGCCTGCGTTCGTGGTCGGGTCCATCTTGTTTCCGGCTCCGCTCGTGCTCGTTCCGCTCGCCGGCGGGGCCGAGTGGACGATCGTCGCGTTCCTCTTCGCCGCCGAGTTCCTGTCGGGCTTCGGCGTGATGGTCCTCGACATCACGGCCGTCTCGATCAAGACGGCGCTGGTGCCCGACCGCCTTCGCGCGCGCGTCGCCGGCGCCTACATGGTCGTCAACTACGGCGTGCGGCCGATCGGAGCGCTCCTCGGCGGCGCGCTCGGCACCTGGATCGGGCTGCGGCCGACGCTCTGGATCGCGTCGCTCGGTGCGATCGCCGGCGTGCTCTGGCTGTTGCCGTCGCCGGTGCTGCGGCTGCGCGAGCTCCCGGAGGTCGAGGAGTGAGCCTCCTCCGCGACCGGCGCCTGCTCGCGCTCCTCGTCGCCGAGACGATCTCGACGACCGGCTCGCAAATGACGTGGCTGGCGCTGCCGTGGTTCGTGCTCGTCACGACCGGGTCGGCGACGAAGACAAGCTTCGTCGCCGCCGCCGAGCTCGTCGGGCTCGCGGCCCTCGGCCTGCCCGGCGGAAGGCTCCTAGGCCGGCTCGGCGCGCGCCGGACGATGATCCTCTGCGACTCCGTGCGCGCGCCGCTGATGCTCGTCATCCCGGTGCTGCATTGGAGCGGCGGGCTTTCGTTCGAGGTCTTGCTCGCGACCGCGTTCGCGATCGGTGCTTTGAGCGCGCCCTACTTCGCCGCGCAGAAGGTGATCGTCCCCGAGCTGCTCGGCGAGGACGAGCAGCGAGTCTCCGAGGCGAACGCGCTCTTCCAGGCAGCGACGAGGGTGACAATGCTCGCAGGGCCGGTGCTCGCCGGGATCCTGATCGGCGCGATCGGAGCGACGAGCGTGCTGCTCGTGGACGCCGCGAGCTATCTCGTCTCCGTCGTTCTCGTCGCCTCATTCGTCCCAAGCCGCCCGCCGGTGGAACAGGCGGCCGAGCACCGTCACATCCGCGCCTGCCTTCGCTTCGTCGCAGGCGACCGGCTGCTCCGCGTCTGGTGGCCGGCATTCGCGCTCGGCGACGCCGCCTGGAACGCCTTCTTCATCACGATTCCCGTCCTCGTGCTGGCGCGGTTCGGCCACGACGCCCGGATCGCCGGCTGGTTGTTCGCCTCCTTCGGAATCGGCGCGGTGGCCGGCAATGCCATCACCTTCCGCTTCCTGTCACGCCGGCTCGACGGGCTGGTGATCATCTCGACCTTCGTGATGGGACAGGCGTTGCCGCTGTGGCTGCTGTGGCTGCCGCTCCCGGTCGTCGCTCTCTCCGCGGCGATCTTCGCCTCCGGGCTCGCGAACGGGGTCGTCAATCCGAGCCTGCACACGCTCACGACCTTGCGGATCCCGCCGCCCATGCGCCCGACGGTGATGACGACCGTGATGGTCGGCTGGGCGCTCGTCAACCCGCTCGGGCTCTTCGTCGCTGGCCCGACCCTCGACGCCTTCGGGACGAAGCCGGTGCTGATCGGGTTCGCGGCGATCCAGACCTTGACGATGGGCGCAGTCGGGCTCGCAGCGGCGCGCGAGCGCGAGCGGCAGCGGCTCGAGCTGTCGCCGGCCTAAGCGCCTTTGAGCTCGTTCGCCTTTGCCGTCAGACCGGCGAACCCGGCGTGCAGGAAATCGTTGATCGCGGCCGCGCCGAGCGACCACGTCAGCAGCCGCCCGAACCGCGGCGCGAGGATCTGCGTCGAGGCGAGGCCGGCCGCGGTCCATGTGCCGATGCAGCGGGTGCAGGTGACGAGCTCGCCGATCGCCTGCTCCATGCCGCCCTGCACCGGTTCCTCTCCGCCGCTGTGGGCGTGGCCGCGCACGAACGGCTGCCGGATGAAGCTCGTCACCTCGTCGTGCGACAGTGTCCGGGCCGCCTTGAACGAGGCCGCCGCGAGGACCGTGAAGTCAAGCGCGGTCTGGCACTGAGGGTCGCGATCGAGCAGCCGACCGAGCGCGCCCGCGGCCGCGAGTAGGCCCGCGAAAGTGCCCATGATTACGGCGTACGAGCCGTAGGGCGGGCGTTCTTCGAATGCCGACATCGCAGCTAGCCTGTTCCTCTTGGCCGAGTTCAAAACATCCGACGCCTACCAGCCCACCGGCGACCAGCCGGAGGCAATCGCGACGCTCTCGGAGGGCCTGCGCGCGGGCGAGCGCTACCAGACGATGCTCGGGGCGACCGGGACCGGCAAGACGGCGACGATGGCGTGGATCGCCGAGCAGGTCCAGAAGCCGACGCTCGTGATCGCACACAACAAGACGCTCGCCGCCCAGCTCTGCAACGAGTTGCGCGAGTTCTTCCCGAACAACGCGGTCGAGTACTTCGTCTCCTACTACGACTACTACCAGCCCGAGGCCTACGTGCCCCAGGCCGACCTCTACATCGAGAAAGACTCGTCCCAGAACGACGACATCGCGCGGCTCCGGCTGGCCGCGACGTCGGCGCTCTTCACGCGGCGCGACGTGATCGTCGTCGCCTCCGTCTCCTGCATCTACGGCCTGGGCTCGCCGGAGGAGTGGCGCGAGCGCGTCCTGATCCTGAGCGTGGGGGAGGAGCACGACCGCGACCTCGCGCTACGAAAGCTGATCGACAGCCAGTACGTCCGCAACGACTCCGTGCTGGGCCGCGGCCGCTTCCGCGTCAAGGGAGACGTCGTCGAGGTGCAGCCGGCGAACGCCGAGACGGCCTACCGCATCTCCTTCTTCGGCGACGAGGTCGAGCAGATCTCCCACTTCGACCCGCTGACGGGCGAGATCTTCACGCATCTCGACAACGTCGCGATCTGGCCGGCGACGGAGTACGTGACCTCGAAGCCGACTATCGAGCGGGCGGTCGACGAGATCCGCCACGAGCTCGAGCAGCAGGTCAAGCACTTCGAGGCCGAAGGGCGGATGCTCGAAGGGCACCGGATCCGGCAGCGCACCGAGTACGACCTCGAGATGCTGCAGGAGCTCGGCTTCTGCAACGGAATCGAGAACTACTCGCGGATCCTGGAAGGTCGGCCTGCGGGCTCGCACCCGTTCACGCTGCTCGACTACTTCCCGGACGACTTCGTCGTCTTCATCGACGAGTCGCACCAGACCGTGCCCCAGCTCGGCGGCATGTACGAAGGCGACCGCTCGCGCAAGCAGACGCTGGTCGACTACGGCTTCCGGCTCCCGTCGGCGCTCGACAACCGGCCGCTTCGCTTCGACGAGTTCCTGGGGAAGGTGCCGCAGATGGTGTTCGTGTCCGCGACGCCGGGGCCGTTCGAGCTACGCCATTCGACGCGGATCGCCGAGCAGCTGATCCGCCCGACCGGGATCGTCGACCCGGAGGTGGAGCTGCGCGCGACGAAGAACCAGATCGACGACCTGCTGAACGAGATCCGCCGTCGCGAAGAGGCCGGCGAGCGCGTGCTTGTCACGACGCTGACGAAGAAGATGGCCGAGGACCTGACCGACTATCTGCTCGAGTCGGGCGTCAAGGCGCGCTACCTGCACTCCGAGGTCGACACGCTCGAGCGCATCCAGATCATCCGCGAGCTGCGGCTCGGCGAGTACGACGTGCTCGTCGGCGTCAACCTGCTCCGCGAGGGGCTCGACCTGCCGGAGGTGTCGCTGGTCGCGATCCTCGACGCCGACAAGGAGGGCTTCCTGCGCGGCAAGACGGCGCTCGTCCAGACGATCGGCCGCGCGGCGCGCAACACGAACGGCAAGGTCTTGATGTACGCGGACAAGCTGACCGAGGCGATCAAGGGCGCGATCGACGAGACGAACCGGCGCCGGGCGAAGCAGCTCGCCTACAACGAGGAGCATGGGATCACGCCGGAGTCGATCCAGAAGGGCGTCTCCGACATCGCCGAGTTCCTCTCGCTCGAGTCGCCGACCGTTCCGGGCCGGCGCCGCCGAGACGGCCGCAAGGTCGAGGGGATGAGCACCGAGGAGCTCGAGAAGCTCGTGATCACGCTCGAGGAGGAGATGTTCACCGCTGCCGAGGAGCTCCGCTTCGAGTACGCCGCGAAGCTGCGCGACGAGATCAAGGACCTGCGCCGCGAGCTGCTCGCGGCCGAGCCCGCCGGCACGCCGTGACGCTCGGTTTCATCATCGCGATCCTGATCTGGGGCTTCATCATCGGCGGGCTTGCGCGCTGGGCGATTCCCGGGCCGGACCCGATGCCGGTCTGGATGACGACCGCGATCGGGATCGGCGGCTCGTTGATCGGGGGCATGGTCTCTCGGCTCCTGTTCGGGGCGCCCGAGAGCTTCTTCTTCGCATTCCTCGGCGCCGTGCTGCTCGTGATCCTGTACCGGAAGTACGTCCAGCACCGGCCGATCTGGGGCGAGGGCGCCCGTCGGCCACCAACGGTCTAGAGCCGCTTGGTTTCAGGCCTGCCGTGGCGGGACACACTCGCGCCATGCACTGGATCTGGTTGATCGTTGTTGGCGCAATCGTCGGCGCCCTCGGCAGGCTGCTTCACCCAGGTCGTGACCCGATGGGCTGGATCATCACGATCCTGATCGGCATCGCGTCGCTCGTCATCGCCGGACTGATCTTCAGCAGCGCATGGCTGGAGTTCATCGTCGGCGTGATCGTCGCGATCGTCTTAGTCGCAATCGTCGGGAGGTTCTTCGGCGACCGCGGCCGCGGGGTCACAGCAGGGATTTAGGCAGGCTCCGTAGCGAGGGGCTCATCACCGCGAGGGAAGCGCCTCGTGGCGGTGAGCCCCCAGTCCTGCTCCCGCCAGATGTAGGTCTCGACCCGTAGCTCGTGGTCGTGAGCCACGTACACGTGGAGGCCGCGGGCCTCGCCGCGGCGGCTTGGGCGCGGCTGCCCGAGGCCCGGGGCGATCGAGACGACGGCGCCGTGCAGCGATCCGGGCGCAACCTCGAACTCGTGCCGCTCCGAGACGGCCGCCTGGTGGATGTGGCCGGCGAGGATCAGCTCGGCGCCGGCGTCGACGAGTGAGGCGAGCACGTGGGTGCGTCGGGCGACCGGCTTCTTGCGGGAGCGCCAGGGCGCGCCGATCAGGTGGTGATGGAGGGCGACGACGCGAAGCGCCCCTTCGGGGGCTCCCGCGAGGAGCTCGGCAGCGTGCCGGAGCTGGCCGTAGCGCAGGCCGCCCGACTGGTGCCGCCACGGCCGTACGGAGTTGAGGCCGACGACAAAGAGGCCGCCGGCGCTGTGCACCGGCTCGGTCGTCTGCCACTGCCGCTCGAACTCGCGGAAGGGGTGCGTGAACCGCCCCTGGAACGCCCACGGAATGTCGTGGTTGCCAGGGATCACGAGCAGCGGCCGCTCCAGACGTCTCAGAAACTCTGCAGCACGGCGATGCTCCTGTGGCCGAGCGCGGTGCGTACGGTCGCCGGTGGCGACGATCAGAGTGGGGTCGGCGCGCTCGATGAGGGTGTCCAGCGCACGCTCGATTTCCGGCTGCTCAACGGTGCCGACGTGCAGGTCCGAGAGGTGGAGGAGCCGCGCGGGCACCGGCGAAGGAGGCTAGTACACTGACCAACATGCCCGATGAATCCACCGAGATCTTCGACGATCTCTATCTCGGCTTACGCGCCGGCGGCGCCATCCGCAAGCAGCGCCGCGGGGAGCCCCTGACCGTGGAAGAGCGCGAGGCACTCGGCCGCTGGCACCGCCTGTCCACGTGGCGCAAGTCGTTGGCAGTGGGCGCTTTCGGGGTCGGCACGTTTGGCCTCGGGTTCACATTGGGCGGGCTCGTGTTTGGCAAGTGGCGCAAGGCCTAGCTCGCGTGCAACGAAGGGACTGACCCCGCAGGGGTCTGTCCCGACAACCGTCCTTGGGCCAGTCCCCGTTCGGGGACAGTGCTGCCTACACCTCGGCGTCCTTGGCTGGAAAGAGCAGCGTGGGCACTTCTTCTTCCGCAGGATCCTTGTCGCGCACGACGACGTCCACGAGCGTGACGAGCACGGCCGCGATCGGCACCGCGAGCAGCACGTAGATCCCGCCCAGCAGCAACCCGATCGCCGTCACCGAGACGAGCACGACGAGCGGCGAGAGCCCAACGGCGTGCCCGAGCACCTTCGGGATGACGATGTAGTCCTCGAAGAGGCGGACGCCGAGCACTGCGAGGCCTGCGCCGAGAGCGACCCCGAAGGATACGGTCAGCCCGACCGCGATAGCGACCACGCCGGCGGCCAGCGGACCGATCACCGGAACGATCTCGACGATCCCGGCGAAGATCCCTAGCAGCAGCCAGAAGGGCAAGCCGATCGCCCAGAAGATCAGCGAGAGCAGCGTTCCGACGAACGCGATGAGCACCAGCTCGCCGCGCACGAACGCGCCGAGCTTCGCGTCGATCAGGTCCCAGGTGTCGCGAACCGTCCGGCGGTGCTCTCGCGCGATCAGAGATAAGAGCACGCGTCTCGCCCGGTCGCGCTCGAAGATCCAGTAAGCAGCCACCGCGAACGTGAAGAAGATGCCAATCAGGACCTCGAACGCTGCCTTCCCGACGCCCACAGAGGCGTGGGCGACCGAGCCTGCGGCCGGAAGCCGCTTCAACCGCTTCTGGATCGAGCTCAGGATCTCGTGCTTGATCCCCGTCGAGTGCTTCGTCGCCCGGTCGAGCTCGCTTTTCGAGGTCGGGACGTTGCCGCCCAACGCGTCGCCGACCTGGGTGACCGCCCGCGGCACGACGAGCCAGAGGAAGAGTGCGACCAGGCCGGCGATGGCGAGGTAGTGGATCGCGATGCCGACACCCCGCGGGACGTGCCGTTCGTGCAGCCATTCGACTCCCGGGCGCATCGCGGCCGCAATCACGAGCCCGAGGAAGAAGAGCGAGACGAGGACGCGCAGCTTCCAGAGCGCCAGTGCGAGCACGACGACGCCGAGCACGACCAGCGTCGCAATCGCGGCTTTGCGGGCGACCTGTCCCATGGAGGTCTCTTCCCCGTTGTTGCAGGTGCGGCAAACAGAGCAGAGGAACGGCAGCGTCTGCGGCGAAACGCGCGCGCATGCTCGGAAACCGGGGCGAGCACGTCTACCTCGACTCGAGGCGGCACGAGATCGTGCTGGCGCCTGCGCTCGCGCGCGCGTTTCTGATCGCGGCCGTCGGCGGTTTCCTCTTCTCCGTCGGCTCGATCTTTCCAATCGCCGGCGCGGGGCTCGTGATGGCCGCAGCGCTGCTCGCGCTCCGCGCCGTCTGGAGGTGGGAGCGGACGCACGTGATCATGACCGACGACCAGCTCGCGCTCGTCCACGGGACGACGTGGCGGCGCCGGACGTCTGCCGTGCGGCTCGAGCGCGTCGGCGCCGTCGAGGTCGATCAGACCCTCGTCGGCAGGCTGCTCGGCTACGCGACGCTCCGCGCGGGGCCGCTCGAAATCAGCTATGTGCCGCAGCCGCGCAGCGTCTACGGGCTCGCCGCCCGTAGTGTGCCGCGCGGGTGATCCAGGTCGAGCACCTCACGAAGCGCTATCGCAACGCGACTGCGGTTGACGACCTCAGCTTCAGCATCCCGCGCGGGCGCATCACCGGCTTCCTTGGGCCGAACGGCGCGGGGAAGACGACGACGCTGCGCGTCTTGCTCGGGCTCGCGCTGCCGACGAGCGGACGGGCGACCGTCGCAGGCCGCCGGTATCGCGAGCTCGCCGCCCCGCTGCAGACGGTCGGCGCGGTGCTCGAGGCCTCGAACTACCATCCGGCGCGCAGCGGCCGCAATCACCTGCGCGCGCTCGCGACGGCCGCCGGGATCTCTGGGTCGCGGGTGGACGAGGTGCTCGCCGAAGTGGAGCTGTCAGACGCGGCCAGGCGGCGGGTGGGCAGCTACTCGCTCGGAATGCGCCAGCGGCTGAGCGTGGCGGCCGCGCTGCTCGGCGAGCCCGAGCTGCTCGTGCTGGACGAGCCCGCCAACGGGCTCGACCCCGAGGGGATTCGGTGGCTGAGGAACTTCCTCCGCTCCTACGCGGCGGACGGCGGAACCGTGTTCGTGTCGAGCCACGTGCTCGCCGAGATCTCGCAGCTTGCCGACGAGGTGTTGATCATCCACCGCGGCAAGCTCGTCGCGCAGCAGCCAGTCGCGGAGCTGATCGCCCGAGCGGCCGGCGCAACGCGCGTGCGTTCGCCGCGGGCGGACGATCTTCTGGCTCGTCTCCGCGATGCCGGGATCGAGGCGGAAGTCGCCGGGGACGGAGTCCTCGCCGTCCAGGCCCGGCCGGAGACCGTCGGCGATCTCGCTGCCGAAGCCGGCATCCCGGTGCATGAGCTCGTTGTCGACAGCGGCTCGCTCGAAGAAGCCTTCCTCGAGCTGACGTCGGAGTCGCCCGAATGAACGCGCTCCGGGCCGAGCTCCTCAAGGCCGGTACGACGCGCCTGCTGCTCTGGTTCGGGCTGGGGCTGGTCGCCTTTCTCGTGCTCGTCCTCTCGATCCACATCGGCTCCAACGATCCGGCAAGCCTCCGCCAGCTCTCGACCCAGCGGTCGGTCTTCGGCTTCGCAGGACTGACGGCGGTCATCGCCATCCTGATCGGGGCGATCCTTGTCACCGCCGAATACGCGCATGGGACGATCAACCAGAGCTTCCTGGCCGTTCCCGTGCGGGGGAAGCTGCTCGTAGCGAAGCTCTCCGCCGCGCTCTTGGTCGTCCTCGTGGTCGCCGGTGCCGCGGACCTGGTCACGCTGCTGATCGCCGAGCTCTGGTTCCACGGTCGCGGGGCGACCCTTCATCTGGGGCGTTACACGCTCGCGCCCTTGCTCGGCGCGGTCGGCGCGTCGATGCTGGCGGCCGCGATCGGCATCGGGATCGGGGCGCTCTTTCGGAGACAGACCGCTGCGATCGTGACGATCCTGCTCTGGCTGCTGATTGGAGAGGGTGTGATCGGGATCATCGGGGACGGAGCGCGGTTCGCGCCCGGCCGCGCGCTCGGTGCCGTTGCCGTGGCGCACAGCAGCGGCGTGGGAGACAGGCTCGGGGTCTGGCCGGCCACGGTTGTCGGGCTCCTCTACGCGGCCTTCTTCTGTGCAGCCGGCTTCCTCGTCGTCCTCGGTTCGGACGTCCCGAGCAGCAGCGATTAACTAACACGCGTCATCTGATCGATGCAGACCGTGACGGCCAGGATGAGGGCATCGTCCTGGCCCGGGCCGATCTCGATGCCGTACGTGTCCCTGACCCGAAACCAGCGCTTCGACACTTCGGCCACCGGGTCGCCGCCGCGCTCGATCTTGTACTCGTGGTCGACGACGTTCCCCCTTGCCTCCATGTCCTCGCCGCCTTCGACCTCGATCGAGAAGCGTTCGCGCAGCGGCGTGATCAAGGCCTTCTTGACGCGGGCGACGGTGTCGCCGCCACGCTCCACGTCCATCGTGTCGCGGATGTGGAGCTTCTTCTCCTGAATCCTGTAGAGCTCGGCACCGAAGGGGTCCTCGAGCACGAGCGTCTTGCGGATCCGCAGTGCCTTTCCGTCGACCTTGAGCGCACGCTTGCCGGTCTCGTCCTCGACCCAGAAGTCGTCGCCGATCGCAAAGAGCTTCTCGCGCATCCGGTACTTCGTTCCGCCAAGGTCGCCTCGGCCGCGTAGCAATGGCATCGTCTCCCTCCCTCAGGTTGTCAACCGATGCTAGATCGCCGAAGACGAGAATCGGCGCGATGCGGGCAGCCCGTTTTGTTCGGGTCTGACCCGCGGGATCGCCTGCACCGGACCGTTGTTCGGGTCTGACCCGGACGGATGTCTGCTCCATCGCAAGAAACCTGAGACCGAGCGCTGACGAAACACATACGCGTGACGGGTCTGTTGCCGCACGCGCCAGTAGCTTCGGGTCGTGCCGCGCATGCTTAGGACGGTCCTCGGCGAGGGCCTCTTCCACATCTGGACGGTGGCCGTCGACGGCACGCCCGTCTTCGCCGACGACGTCGACCGGATCTCGTTCCTGCGCCTCTTCGGCGAATGCGTCCACGGCTACGAGTGGGAGGTGTACGCCTGGTGCCTGTTGACGACCCACTACCACCTGCTGATCGGGGCGAAGCAGCCGATGCTCTCAGCCGGCATGCAGCGCCTGAACGGGGTGCATGCCCAACGGGTTAACCGCCGTCGCGAACGTAAAGGCCACGTCTTCCGCGCGCGCTTCAGCTCGCGCGAGATCCACGGCGAGAACCACGCCATCGCCGTTACTCGCTACGTCCTGTTGAACCCGGTCCGCGCGGGCGTTTGCGAAAGGCCCGAAGACTGGCGCTGGAGTTGGAGCCGTTGGGGCAAGACGCCGTGAATCGAACACTTGTTCGATCGACGATCCGCGGCTAAACTGGCTTCTTCATGGCTGCTGCAGACGAGCTGGTCGTCCACGGCGCCCGCGAGCACAACCTCAAAGACATCACCGTCCGGTTGCCGCGGAATGCGCTGATCTGCGTCACCGGGCTGTCCGGCTCCGGCAAGTCCAGCCTTGCCTTCGAC
>JBKOUJ010000097.1:0-22026 GCA_046723355.1 Actinomycetota bacterium | reverse complement strand
CATGTCCTTCGTGTAGATCTGGTCGTCCCGGTCGTACTCGGCCAGCTCGTACTCGTTGCCGAGCGTGATCGCGTCGAACGGGCAGGCGAGCTCGCAGTAGCCGCAGAAGATGCAGCGGCTCATGTTGATCTCGTAGATCCGGGCGTAGCGCTCACCCGCGGAGACGCGGTTGTCCGGCGTGTTCTCCGCCGCGACGACGCGGATGCAGTCAGCCGGGCAGGCGGCCGCGCAGAGCGAGCAGCCGATGCACTTCTCCAGCCCGTTCTGGTGCCGCCAGAGGCGGTGCCTGCCGCGGAAGCGCGGGTAGACAGGCCGCTTGAGCTCGGGGTACTGCTGCGTGATCGGCTTCTTGAAGATCTGCTTGAAGGTGACCCCGAAGCCCTTGAGCGTGTCGACAGGCTGGGGGCTCAATTGGCCCACACCACCACTAGGGCCGTGACGAACGCGTTGATCGTGGCGACGGGGAGCAGGATCTTCCAGCCGAAGCTCATCAGCTGGTCGTAGCGCAGGCGCGGCAAGGTCGCCCGCAGCCAGATGAAGACGAAGAGCAGCGCGAGGAGCTTGAGGACGAACCAGAGCGGGCCGAGGAAGTCGACCCCGTGCGCGAACGGGAAGTGCCAGCCGCCCAGGAAGAGCGTGATCGCGAGCGCGCAGAGCGTGATCATGTTCACGTACTCGCCCATCTGGAAGAGGCCCCAGCGCATGCCCGAGTACTCGGTGTGGTAGCCGGCGACGAGCTCCTGCTCGGCCTCGGGCAGGTCGAAGGGGGCGCGGCTCGTTTCTGCTACGCCGCTGATCACGAAGACGAGGAAGCCGACCGCCTGCGGCACGACGTACCAGAGCGCGTGGGACTGGTTGTCCACGATGTGCACGAGCGAGAGCGAGCCCGCTGTGACGACCACTCCCAGCACGCTCAGCGCGAGCGAGACCTCGTACGAGACGAGCTGCGCGCAGGTGCGCATCGAGCCAAGCAGGGAGAACTTCGACTCGCTCGCCCAGCCGCCGACGATGAAGCCGTAGATCCCGATCGAGCCGAGCGCGAAGATGAGGATTAGGCTGATCGAGACGTTCGCGACGACGCCGTCGACGTGGTAGTGCCAGATGTCCCAGCCGTTTCCGTAAGGGATCACCGCGAACGCGGCGAGCGCAGTGAACGCAGAGACGATCGGCGCAACGATGTAGGGCAGGTCGATCGCCGCGGTGGGGAAGAAGCTCTCCTTGCGGATCAGCTTGATCAGGTCGGCGATCGGCTGGAGGAGCCCGTACGGCCCGGCGCGGTTGGGGCCGTAGCGGAGCTGCATGCGGGCCAGGACCTTGCGCTCGAGGAGCGTCGTGTAGGCGAAGGCCAGCAGGACCAGGTTGATGATCACGAACGCCTCGATGGCGCTGATCCACCAGGGCTCGGTCACTGCTTGGTCACCTCGACCGTTGGGTGCAGGTCGCGCGCGTGCTCCTCGGCGATGCGGACGACGCCGGTCTTGAGGCGCTTGTTGACCGCCGCGCGGAGCTCGACCGAGGTGCCGTTCGAGCGAACGACCAGCGGGTCGCCGCGCTTGACGTCAAGGCGCAATGCATCTCTGGTGGAAAGCTCGACCTCGGGCGCCGGCCGCTGGAACTGCAGCTCGTCCACGCGTTCGACGGCGGGCCCGGAGAAGAGCGGCCGGAAGCGGAGCAGCTGCAGCTCGCCCTTGCCTGCTTTGGCCGGAGCAGGCTCGTCGCGACTCTCCTTCGGCACGGCCTCGAGCGGGGCGCGGGCGGGCAGCCGGGCCTCCTCGCCGAGGTCCTCGTACGTGACGCCGTCGAAGACCCGCTCGGACAGCTCCGTGAAGACGAGCGAGGCGTACGGTGAGAGCTCGACGCCGAACCGGCCCGCGAGCTGCGCGAGCCAGGCGAGCTCGTCCGGGGCCGGCGGAACCGCCGTCCGGCGCAGGCGCTGGATCCGGCCCTCGAGGTTGACGTACGTGCCGTCGCGCTCGAGATAGCTCGTGCCCGGCAGGACGAGGTCGGCCCAGCCGACCGCGAGCGAGTGGAACATGGTCGTCGCGATCACGCGCTCCGCGTGTTCGGCCAGGGCGCGGACGTTCGGGTTCGCGGCGGCCTCGTCGCTGGAGACGATCAGAAGGCCGAGCGGTTCGGGCTCGGCGCCCTCCTCGTCCGAGGCAGCCGCCCACGCGGCGGCGACGCCGCGGCCGTTCGAGGTCTCCGGTAGGTAGAACGCGCCGCAGCCGGGCTTGTCGGCGAAGCCGAGGTCACCTGCGAGCGCGGCGAGGTGCGAGCCGCCGCCAGCACCGGCCCCTGACCAGATCAGGATCGCTCGCTCGCTGGCCCGCAGCCGATCGCCCAGCTCGCCTCGCTTGAGCCTGCGGCAGGCCTGCGCGGTCGTCCCGGGTGCGACCTGTTCGTCGCCGGCCGGTCCGATCTCGACGACCTCGGCGCCGCTGCGCCGCGCCTTGCGGATCCAGAGGTCGACGATCGGCGCCCGCTCGACGACGGGGTCGTCGCCGAGCACGACGATGAGCTCCGCATCGCCGATCGCCGACATCGGCGCCCTGAACGCATCGAGACCCTCGCCGACCTCCTCGGGGAGCATCGCCGTGTGCGCGCCCAAGCCGGTTCGGACGAGCTTTGCGAGGGCGTACGCCTGCTCGTTCGTCTCGGAGCCGGAGAGCGCGACCGCGATTCGGCCTCCGGCCTCGCGCAGCAGCCGCTCGGCGTCGTCCAGCGCCTCTTCCCAGGAGATCTGCTCGAACCCGCGCTGCCGAACGCGCCGCAACGGCTCGGTGATCCGGTCGTCCGCGTAAAGGTGCGTGAAAGCGAAGCGGCCCTTGTCGCAAAGCCAGCCTTCGTCGATCTCGGGGTGGTTCCGCGAGAGGATCCTCCTCAGCTTCCCCTCGCGCTGGTCGGCGTCGATGTTGCAGCCGACCGGGCAAAGGCCGCAGACGGTCGGGACGCTCTGGAACTCCCACGGGCGGATGTGGAAGCGCGGCTGCGTCGGCAGGAGCGCGCCGACGGGGCAGAGCTCGGTGACGTTGCCGGAGAAGGCGCCCGTGTAGGGCTCGTCTTCGAACGTGGCGATCATCGTCTGCGCGCCGCGGTTGAGCGCGACGAGCTGGTTGTCCTCGGAGACCGATTCGCTGAAGCGCGTGCAGCGGTAACAGAGGATGCAGCGCTCGCGATCGATCGAGATCGTCGGCGAGATCGGGATCGGCTTCTCGAACGTCCGTTTGTCGAAGGTCATCCGCGTCGACCCCGGGCCGTAGCGGAAGGTCAGGTCCTGCAGAGGGCACTCGCCCCCCTTGTCACAGACGGGACAGTCGAGCGGGTGGTTGACGAGGATGAATTCGAGCGTCGCGTTCTGGGCGACGCGCGCCATCTCGGAGGTGCGTGCCGTCTTCACGACCATCCCGTCCTGTGCGGTCAGCGTGCACCCGGCCTGCGGCTTCGGCGGCATTCCCTCGACCTCGACGAGGCACATCCGGCACGCGCCGATCGCGGCGCCGAGTCGTGGCTCGTAGCAGAAGACGGGGATCTCGATCCCCGCCGCCGCGGCGGTCTCGACGATGCCGGTGCCCTTCGGGACCTGCACCTGCCGCTCGTCGATCGTGACGGTGACGAGCTCGGGCGTGCTCACGTGTTCCTCCGGGCCACGGCCGGGGTCTGACCCCAAACGAGGCTCGAACCGACATGGCCTGGCGTCGCCTCGTCGCGCGAAAGCCGACGCAGCAGCGGCTCCTTGGCCCGAACGGCCACGGCCGGGGTCTGACCCCGGACACGCCCCGAACAGACGGTCACGCCGGCACTCCCTCGTCGACGACGGGGTGGTGGGCGTGCTGGTCGACCGGCGCGAACAAGCCCTCGAGCGAGGACTCGCCGCCGAACGGGCAGCCGCCCTGGTCGATGTGCGCGCGGAACTCGTCGCGGAACTTGACCACGTACGAAGCCACCGGCATCGCCGCCGCATCGCCGAGCGGGCAGAGGCACTTGCCGAGGATCCGGTCGCAGACGTCGAGCAGTAGGTCGAGCTGCGAATGCGTCGCGTCGCCGGCCTCGATTGCCTCGAGCAGCTGCACCATCCACCGCGTCCCCTCGCGGCACGGCGTGCACTTGCCGCAGGACTCGTGCATGTAGAACTGCGCGACCCGCAGCCCGAGCTGCACCATGCAGGCGCGCTCGTCGACCA
Source organism: Actinomycetota bacterium (assembly GCA_046723355.1). Taxonomy (GTDB): domain Bacteria; phylum Actinomycetota; class Thermoleophilia; order Gaiellales; family Gaiellaceae; genus 13-2-20CM-68-14. The sequence continues at coordinate 17,846 of JBKOUJ010000097.1, read as the reverse complement.
CGATCACGGCTGCCGCGCCGAGGAAGGTGTCCAGCGCCCGCAGCGCATCATGCTCGAGCGGAACGTCGATCTGGTCGGCAGTCAGGATCGGCATCGACGAGCCTCCCGGGATCACCGCCTTCAACGCGCGCCCGTCCGGGATCCCGCCCGCGAGGTCGTAGATCACCTCGCGCATCGAGATCCCCATCGGCAGCTCGTAGTTGCCGCCCCGGACGACGTTGCCGGAGACGCAGAAGAGCCGCGTGCCGGTCGAGTCCGGCGGCGCGCCGACCTTCGCGTACTCGGCCCCGCCCAGCTCGAGGACCTTCGGGATCGTCGCGATCGTCTCGACGTTGTTGATCAGTGTCGGCGAGGCGTACAGGCCGGAGATCGCCGGGAACGGCGGCCTCGATCGCGCCTGGCCGCGCTTGCCCTCGAGCGATTCGAGGAGACCGGACTCCTCGCCGCAGATGTACGCGCCGGCGCCGCGGTGAAGGACGATCGTGACGCCGCCTAGGAGATCCGCCTCGCGCACCTGCTCGAGTGCCGCACGCAGCGACTCGAATGGGTCGAGGTACTCGCCGCGGATGTAGATAAAGACGTGCTGCGAGTCGACCGCGTGGGCGGCGATCAGGGAGCCCTCGATCAGCCGGTGCGGGACGCGGTTCATGATCTCGCGGTCCTTGAAGGTCCCCGGCTCGGACTCGTCGGCGTTGACGCAGACGTAGTGCGGCTTCGGGTTCTGCTCCTTCGACGGGATGAACTGCATCTTCCGGCCGGTCGCGAAGAACGCGCCGCCGCGGCCGCGCAGGTTCGCGCCGTTCAGCTCGTCGATCACGGCGGCGGGCGCCATTCCGCGCGCGCGCTCGAGCTGCGCGTAGCCGCCGACCGCACGGTACTCGTCGAGCTGGGTCAGGTCGCGCCCGTCGGCGCCGGCGAGGACGATGACCTCAGTCGCCACGGAGCTCCTCCACGATCGTCGGCACGTCCTCGGCGGACACGTTCAGCCGGTGCACGTTGTCGATCGCGACGACGGTCGGCCAGCCGCAGCCGCCGATGCACTCGACCGCCCGCAGCGTGAACTCCCCGTCGTCGGTCGTCTCGCCGGGCTCGATCCCGAGCTCGCGCTCGAACGCCCGCAGCACGTCCTGCGCGCCGCGCAGGCCGCAGCAGATGTTGGTGCAGACCTCGACGAGCCGCCGCCCGACAGGCTCCATGTGGAACATGTCGTAGAAGGTCGCGACGCCCTTCACGTACGCGGGCGTCAGGTCGAGCGCGTCCGCAACGTCCCGAAAGGCCTCAGGTGGCAGCCAACCTCCGTAGTGCTCCTGGGCCAATCGCAGCGCGGGCATCACAGCCGAACGCGATTCGGGATATTGCGCGGCGATCTCGGCGACTTCGCGATGAAAACGCGCCAGCGTTTTCATCGATCAACCTCGCCCATGACGGTGTCCAGCGAGCCCACGATCGCGATCAAGTCCGCGACGTAACCGTGCTGAACGACGGTTGCGGTCGCCTCGAGGGCCGCGAAGGACGGGGCGCGGAACTTGACCCGCCAGGGCCGCGGGCCGCCGTCGGAAACGACGTAGCAGCCGAGCTCGCCGCGCGGCGACTCGACTGCGACGTAGACGTCGCCCTCGGGCACGCGGTACCCCTCGGTGACGATCTTGAAGTGGTGGATGAGGGACTCCATCGAGGTGTGGAGCTCTTCGCGCGGCGGCAGCACCACCTTGCGGTCGTCCGCCGTCCAGGGCTCGCCCTCCATGCGCTCGAGCCGGTCGAGGCACTGCTCGATGATCTCGACCGACGCCCGCATCTCCTCGATCCGGATGCGGTAGCGGTCGTAGGTGTCTCCGTTCGGGAGGACCGGCACGCTGAAGCCCACGCGGTCGTAGAAGAGGTACGGCTCGTCGCGGCGCAGGTCCCAGTCGACGCCTGACGCGCGGAGCACTGGGCCGGTCTGGCCGAGCGCGATCGCGTCCGCGCGGCTCAACAGCCCGAGCCCGATCGTCCGCTCCTCCCAGATCTCGTTCTTCCTGAGCAGCGCGTCGTAGTCGTCGATCGCCTTCGGCATCCACTCGACGAATTTCCGGCACTCCGGATAGAAGCCCGGCGGGATGTCCTCTGCGAGACCGCCGGTCTGGAAGTACCGCGTGTGCATGCGGTAGCCGGCGACGAGCTCCGACAGGTCGAGGACCAGCTCGCGCTCGCGGAACGTGTACCAGAACATCGAGATCGCTCCGAGCTCGAGCGCTGAGGTCCCGAGCCAAACCAGGTGCGAATGAAGCCGGTTGAGCTCGCAGAGCAGCATCCGCATCCAGGTCGCCTTCGGGGGGATCTCGATCCCGAGCAGCTTCTCGACGGCGAGCACGAACACGAGCTCGTTGTTCTGGAAGGAGACGTAGTCGATCCGCGGCGCGTAGGTGATCGCCTTCCACCACGTCTTCTGCTCCATGTTCTTCTCGAAGCCGGTGTGGACGTAGCCGACCTTGGCCTTGACGCCGACGACGACCTCGCCGTCGAGGTCGAGCACCAACCTGAGCACCCCGTGCATCGAGGGATGGTTCGGGCCGAAGTTGACGGTCAGGATGTCGTCGCTGTCACGGAGCGACGGATCGACCTCGAGGACGGTCGGGACCGGCGACGGGATCCTGGTGCCGTCGTAAATGGGGTCCCTCGTCGTCGGAGGTCGTATGACGGCCATCACTCTTCACCCGAGAACCGCACCGGCTCGCCGCCGAGCGGGTAGTCCTTGCGGAGCGGGTGGCCCTCCCAGTCCTCGTCCATGATCAGCCGCTCGTGGAGGGGATGGCCCTCGACCTCTATGCCCATCATGTCCCAGACCTCGCGCTCGAACCAGTCGGCTCCCGGCCAGATCTCCACGACCGTCGGCACCGACCCGCCGTCGTCGACCCAGACCTGGACGCGCACGCGCGGGGCGCCCCGCCTGATCGCGCGGAGCTGGTAGTTGACCGCGAACCGCTTCGGCTTCGGCGCCGGAAGAGCCTGGAAGCCCTGCGTCATTGGGCGGTTCAGGTTCCGACCCTGCGCTGTGCCGATGTACCCGGAGACGCCGGGCGACCCCCAGCCCAGGTAGTCGGTCGCCGCGATGTCGACGAGCATGTCGAAGCCGTGCTCGTCCCGGAGGGCCGTGCAGGCCTCGATGAGCCGCGTCGTGTCGACGACGAGGGTCGTCTCCCCGTACGCCTCGCGCGTCTCGACCAGACCGGGCAAGCCCTCGAAGGCCACTTACTTCGCTACCCCACCCACTTCATAGGCAGACGGGATGCCCGCCTGGACGCGCTCGTGCAGGCGGACGATTCCCTCCATCAGGCCCTCGGGCCGCGGCGGGCAGCCGGGCACGTAGACGTCGACCGGCAGGATCTTGTCGACGCTCTGGAGGACGGCGTAGTTGTTGAACATGCCGCCCGAGCTCGCGCAGGCGCCCATCGCGATCACCCACTTCGGCTCCAGCATCTGGTCGTAGATCTGCTTGATCGGCGCCGCCATCTTCTGGGCGACGCGGCCGGAGATGATCAGCAGGTCGGCCTGGCGCGGCGAGGAGCGGAACGCCTCCATCCCGAAGCGCGCGATGTCGTAGCGCGACGAGACGATCGACATCATCTCGATCGCGCAGCAGGCCAGCCCGAACGTGTCTGGCCACATCGACTTCGTCTGCGCCCAGGCGACCGCCTTCTCGAGCGTCGTCATCCCGAGCCGCGACTCGATGTCGCCGAGCTCCTGCTCGAAATGGGTGGGTCCCTTCCCGGGCCAGAGGACGCGCTCCGTCTTGACGCCGACCGCGGCGAGGGCGGACGACTGCTTCTTCTCTACTGCCACTCGAGGGCGCCCTTGCGCCAGACGTACACGTACGCGACCAAAAGGATCAGCAGAAAGAACGCGAACTCGGCGAAGCCGAACCAGGCGAGCTGGTGGAGGACGACGCCGAGCGGATAGAGGAAGACGATCTCGATGTCGAAGACGATGAAGAGCATCGCCGTCAGGTAGAAGCTGATCGTGAAGCGCTGCCGACGCAGCGGGCCGGTCGAGACGCCGGACTCGAACGGGATCCCGCGAGTGCGGGTTCTGCGCTTCGGGCGGGTCGCGAGCACGAACGACCCGACGACCATGGAGGTCGGGATCGCGGCCGCGAAGAGCGCGTAGATCAGGAACGGCAGCCAGTTGTCGAGCAAGCTTTTCCTCCCGCGCCTAGCCCCTGGCGCGCCGGAACGTATCAAGTCTCGGCGGGGTGGCACGAGGGGGACCGAAACCCCTGGAAAATTGCGGGAGACAGGTGTTACAAAGTCCGGGAATTCGAGGGGCTGGTGCCCGCAGAGGACGCTGCTACGATGCGACCGTGGCAACGGTCGAGCAGCCAACTCTCGTCACGCTCACCGAGAGCGCGGCGGCCAAGATTCGCGAGCTGATGTCCGAGGAGCCGGAGGGCGAGGCGGCAGTCCTGCGGATCGCCGTTCAGGGCGGCGGCTGCTCCGGCTTCCAGTACGCGCTCGGCTTCGACCGCGGGCCGACCGAGGGCGACAACGAGCTCCACGTGAACGGCATCGACGTCGTCGTCGACCCGTTCAGCGCGCCGTACCTGGCAGGCACGGAGATCGACTGGGTCGATGGCCTTCAGGCCGGCTTCGCGATCAACAACCCCAACGTCTCCGCATCGTGCGGCTGCGGGCACTCCTTCCAGGTCGAGGAGGGAGAGGCGCCGGAAGGCGCTGCTGGTTGCGGTTCCGGCTGCCACTAGTCCTCTTCCTTTCAGCGGCGCTTGTGGCGGGCTGCGGCTCGGCGTCCAAGCACGCGAGCTCGACGACGACCGCTTCCTGGAGCGGCGCGCCGATGACGGGCGGCAACGACAAGCAGGTCGTGGCGTCGTTCAACGAGTACCTGAAGGATCGTCCGGGCTCTGCTTCTCCCACGCAGCTCGCCCTCGAGTACGTGCGGGCCGACCGCCAGCAGGTCGCGCTGACGACGACGCAAGCCCAGGCCTCGCCGGAGGGCGGGGGTCCAACCACCGTCACGGTCGTCCTGGACGGCCTTGCCGACGACTCGGTCCGCGCCACCCGCGACGTTCTGCGCTTCGTCCCCGACGAGGGCGGCTGGAGGCTCGAATCGGCCGTCCGGACGCAGCGCTGCCAGCCCGGCCGCGGCCACGCGGACTTCGAAGCCGGCGACTGCGTCTAGCATCAGCTTCGTGAGCGACGGCGTCGTCGACATCACGATCCTGGGCGCCGGCCCCGCGGGCCTCGCGGCCGCCTACTACGCCGGCCATCGCGACGCTTCGGTGCGGATCGTCGAGAGCCTCGAGCAGCTCGGCGGGCAGGTTGCGGCGGTCTATCCCGAGAAGCACGTATACGACGTCGCCGGCTACCCGAAGATCCAAGGCCAAGCGCTCGTCGAGCTTTGCGCGGAGCAGGGCCTCCAGTACGGCGCCGAGGTGCTGCTCGGCGAGGAGGTTCAGAGCCTTGAGCGGCTGAGCCAGAACGGCGAAGAGTTGCTCTCGGTCACGACCGACAAGGGCGGGCCCCACCTGAGCCGGGCGCTGATCATCACCGCCGGGCACGGGGCCTTCGAGCCCCGCAAGCTTGGGATCGACGACATCGACGACTGGGAGGGGAAGGGTCTCCACTACTTCGTGCGCCAGAAGGACGTCTTCCGCGATCGCACCTGCGTGATCGTGGGCGGCGGCGATAGCGCGCTCGATTGGACGCTTGGGCTCCAGGACACGGCGAAGCATCCGATCGCGCTGGTGCACCGGCGCGACAACTTTCGCGCGCTGGAGTCGTCGGTCAACGAGGCGAGAGAGCTCGAGAGCCAGGGCCGGGTCAAGATCCTCACCCCCTACGAGGTGCGGGCGGTCCACGGCGACGGCCACATCAACGCCGTCACGGTGGAGAACACCAAGAGCGGAGACACCGAGGAAGTCGAATGCGATGCGCTGATCACGCTGCTCGGCTTCCACTCACACCTCGGCGCGATCGCCGACTGGGGGCTGGAGCTGGAGGGAAAGCGTCAGATCAAGATCGACCCGACCACCTGCGAGACGAACCTGCCGCGCGTCTACGCGGCGGGGGACGTCGCCGGGTACCCCGGCAAGATCACGCTGATCACGATCGGCATGGCCGAGGCCGCGATCGCGGCCAACAACGCCATCGCCGCTATCCGCGGCGAGAAAGTGCAGCCGAAGTACTCGACCGATTAGGCCGGCCGAAGCCGCGCCAGGGTGTCGACCAGCACCTCCGGGTCGAGCGCGTAAACGGTGTTGCCGTCGCGGCCTGTCATCGTTTCGGCCCCGAGCAGTGCGTTCAGAATCGCTTCCTCCGTCGCCTCGATGACCGCGTCGAAGAGCGCGTTCGCGTGTGCGTACGACTGCATGCGCAACGCAACCTCACCCGGCTGCTCTAGCGAGGCGAGGCCGCGGTTGCCTGTCGCGTAGGCGAGGAAAAGGTCGCCGCTCGAGTGCTCCCCGACGCCGCCGACGCGCGCAACCCCGAGGGCCGCGCGTTGGGCGAGCCTTGCGCACTGATGCGGTAGGAGCGGCGCATCGGTCCCGACGATGCCGATGATCGACCCGCCGCCGTCGGCGCCGCGGCCCCGTAACGGGATCCGCTCTCCGATCGCCTCGCCTACCGGCAGCCCGTCCACGCGAAAACGGCGCCGCCGGCCATAGTTGGCCTGCACTAGCACGCCGACCACGTGCTCGCCGACGACGCGCGAGGCGGTGCCAATGCCGCCCTTGAAGTCGTGGCAGATCATCCCGGTCCCGCCGCCGACGCTGCCTTCGGCGACGGGCCCAGTCGCGGCTGCGCCGATCGCCGCGTCGACGTGCTCGTGGCGCACGTGCATCCCGCGGATGTCGTTGAGGAATCCGTCGTACGTCTCGCCGACGACCGGGAGGTGCCAGTCAGGCTCGGGAGGCGCGGCCGCGACAAGCGCGTCGCGGACGACCCCGACGCTGAACGTGTTCGTCAGCCCGACCGGGGATGTCAGCAGGCCGGATTCCCGCACCCACTCGAGCCCGGTCAGCTCGCCGTTTCCGTTCAGCCGGTGCGAAGCCGCGAAGACAGGGTCTGCTGCCGGGTCGCCTTCGTGCGGGAACAGAACGGTGACGCCGGTGCGGACGCTGTCGCCCTCGATCAACGTCGTGTGGCCGACGCTAGCCCCCGCGACGTCCGTGATCGCGTTGTTCGGCCCGGGCTTGGCCTCGCCGATCGCGATTCCAAGCTCACGCGCGCGCACGCGCGAAACGTTCGCGCGCGCCGGGCCGATCCCTCGTTCGAGGGAGGCCTCGCCGGCCGGAACCGCCGATTCAAGCCGCCATGGACACGCTCATGATCGAGTGTCTCCGCTGCGGCGACGTCAGGCAGATCACAGCGCGGCACGGCGAGCACATGCAAGCCGGCGAGTGCCGGCGCTGCGACTACGTCGGCTGGGCCTCGGTGGCGGATCTCACCGAGAAGCTGCGCCGGATGCTGCGCGAGCGACCGCCGGAGCGCCGGCGGCTGTACGCCGCTTCCTGATAGACGCGCCTTCCCTCCGCTTGACATCGAAAACACAATCTCGGATCATCTTTCTGTCCGGGAGAGGGGTGGGCAGCTGCGCAGGCGATAGGAGGGGATAACGCGCTTAACGAAGCCTTTGCGCTGCACGTCGTCGCTTCTCCACATGCATCGAAAGGAGAGGGCATGAGTCTCAGAGGAGGGGGCGCTCCGCGCTTCCGGCGACGAACGGCGTTGCCGGCCGTCGCACTCATCATTCTCGCGGGGGTCGTTTTCGCCGCCGGCGGGGCCGGAGCGGCCGGTGAATCGCAGGCCGCTTCTGCGAAGCGCCTTGGGCTTCTCCAGCTCCAGGGCAGGTCGCACGGCGGCATCGTCGACGCGAGCCGGTTCCTCGGGGTCAACTCGCGCGTACCCGTGCAGGTCGGCGCCCACAAAACCGTCGCGCTCAAGACACTCGTCCAACAGGCAAAGGCGCGCCGAGCCAAGCCGCAGAAGGCGCGCAAGCAGCTTCGCAGGAGCAGCAGGATCCAGAAGTTCGGCGTGTCGCCCTCGGTCGGGACGACGCGGACGTGGGTTGCTCTCGACGACAGCGCCGGGTTCTACCGCAAGCAGTACACGCTTCAGGGTGTCAGCGCCCATACCGAGGTCTGGGTCGCCACTCCGGTCGCGCGGCCCTTCAACGGCATCACGACCGTCGGCACCGACTTCCAGTCCGGCGACTGCCGGAACGGCGCGCGGACGACGATCACCGGCGCTCAAGTGAACTACCTGATGGATCAGTTCGACAACAACATCCTCCCGAAGGAGTCGGTCGAGTTCAGCGTCGCCCCCGACCGGGACGGAACCAACCAGACGCCGCTTGCGCCGCTGAACGGCGTGCCGTCGGACTCGTCAGGGGCCGGTGAGAAGACCGTCGTCCTGATCGACAACGTTCGCGACTCGAACCTGCGCGACTTCAACAACACGCAGGGCAACTCGTACATCGCTGGCTTCTTCTCGTCCGGCCTGAACGAGCTGTTCGATCGCAACGTCATGACGATCGACGCCTTCGACTGGCTCCATCGCACGGGTGCGAACCCGCCGCACGAGCCCGTCCCAGGCAACCTGTGCACGAGCGCTCCGGCACGGCCCTTCCTGTACGAAGGCGTGTTCGCGCACGAGTACCAGCACCTGCTCCAGTACTACCAGGATCCGACCGAGGTCAACTTCATCAACGAAGGCCTGTCCGACTTCGCGATCGACGTGACGGGCTACGACTTCGCTACGCGCCCGGTCTCGCAGATCGGGTTCGACAGCCACCTGCAGTGCTTCATGGGCAACCTGGTGTTCCAGACCGACGCCAATCCGAACCCGCGAGGAGGCGGGCCCGAAAACTCCTTAACGCTTTGGGGCGATCAAGGAGACGGAGAGATCCTCTGCGACTACGGGGCGGCCTTCTCCTTCATGGAGTATCTGTCGAGCCAGTACGGGCGGACGTTCATGACTCAGCTGCACCGCAATCCGATCTCCGGTTTGCCGGGGCTCCAGGACACCTTGGGGAACCGTGCGAGCGCGGCTGAGGTGATCCACCGCTGGGCTGCTGCGATGGCGCTCGACGGAGTCATCGATCGAGGAGCCAACCTGCGAATCGACGGCAAGGCGGTCGGCGACGACGATGTCGGCGCGTCGAAGGCGGCGCGCTACCAGATCGACGCGCTCGACGCGGGGATCAACTGGGATAACCCGGACGCGTACTCGACGCCCGGGGCGCCGCCGAACGGGTCGGACTACGTGCGGCTTCGGGATGGTGCGGGCCACTACCTGTCGGCCAAGTCCCTCAAGTCGCTCTCGTTCGTCGGGGCGAGGACACTCGAGCCCCTGCCTGTCGAGTGGACGGTGACGATGAGCGCGCCTGACCACGCCGGTGATGCGGCGCTGGCCGCTCCCGACGCGGACAACAAGGACGCAGCGATCGTGCATTCGGTCTCGGTTCCTGCCGGGGGCCCGACGCTCACGTTCGACACGCTGTACAGCACCGAGCCCACGTTCGACTCATTCTTCATCCAGGTCTCGACCGACGGCGGGGCGACATACCACAGCCTCGCCAACGCCGACACGACCTGCGCCCTCGATCCGGGGGCCGAGCCGGCGCTGAAGAACAACTGCCCCGGCCTCAACGGCGAGAGCGGCGGCTGGAAGACCGAGTCGTTCGACCTCACCCCGTACGCCGGGCAAACGGTCCTGCTCGCGTTCCGCTACATCACGGACGCGAACACCCGCGGCGACGGCGTCTGGGTGGACAACATCAAGATCAACAGCACGGTGATCTCGGAGGGCTCGTCGCTGGCCGGCTGGCAGACGTTCACTCAGATCAAGCCGATCCCGGTGAACGGCTACACCGTCCAGATCGTCGGCTACTCGTCCGATGGCAAGAAGGCGTTCGTCGGCTCGATGCCGCTGACGTCGAACTTCAGGGGCGAGCTGAAGGTGGGTGCGCTCGACAAGCTGATGACGAGCGATTCGAAGATCGACGTCGTCGCGGCCCTCGTCATGTACGACGAGCCCACGGAGTCGATCAACCAGTACGCGCGGTACACGCTCAGAGCGAACGACGTCGTCCAGCCCGGCGGCTGAGCCGACGCCTCGATCGCACAAGGAGGCCCGCCGCTCGGCGGGCCTCCTTTTTTTCCTAGACTCGACAGCGTGGCCAAGATGGAAGCGCGAGACGAGCTCTGGGGAGGCGAGACGCGCAAGGCCGTAGAGAACTTTCCGGTGTCGGGTGAGCCGATCCCGGTGCCCGTCGCGCGCTGGCTCGGCCGGATCAAAGCGGCGGCAGCACGCGTGAACACCGAGCTCGGGCTGCTCGACCCCGAGAAGGCCGAACGGATCGCGGCCGCTGCGGATCGTGTCGCCGCCGGCGAGCTCGACGACCAGTTCCCGATCGACGTCTTCCAGACCGGTTCGGGGACGTCTTCGAACATGAACGCAAACGAGGTGATCGCGACGCTCGCCGGCGATGACGTCCACGCGAACGACGACGTCAACATGGGCCAGTCCTCGAACGACGTCTTCCCCTCGGCCGTCCACCTAGCCGCCCTCGACGAGATCGTCAACGACCTGCTACCTGCGCTGCAGGGGCTCGCCGACTCGCTCCAGGGCAAGGCCGCGGAGTTCGACGACATCGTCAAGTCCGGGCGCACCCACCTCATGGACGCGGTGCCGGTGACGCTGGGCCAGGAGTTCGGCGGCTACGCGGCGCAGGTCCGCCAGGGCTACGATCGCGTCGGCGCGACGCTCGCTCACCTGGGGCAGATCCCCCTCGGTGGCACGGCGATCGGCACGGGGCTGAACACGCATCCCGAGTTCGCCGCGCGCGTGCGCGCCAACCTCTCGAAGGAGACGGGGCTCCAGGTACTGCCGCCCGCCGACCCCTTCGAGTCGCAGGCCGCGCGAGACGCGCTGGTCGAGGTCTCGGGCGCGCTGAAGACCGTAGCCGTCTCGCTGACGAAGATCGCCAACGACCTGCGCCTCATGGGCTCCGGCCCGCGCGCCGGGCTCGCCGAGATCCGCCTGCCCGAGCTGCAGAAGGGCAGCTCGATCATGCCCGGGAAGGTGAACCCAGTCATTCCCGAGGTTGTCACGCAAGTGGCGGCGCAGGTGATCGGCAACGACGCCGCGATCACGGTCGGCGGCATGCAGGGCCATTTCGAGCTGAACGTGTTCGTGCCGCTCCTCGCCAGGAACCTGCTCGATTCGATCGAGTTGCTTGCAGCGGCCTCGCGCCTCCTCGACGAGAAATGTGTGCAGGGCATCGAGGCGAACCGCGAGAACGCCGAGCACTTCGCGGAGCTGACTCTGTCGGCGGCGACCGCGCTCAATCCCTACATCGGCTACGACAAGGCCACGGAGATCGTGAAGGAAGCGGCGGCGTCGGGCCGCCCGCTCCGCGAGGTCGCCCGGGACGCCGGCGTCGACGAGGAGATCCTCGACAAGGCGCTCGACTACCGGGCGATGGCGAAGCCGCACGAATAGCGAAGGGCCGCCCGGAGGCGGCCCTTCTCGTTACCTCTAGGGCTAGGAGCAGTCGTTCGCGTAGTGCGCGAAGTCCGCCCACGGCCCGCCGAGTGCGATCGTCAGCGGGCCCATGAAGGTGAGGTTGTTGTTGTACGAGTGGAGGCCTGCAGCCTCGACTCCGCCACGGCCGAACCACTGGGCGTTGACTTCCTCCTCGGGGTGGTACTGGCCGTAGTAGTTGTAGGTGTCGGTAGCTCCGGCGTTGTTCCCACTGAGCGGGTACCAAGCGCCGATCACCGGATCACCGGTCTCGAGGAACGACGTGCAACCGTACTGCGGCGCGGTTGTTGCCTCCCAGGGCTTGACGCGGTTGTTGACGTACGGATCGTCGAGCCACTCGGACACCTCGTGCGAGAGCGCGTGAATGTCCGCGAGCCCGCGCGTGGGCGAGGCAGCCGTGCGCGTCGGGTTTAGGTAATCGGCCAGGAACCCGGAGTACGTGCCCGGAGTCGTCCAGGCGCTGAAGATGAACGTCTGCACCGGCTGGTTGCCGTTGCCGTTCGCGGACCCTGCACCGCGGCCGACCGGCATGCCGGCGCCGTGATAGCCGATCGTGCAGCAGCCGAGGTAGCTGCCGCTGTAGAGCATCACGTTGTCGGTCAGGAAGATTGGCACCGTGCGGGCATCGATCTGCAGCGCGCCCATCAGTTGCTGAAGCCGCGCGGAGAACCAACCCGAGTCGACGACACCCGCGATGGTGTCGGTCGGTAGCCCGTGGGCGGTCCGCCAGGCGCCGACAGGACGCTGATACGCCAGGCCCTTGTTAGCCGGGACGTCGATCGTCTGGGTCGGAGCGACGCCGTCGTTCACGAGCCGGACGTGGTAGTTCGTCCCGATCTTGTTGAACTGGGCACGGAAGAAGGCGTCACCCACCTGAGCGTTGTCTCCGCCCATCGCCGCGGGATGCACGGCGTTCTGGAAGATCGGCGAGGCCAGCACATTCGCCACGCGGCCGAGGCATCGAATGTGTGCGTGAGCGGCGGTGCGCGGAAGCCCGCGTAGCCGAGGTCGTTCAGGATCGACGTGTCCTGGTTGCCCGCGACGAAGTTGAACTTCAGCGGGACGATCACTGTGTGCACCGCCGTATCCGTGTTCGTCGTCCGCGGATCCGTGCCGACCATCGTGATCGGGTAGCTCACGCCGTTCGTTGGATCCGTGTAACGGAACGTCCAGTGCGGAATCGTTCGTGCGTCCGCGAGGAACTGCGGATCGACGCCGCCTACTGATCCGAAGTCCGCCGAGACGTCCGGCTTGGCCGGAGCGGAGCCGGCGAAGGCGCCCCGGCGGCGAAAGCGGCCAGCAACGCAAGCGAGGCGCCCGCGACCAGCCACTTGAGCAAGCGATAAGGCAAGGAACTCCCCCCTTTTGCTTGATTGACTTTCAACCCCCTCGCCGGCCCTGCAACTCCTCTCGAGGACGCGGCGAGCGCGTTCTTATAGCACACGATATTTGTGTTCGGGGCGCTGCTTGTAGGAAGGAAGGGCGGGCATACTCCCGGCATGAACCGCACTGCGCCGGCGGTGCTGCTGCTCGCGGCAGCCGTCACTGCTACTGGTTGCGCGAGCGCTGAGGGCGGCGGAGGCTCGACGACGACTAGACGGGCCGAGATTACCGTCGCCGCAATCCGCCCGCTCGTCGTGCGCGGGATGGGTTTCAAGTCCCGGGAGCGAGTCACCGTCACCGCCCGGGCTACCGGCTGGGATCGGAAGCAGGTCGTGGCGAGCTCCAGGGGCGGTTTCACCGTCCGTTTCGAGAGCCTGGATCCAAGCGCCTGCGCCGGGCTCTCGATCTCCGCCGTTGGAAATCGCGGCAGCCGCGCCGACTACAGGCGCTCGCCCGGCCTCTGTCCCCAGCCCTGATCAACCAGCGAGGGTTCCGGCCGAGACGACTCCTCCAGGCGGCCCTTTCTTCTCCCCCGATCGAGTGATCGGGCCCTAAGAGAGCCGTGAGCCGCTGCCGAAATCCGGAGTGCGGTGAAGGGGCTCGTCCTTCTGTTGCTCTGCGCTGCGGCGTTCCTCGCCGTCGCTCCTGGTTACGCGCGCCCGGGATCGAACCCGTTCGGGGTCACGATCGTCCGCTTCGCGCCCGGCACGACGCCGGAGCAGATGCAGGCGGCCGTCGCAGCCGCGGGCGGCCAGGTCGTGACCGACTTGAGTCCGCTCGGCGCAATGGCGGTTGCCTCGAGCGCGCCGGATTTTCGGGCGAAGCTCGGTGCCGACTCGCGCGTGGCCTCGTTCTTCGCAGAGTCGATGTTCGACGGACCGGCTCTGAACGACGGCAAGGGCGGCGGGAGCCTGGTCGACGCGCCGCTCTTCGGCGAAAGCCGCGGCGGCTTCCCCGATCCGTGGCACGACGTTTCCTCCTTCCTCGGCATGACGAACCCGCAGGGGATCCTCCAGTGGGACGACGCGCGGATGGACGTTCCTGCCGCGTGGGCGACAACGCTCGGCGACAAGAGCGTCCGAGTCGCCGTCCTCGACACCGGCATCCAGGATTCGCACCGGGAGCTCAAGGACAACGTGGCAGACAAGAACCTGACCTTCGTCCCCTGCAAGGCGCTGAAGAGCGTGTACGGCGAGAAGGCGCTCCAGGGAGCCGGCCTGACCGACTGCGGCACGGACGACCAGGACGGGCACGGCACCTGGGTTGCGAGCCGGATCGCGGGCGACCTCAACGGTTTTGGCTCGAACGGCATCGCGCCGAAAGTGCAGGTCTCGAGCTACAAGGTGCTCGCATCCGGGTTCGGCGCGATGCCGGACTGGATCCTCGCCGGCCTGCTGGCCGCGTGCTCGGACGGCGCCGACCTCGTGAACATGTCGGTCACCGGCTACCTCGACCCGGGCGATCCGACCGACGCACAGACGTACCTCCTCTTCAGCGACGCTGTGCAGTACTGCCGGGCGCGCGGCGTGACGATCTTCGCAGCTGCGGGGAACGAGCACGTTCGCGTCGACCGCGTCGCGATCAACCTCGCCGGGCGCGCGCTGAGCGGCGCCGGCCGCGTCTCGACCGGCCCGGACGGGATCGCCACGTCGTCCCCTGGTGCGACCTCGGTCACCGACCTGCGCGGGTTACTCGAGGCCCCCGGCGGTGTCCCGGGCGTCGTGATGGTCTCGGCGACGAACAACGGCAACGACGCAGCGCCGGCCGACGATCCGTTCGGCTTCGGCATGCACGTCGGCGCGCGCGACCAGCTCGCTTACTACTCCAGCTACGGCCCCCGCGTCGACCTCGCGGCTCCCGGCGGAGCGCGCAGGTTCAACCTGCCCGGCTGGGACGGCGGCGACGGCAACGTCCTCTACGGCGGCTGGGGCTCCCTCGGCGCGCTCGCCGAGAACGGCCTTGTCTGCCGCGACCCTCTCCAGTCCTCCCTGTTCAACTTCGCCTGCTTCAAATCCGAGGGGGCAGGCTTCGGCTGGCTGCAGGGCACCTCCATGGCGGCCCCGAACGCCCTCGGCGTCGCGGCGCTCGTCCTTTCCGCGAAGCCGGGGCTTCGAGACAACCCGAACGGACTCATCTCGCGGTTGACCTCCAACGCCGGGCACGGCATGAGCAACTGGACCGGTCCGGACGATCCGGACGACACGAGCCCCACCTACGATGGGCGGTCCTGTTCCACCGGCTACTGCCATCTCGACGCGTCCGCGCCGATCCCGTTCGCGGACGCATACGGGGCCGGTCTGGTCGACGCAGGCGCCGCAGTAGCACACTAGCCTCCGCGCTTACAAGAGAAAACGCGATATCACGCTTGATATTGCGGCGATCCCGTCGTATAGTCCCGCGGCTTTGCCAGGGGAGACATACCGCTTCCTCCTGCGGATGCCGGAGGAGCTGCGGAGGCGGCTCGCGGCCGCGGCTGATCGCTCGGGTCGCAGCCTGAATGCGGAGCTGGTCCATCGGCTCGACCAAAGCCTGCGTCCGTCCCCCGCGCGCACTGCTGCCGACAAGGCGGCACGCCTAACCGAAATCGTCCAGGGAGGGAGGGGGCAAGTGCTGAGACCAAAGCATCGGGTGGTCATCGGCGCCGTCGCTATTCCGGCGGCTTTGTTGATCGCCCTGCTGCTCGCGTTCGCGGGCGGCTCAGGAGGCACCGCAAACGGGAAGGCGGCGCCGCTCGCGAAAGGTGCGAGCGGCGGCGATCCGGATGCGGCCACAAGCAATTCGGGCCTCGGCCCGGTCAGCTTCGACGCCTACCAGGCAGCGGAGCGCACCTATCCGGCCAACGTGATCCCGCCTGCGATCGCCCAGCGGGCGGAGGACACCTTCAACGCGATCGCCGGCAGCGATGCCAGGCACGGCGACCCCAAGGGTGCTGGGCACAATTGGCGATTCTACGGCCCGAAGCAGAACGCGACCGAGCCTGGCGTCATCTCGTTCTCGGGAGCGACGAACAACACGGCCAGCCGGATCACGGCGCTCGTCGCCGATCCGGACTGCACGGCGAGCCACTGCAGGCTCTGGACCGGCGCCGCGGGCGGCGGCGTCTGGCGGACCGACAACGCGCTCGCTCCGAATCCGGAGTGGCAGCAGGTCGCCCCAAAGGAGCTCGACCAGAACTCGGTCGGGACGCTGACGCTTGTTCCGGGCGGCAAGAAGCACGGCGACACGCTCTATCTCGGTACGGGCGAGGCAAACCGCTGCTCGTCCGGTTGTGAGGCGGGCGTCGGCATCTACAAGTCGACCGACGGCGGTAGCCACTGGACGAAGCTCGCGGATGCGTGCGTCAACAACGCGACGTACTCGTGCGCGGTTCCGGGTAACGACGCCTTCCTCGGCCGCGGGATCAACTCGATCGTGATCGATCCGAGCAACCCGAGCCACATCTTCGTCGGCTCGGCGCTCGGTGTGCGTGGCCTCAACCACGTGATCGGCGCGGCCGGCGAGACGCAGCGGTTCGAGCCGGGCGCGAACGAGCCCGGGCTCTACGAGTCGACCAACGGCGGAGCGACGTTCACCGAAGTCTGGAACGGCGCGAAGCCGGACGGCGGCGGCACGATCTCGTTCGGGATCACCGACGTCGGTCTCGACCCGCTGAATCCGGCTGTCGTCTACGTGGCGGGCTTCGACGCCGGCGTCTGGCGGCGGGACGCGGGCGCGGGGCAGACCGCCTTCCAGCAGGTGTTCGCACCGCAGTTCAACCAGGGCATCAACCTCGGCGCGGGGATCGACCGCTCGATGGTCGCGCTCACTGTCAAGAGCAACAAGACGCGGATCTACCTGACCGACGGCACGGCGGCCGGCGGCGGGCCGACCGACGTGTTCGCGGCCAACTTCTGGCGGACGGACAACGCCAACAACCTGACAGCGGCGGCGTTGCTCGCGTCGCAGGGGTCCGTGACTCCGACGGGAGCTGCGTGCGTCCCGCCGGATCCCGCGACACACGCCTTCCCGGCGTCGTTCAACACGGGCTGGCAGTGCCTGACCTCGCGTGACACGGCGAACCCGTACTTCCCCACGCAGGACTTCTGCTGGGCGCAGTGCTGGTACGACGAAGAGGTCTACACGCCGACCGGGATGCCCGACACGGTCTACGTGATCGGTGCGATGCAGTACGACGAGCAGCCGTGCGACACGAAGGGCGTCGGCTGCGGCTTCGGGCACAATGCCGCCGGCCAAGGCGCGGGCATGTCGAACGGTCGCGCGGTTCTCTACTCGAACACCGCGGGCGACCCTGATTCGGCGAGCGGCATGCGAACGTTCACGGATCTGACGACGGACGACCAGGACACCGTGGCACCGTGGTGTGCCTACGCGCCCTACGGGATCACGTTCTGCCGCAGGGCATCGAACAGCATCCACCCGGACCAGCACGCGATCGTCATCAATCCCGGGAATCCGACCCAGATCTTCGAGGGCTCGGACGGCGGGATCATCCGCACGAGCGGTACGTTCGCGGACATCTCGTCCCAGTGCGACGAGGTCGGCCGTGACGGCGTCACGGGCGGTCCGGTGACCGGCTCGGACAACGTCGGCTGCAAGCGGTTGCTCTCGCGTGTGCCGGTCGAGCTGGCGCACATCGACAAGAAGCTGAGCAGCACGATCCAGTTGATCAATGCTGCGATCGATCCGTTCAATTCGTGCCGCGTCCTCGGCGGCACTCAGGACAACGGCACTTGGTCGAACGTGAACGGATGCTCCGATCGGAACACGTTTACGCAGGTCATCTACGGCGACGGTGGCAACGCGGTCTTCGACGCGGCGCACCCGAACTGGATGGCGAACGAGTTCACGAGCGGATCGGCTGACGTCAGCTTCGAGAACGGCGACCCGGAAAGCTGGGTCGTCGCGGACGCCCCGGTTCGCCGC
>JBKOUJ010000072.1:0-4519 GCA_046723355.1 Actinomycetota bacterium | reverse complement strand
TGATGGTCACCTCGATGATCATCGCCGTCCCGACGGGCATCAAGGTGTTCTCCTGGCTGGCGACGATCTGGGAGGGCCGGATCAGGTTCACGACGCCGATGCTGTTCGCGCTCGGCTTCGTCTCGATGTTCGTGATTGGCGGCCTCTCCGGGATCTATCTCGCCGCGGTGCCGATCGACATCCACGTCTCGGACACGTACTTCGTGGTCGCCCACATCCATTACGTGCTCTTCGGCGGATCGCTCTTCACGATCTTCGCGGGCATCTACTACTGGTTCCCGAAGATGACCGGCCGGATGTACAACGAGAAGCTCGGGAAGCTCCACTTCTGGCTGACGTTCGTCGGCTTCAACGCGACGTTCTTCCCGATGCACTACCTCGGGATCCAGGGGATGCCGCGCCGCGTCTCCGACTACGCGCCGCGCTTCGCCGACCTCAACTTCTTCATCTCGATCGCGTCGTTCTTCCTCGGGGCGTCGACGCTCGTCTTCCTCTACAACATGATCGTCTCGTGGGCGCGCGGAGAGCCCGCACCCGCGAACCCGTGGCGGGCGCTGACGATCGAGTGGCAGGTCTCCTCGCCGCCGCCCGTTTTCAACTTCGACGAGGTCCCGCAGGTCGTCGGCGGCCCGTACGAGTACGGCGTCCCCGGTGCACGGCACGCGGTCTTCAACGGCGACCGCGTCGTCGAGCAGGAGGAGGTGCGGACATGAGCCACGTCCTCGTGATCGCAAACGAGACGGTGGCGAGCAAGCAGTTGCTGGACGCGGTGCTCGGGGAGACGAAAGACGGCGTCGACCTCGTCACGGTGCTCGCGCCCGTGAACGCCCCCTCCGGCGGTTACGTCGTCTACGAGGACACGCGACGGGCCGCGGCCGGGCGCCGTCTCGAGCGGACGCTCGCGGCGCTGCGTGAGGACGGCATCCCTGCGCACGGGCTGGTCGTCGACACGTCGCCGGTCGACACCGTCAAGGACGCGCTCGCCCAGCTCGATCCGAAGCCCGACAAGATCGTCGTCTCGACCCATCCCGAGGAGAAGTCCGGCTGGCTGCGGAAGCACGTCGTCGACCAGATCCGCGACGCGGCAGGCTCGATCCCCGTCGAGCACGTGGTCGTCGACATGGAGGCCGAGGGCGGCCCCAAGAACGTGCTCGTGGTCGCCAACGAGACGGTGATCGGCGCGCCGCTGCTCGCGAGGATCCGCGAGCGTGCGCAGCGGGGGCCCGCGAGCTTCCTGATCATCTCGCCGCAGAGCGACCCGACGCAGGCTCATCACCCGGAGGCCGAGCGCCGACTGCGCCGCGCGCTGACGATCCTGCGGGCGGAGGGGATCGATGTGCACGGCCAAGTCGCCCACCCCGACCCCTTCACCGCCGCCATGCATGCGGTCGAGGACGAACGGGTCGACGAGATCATCGTCTCGACGTTCGCGCCGTCCAAGTCGCCGTGGCTGCGCCGCGACCTGATTCAGCGCCTGCACAAGGCAACTGATCTGCCCGTCGAGCACGTCGTGCTCGAGGAAGAAACGGCCTCCGTCTCATGAGTTCGCACGCCGAATCCCCCGCCCACGCCGCGCACCCGCCTGCGGCCCATCAGAGCTCGCGTGTGGATTCGCGCACGCTCGGAATGTTCCTGTTCATTGCCTCCGAGGTGATGCTGTTCGGCTCGTTCTTCACCGCCTACTTCTTCGTCAGGGTCGTGAATCACGAGCCGTGGCCGCCGAAGCCGTTCCACCTGCCGGTCTTCGTCGCCTTTGTGAACACCTGCATCCTCGTGACATCGAGCTTCACGATGCACTGGGCGCTTCAGTCGATCAAGCGCGGCAACCGAGCGGGCATGCAGGCGGGACTGACCCTCACCTTCCTGATGGGCGTGACGTTCCTGCTCACGCAGTTGCTCGAGTACGCGCGGATCGGGTTCACGCCCCACGACCAGGCCTTCGGGACTATCTTCTTCTGTCTGACCGGCCTGCACGGCGCGCACGTTTTCGTCGGGCTGACGATCCTGGCGGCGATGACGGCGCGCGCCTTCCGCGGGCA
Source organism: Actinomycetota bacterium (assembly GCA_046723355.1). Classification (GTDB taxonomy): domain Bacteria; phylum Actinomycetota; class Thermoleophilia; order Gaiellales; family Gaiellaceae; genus 13-2-20CM-68-14. The sequence continues at coordinate 2,480 of JBKOUJ010000072.1, read as the reverse complement.
TTTCTCGCCGGATGCCCACCACGGCGTCGAGATCGGCGGGATCTACTGGCACTTCGTGGACGTGATGTGGATCATCGTGTTCACGACGGTCTACATCCTCTAAAGGGAGGTCCCGGGGGGTGCCGCTCAACCCGTTCCGCAGCGAGGCCGAGGCGTACCGCTTCGTCTGGCTGACGATCGGTTACTTCGGGTTGATCGTGGCCGGCGCCCTGATCAACCGCTGGCTCGGGCTCGCCGTCTTCATCGTCCTGAGCGCGCTCGTCGTCTTCTTCTACTTCCGCAGCGGCGAGCGTGGAAGGCGGGTTGTCGCACCGCGGCATCGCGGCGACGAAGACGAGCGGCGCATTCTCGTCATCGCGAACGAGACCGTCGGTGGTGAGACGCTCCGCAACACGATCCGCGAACGGAGCTGGGGCTACCGCGCCCAGGTGCTCGTGGTGACGCCGGCGCTGAACTCGCCCCTCAAGCACTGGGTGTCCGACGAGGACCAGGCCCGGGTGGCCGCGCAGGACCGGCTCGATCGCAGCCTGGCGCGCCTGCGCGAAGCCGACATCGATGCTCGCGGCGAGATCGGCGACGGCGAGCCGCTGCAGGCAATCGAGGACGCCCTGCGTACCTTTGGCGCAGACGAGGTCATCATCTCGACGCACCCCGAAGGGCGGTCGAACTGGCTCGAGCGCGGCGTCGTCGCCGGCGCGCGCGAGCGCTTCGCCGTCCCGATCACACACGTGGTCGTCGACTTGGAGCGCGAGGGCGAAGAGATCGAGCGCTGAAGTAGATAGATCGCGGAGCGGCGGGCTTTGCCCGGCGACAAGGTGCGCCTCGGGTCAAAGGCGTCAGCGATGAAGTCGTCATGGCTCGCGCGAAAGCGCGAGCCGGACTTCATCGCTTTGTCTTGATGAACGCGACGAGCTGCTTCGCCTTCGCCTCCGGCACCGAGCCGGGGCGGATCGTCGCGCTCATGACGCCCTTCGGGAAGCCCTTCACGATCTTCGCGTCCGGGTCCATGATCGACTCGAGCAGGTAGGCATCGTCGGCCGTGACGGTCTGCCCCGTCGAGAGCTGGACCTTGGAGCCGTAGAGGCCCTTGAAGGTCGGCCCCACGAGGGTCGCGCCGGTGAGTGAGTGGCAGCCCGAGCAGCCGAGGCTTTCGAAGAGCTTCGAGCCCGCCGCCGCAGCGCCGCCTCCGCCGCCCGACGGTGGAGCCGCGCTCAGCGTCGGCGGCGCCCCCTTGCTCGCCGAGCCCGTCGCGGCGACGGACGCGACGTAGGCCGCGACGTCGTTAGCGTCGGCTCCGGTCACGATCTTGGCCGGCATTTGCCCCCCCGGTGCGGCGTGATAGATCTGGTCGTAGACGACCTGCCTGATCGTGCTCTCACGGAAGTGCTGGGCGCGAGGGCCGGCGAGCGCGCCGTCGAGATCGGGACCGATCGTCCCGCTCGTGCCCGCGTCCGCGAGCTTGTGGCAGCTCCCGCACTTGCTGACGAACAGCTGCTTGCCGTGCCCGACGTCGGAGCCGCTGCCGTTGGCGAGGCCGGTCTGGCCGACGCTGCCGCAGCCTGACGACAGCAGCGCCACGACCCCTATGAGAATCAGTGGCGCCGCGAGCGACCGCAATGGCTACGCAGGCGGTTGGCTCGAGGTTCCGACCTTCGCGACCGCCTCGCCGCGTGTCGGGTAGATCGTGAAGACGCGGTCGAGGCCGGTGATCTCGAAGATCTTCGTGATGTTTCGGTCGCTGCAGACGAGCGAGAGCTGGCCGTCGTTCGTCCGCAGCCGCTTCACGCCTCCGACGAGCACGCCGAGCGTCGTCGAGTCGATGAACGTCGTATCCGTGAAGTCGACGATCACCTCCTTGCCGCCCTTGCCGATGACGTCGAGGAGCTGCTGCTTGAACTCCGGCGCCGTATAAAGGTCGACCTCGCCTGCCAGTGCGATCACGTATGCGCCGTCGACCTGTTCGGTCTTGATGTCGAAGTTCATAGTTCCCCCGGGTTCGTGGACGGCTGAGTCTACCGTTGCGCCGTCGGCACGGTTGCAGCCTTGAGCGCCGCGATGCGTTGCCTCGCCTGCTGCGCGGCTGGGTCCTTCGGCGCGAGCTTGATGACCTGCTTATAGGCCTTGACCGCGGAACGCGCGTCGCCGGTCAGATCGGCGAGCTGGGCGTAGTGGAACTGCGTGTTGACGTCGTCGGGCTGCAGCTTGGCGAGGCGCTTGTACATCTCGGCGTCTTTCTGCAGCGCGGAATTCTCAGCCGTGATGGCGGCGCTCGCCTTCTGCTGGAGCTGGGTCGTCGTCGGGTCGGTGCTGAGAGCCTGGCCGATCTGGCTCGTTTGCGAGACGCCGAGAATGCTCGTGATGGAGACCGGCAGCTCCGCTTGGAGCGCCGAGGCCTCGTTCGCCTTGTTCTGCGCCTTCGTCTCGTAGAAGGCGGCCACGCTCTGAAGCGTGCTCGTGTCGTTCGGCCTCAGCTTGAGCAG
>JBKOUJ010000022.1:0-1467 GCA_046723355.1 Actinomycetota bacterium | reverse complement strand
TGGACGAGCAAGGTCCCGAAGTACCCGTACAACCCCGACAAGGCCAAGTCGCTGCTGCGCTCGGCAGGGCTGAGCTTGCCGGTGAACGTGGACTTCTGGTACCCGACGAACGTCTCGCGGCCGTACATGCCGAGCCCGGGCCTGAACTTCCAGGCCTTCTCGGCAAGCCTCGAGAAGTCGGGGTTCAAGGTCATCCCACACAACGCGCCGTGGCGTCCGGACTACGTCAAGCACGTCAACGACGGGACGGCCGGCGACCTGAACCTGATCGGTTGGACGGGTGACTTCGGCGACCCGGACAACTTCCTGGGAACGTTCTTCAAGGTCTACCATCCGCAGTTCGGCTTCCACAACGCCAAGATCTTCAACATCCTTGCGAGGGCATCCGCCGAGACGAACCTGAAGAAGCGGATCGCCCTTTACAAGCAGGCGAACATCATGATCATGAAGTTCCTCCCCGCCGTCCCTTATGCCCATTCTCAGCCGGCTCTCGGCATGCAGAAGAAGGTGAAGGGATACGTTCCGAGCCCCGTGGGCACAGACCCGTTCGCGGGGGTCTACTTCGGCGGTCAATAGGTAAGTAGCGGCGCAGCCGGCGGTCACAGATGCTTCGGTATCTCGTCCGCCGGCTGCTCCTCCTCATCCCGATCCTCTTCGGCGTCTCGCTCCTGATCTTCTTCTGGATCAGGGCGCTGCCGGGCGGTCCGGCCGAGTCGTTGTTGGGTGAACGGGCAACGCCGCAGCTCGTCGAGGAGTACCGACACCGCTACGGGCTGGACAGGCCCGTCTACGTCCAGTACTGGGCGTACCTGAAGACGACGTTGAGCGGCGATCTCGGCGTCAGCATCGCCGACCGGCGGCGCGTGACCTACGACATCAGGCAGCGGTTTCCGGCCACTGTGGAGCTCGCCATTGCGGCGATGATCTTCGCGATCTCGGTCGGCGTCCCGCTCGGGTTCCTCGCCGCGAAACGCTACGGTGGGTTCTTCGACAACTTCAGCCTGGTCTTCTCGCTGATCGGAATCTCGATCCCGATCTTCTTCCTGGCGATCATCCTCAAGTACATCTTCGCCATCCGTCTCGGCTGGTTACCGAGCGTCGGACGGGAATCCATCACGAGCAACGCTAAGCATCCGACCAACTTCTACATCCTCGATGCGATCATCGAGCGAGACTGGGCCGCGCTCGGCGACACGATCAAGCATCTGATCCTGCCGGCAATCGCGCTCGGCTCGATTCCGCTTGCGATCATCATGCGGATCACTCGCGCGTCCGTGCTTGACGTCCAGAACGAGGACTACGTGCGCACGGCTCGGGCGAAGGGGCTGCCGCCGGCGACCGTCGATCGCCGCCACGTGTTCCGGAACGCGCTGCTCCCCGTCACCACGATCATCGGGCTCCAGACCGGCTTGCTGCTCTCAGGCGCGGTGCTGACCGAGACGGTCTTCGCGTTCCCCGGCATGGGAT
>JBKOUJ010000009.1:0-5156 GCA_046723355.1 Actinomycetota bacterium | reverse complement strand
CTGCCGGGGCCGACCGCGAGGACCTTGCCGCGCTGCGGCTTCTCCTTCGCGGTGTCGGGCAGGACGATTCCGCTCGTCGTCGTCTCCTCTTCCTCGAGGACCTCGACGATCAGGCGGTCGCCCAGCGGCTGTAGATCCATCCAGATGCCTCCTTGCTACGTACTTTGTGACACTGCTTGGCACTCTCGGACGGCGAGTGCCAGGCGATTTTATAGGCATCCGAGCGGGTCGCGCAACCCTTTGCCGAACCCAACCTCGACTGTGTTACAAACCTCCTCGTGAAGCGCGAGTTCTCGGCCGGCGGCGTCCTCGTGCGCAAGTTGAAGGGCGACTGGATGCTCGCCGCGATCCGACCGGCCGGCAAGGACCCGGGCGTCTGGGCGCTGCCGAAGGGGAACATCGGCCGCGGCGAGAACCCGCGCGAGACTGCCCGCAGGGAGGTCCAGGAGGAAACCGGCGCAACCGGGCGCCTCGTCGAGAAGCTCGGCGACGTGCGCTACGTCTACACGTGGGACGGCGAGCGGATCTTCAAGGTGGTCAGCTTCTTCCTGCTGCGCTACTCGAGCGGCCGACTCGGCGAGCTTCCGCCCGAGACGGCGCACGAGGTCGCCGAAGTCCGCTGGCTCCCGCTCGCGAAAGCGCCGAAGCTCCTTGCCTACGGCGGCGAACGCGATATGGCCGAGCGGGCCCTAGCTTCCGTGCGGGGAGGAACCGTATGATGGCGCGACTTTCGCCGCCGACGTGTTGACCGGAGCCATGTACGCCCTCAACTTCTACTCGCCCATGGTGGCCGACCAGCTCCGCTCGGGCCGCAAGACGGCGACGATCCGGCTCGGCGACAAGTCCGGCAAGTACAAGAAGGGCATGATCGTGCAGGTGCTCGCGGGCGCCCGGTACAGCCCTCGAGAGAAGGTCTTCGACGCCGTCATCGACAAGGTCGAGGTGAAGAGGCTGGTCGACCTGTCCCCGCGGGAGATCGAGCACGACAACCCGGAGATCCGCCGGACCGAGGAGATGGCCCACTTCCTCGGCCAGCTCTACAACCGCGAGGTCACCGACGAAGACACCGTCACGGTGATCCGCTTTTCGCAGATCAAGAACTAGACCACGGTAGGTCGGCCCAGCTCTCGGGCCGGGCGAGCTGCCAGTGCGGGAAAGGCGCGTACGCCTTGCGCGGCGAGGTCGTCTCCTGCTCGACGCCCGCGCCGTGCTTGAGCGCCGTCTCGTCGCGGGCATAGACGATCGACCCGTTCGGGTCGCGAGCACCGACCATGACCATCAAGCACGGCTCGTCACCGACCCCGACGAAAGCGTGCTGCGTGTGCGGCGCGCAGTAGAAGAAGTCCCAGGGCCGCAGCGTCCGTTCCTGTCCCTCCACGACGAGCAGGCATTCGCCCTGCACGACGAGGAAGCTCTCCTGCTCCGACTCCGCGTGGTACATCGTGCTTGGCTTCCCCGGCGCGACTACGTAAACGGTGACACCAACGTGGGGGAAGAGCTGCTCCTCGAGCGTCGGCAGCTCTCGAGCCACCCGCCCGCCCGTCTCGAAGCGCCGAAGTGCTCGTTCTGGAGCCAGAGCGCGTCGCGCACGTTCAACACGAACCAGCCGTCCCCCTGCGGGGCGAGGCCGTGGCCTGTGTCGACGAGCTTTGCCTCAGGCACGCCGGATCCTCGAGCCGAAGAGCTCGTTCGGGCGCAACGGCGCGCGGCATTCCTCGCACTCGACAGCGGCCACCGACGAAAACGGCGCGTCACACGACGGACAGCGGCGGAGGAGCACGCCCCCGCATTGCGGGCAGCTCTCCGGCATCTCCGCCTCGAACTCCTCGAACCAGCGATGCGCTGCGCCACAACTCAGACAAAACGCGACCCAGTCGCCGAGGGTCTTCCGGCGCTCCTCCCGCAGCCAGTCGGCGGCCTTGCCCACGCCGTCACTGTACTCAGGAGCGATCGTTACGATTCCCCGGCGATGGCGATCCGTGAAGCAGAGCCGCTCGGCTCGCTGAGTGAGGTCAAGGAGGCGGGTCTCGACCGCCAGGACCTGCTCGGCATCTACCGCAACATGCTGATCACGCGCGGGATCGAGGAGCGCGGCCACATCCTCTACAAGCAGGGCAAGATCCCGGGCTCCTTCTACACGGGGCGCGGCAACGAAGCCTCATCCGTCGGCGTCGCGACGGCGCTGGGGCCGGACGACGTCGGCACGCCGCTGCACCGCGACATGGGTGTCCACGTCACTCGGGGCGTCGAGCCGTGGCGGGTCTTCGCGCAGTACATGGGGCGGTACGACGGGCCGACACATGGGCGAGACGGCAACGTCCACATGGCCGACGCGAACCTTGGCCTGATTGCGATGGTCAGCCACCTGCCGGCGATGCTTCCAGTCGCGGTCGGCTGTGCGCTCGCGTTCAGGATCCGCGGCCAGGACCGCGTCGCCGTCGGCTGGTACGGCGAGGGTGCCTCCGCGCGCGGCGATGCGCACGAGGCGATGAACTTCGCCGGCGTCCGCCAGCTACCGGTCGTCTTCATTTGCGACAACAACCAGTGGGCCTACTCGACCCCGACGCACCTCGAGTACGCGTGCGAGCACCTCGCCGACCGGGCGCAGGGCTACGGGTTCGACGGCGTCGTCGTCGACGGCACCGACGTGCTCGCCGTCTACCGAGAGGCCAAACGCGCGATCGAGAAGGCGCGGAGCGGCGGCGGGCCGACGCTGATCGAGTCGCTGACGCTCCGCATGGAAGGCCATGCCGTCCACGACGACGCCTTCTACGTCCCGAAGGAGATGTTCGAGCAGTGGGCGAAGAGCGACCCGATCGAGCGCTTCCGGACCTGGCTGCAGGAGCACGCCGAGCTAACCGGCGGCGAGGAGGACGAGATCACCGCCGGCGTCAAGAAGCTGCTGAACGATGCCCTCTCGCGGGCGGAAGAGTCGCCGCTGCCCGACCCGGCGAAGCTGACCGAGGGCGTGTTCGCAACGCCTGAGGACCTCGACACGCCACACCACAAGTGAGCGAGAAGACCTACCTGCAGGCGATCTCCGACGGCCTCCGCGAGGAGATGCGCCGCGACAAGCGCGTCTTCGTGATCGGCGAGGACGTCGGCGTCTACGGCGGGGCCTTCAAGGTGACGCTCGGCTTCCAGGAGGAGTTCGGCGCTTGGCGCGTGATCGACGCGCCGCTTTCCGAGACCGCGATAGTGGGCGGCTGCACGGGCGCGGCGATCATGGGGATGCGCCCGGTCGCCGAGATGCAGTTCGCCGACTTCATCTCCTGCGCCTGGGACCACCTCGTCACGGTCGCCGCCAAACAGCGGTGGCGCGCCGGAACGCCGGTGCCGATCACCGTCCGGCTGCCTTCAGGTGGCGGCTTCTCGGGCGGACCGTTCCACTCGCAGAACCCCGAGAGCTCGTTCGCGCACATCCCAGGCCTGAAAGTGATCTGCCCGGCGACGCCCGAGGACGCGAAGGGACTGCTGGCGAGCGCGATCCAAGATCCGAACCCCTGCCTCTACTTCGAGCACAAGCATCTCTACCGGCGGATCAAGGCCGAAGTCCCGGACGAGCGCTACGAGACGCCGTTTGGCAAGGCGCGCGTCCACCAGGAGGGCGACGACGTCAGCGTCATCACCTGGGGCGCGATGGTCTACACGGCCGAGGAGGCCGCGGCGCAGCTCGACGGCGACGGAGTCTCCGTCGAGATCCTCGATCTCCGGACGCTGGTGCCCTGGGACAAGAAGGCCGTGCTCGAGTCGGTGCGGAAGACGTCGAAGGTGCTCGTCCTGCACGAGGACACGCACACCGGCGGCTTCGGCGGCGAGATCGCCGCGACGATCGCCGAAGAGGCGTTCGAGGACCTCGACGCGCCGGTCAAGCGAATCACGGCGCCCGACTCGCCCGTGCCATTCTCGCCGCCGCTCGAGAAGGCATACATCCCGCAGGTCGACGACGTGGTCGCAGGCGTACGCGATCTCGCCGAATATTGAGCCGCTCCCAATGGAGGCGCTTCCAATGACACACCTAAACTCGAACCCAGTGGGTTCGTCATCCCAGGACGCGTAGCGTGACAACGGAAACCGCCGTCGACGTCGTGATGCCCCAGATGGGCGTCTCCGTCTCTGAGGGCACGATCACGAAGTGGCTCAAGTCCGAGGGCGAGCAGGTCGAGGCCGACGAGCCGCTGCTCGAGATCTCGACTGACAAGGTCGACACCGAGGTTCCCTCCCCAGCATCGGGAACGCTGACCCAGATCGTCGTCCAGGAGGGCGAGACGGTCGAGGTGGGGACCAAGCTTGCGCAGATCGGCGGTGCACCTTCGGCAGACGGCCAGCCAGCGCAGGAGGCCGCTCCAGCCGAGCCCGCGACCGCACAAGCCGCGGCCGAGTCTGCTGCCGCGTCCGGCGCCGAGGGCGAGACGCCGATCGCCGAGCCGGTCGCCGAAGCCGAGCCGGTCGCCGAGGCCGAGCCCGCTCCGGCGGCGCCTGCCGGCGACGGCGCCACCGACGGCAAGAGCTTCGTCTCGCCGGTCGTCGCGCGGATCGCTTCCGAGCACGGCGTCGATCCCGGTCAGGTGCAGGGCACCGGTCGTGGCGGCCGTGTCACCAAGAAGGACATCCTGAGCTTCATCGAGCAAGGCGCCCCCGCCGAAGCGCCTCCGGCGCCCGAGGCCCCTCCGGCTCCGCCCGAGCGTCGGCCGACTCCGACACCCCCGGCACCGCCGCCGACCGTGCCTGCCGCCGAGCCGGCCGTGCCTGCGGCCGAGCCGGCCGTGCCGCAGCCCGTCGGCGCAGCCGAGGGCGAGCAGTTCGAGCCGATGAACGCGATGCGGCGCGGCATCGCCGAGCACATGCGCCGCTCGCTCGACACCGCCGCGCACGTCACGAGCGCGATCGAGGTCGACATGTCGAGAGTCGTCGGGATCCGCAAGAAGCTCAAGGCGGAGTACCAGAAGGCGTACGGCATCAACGTCACCTACCTGGCGTTCATCGCGCGCGCGACGGTCGAGACTCTGCGCGACTACCCGTGGATCAACGGCGAGATCCGCGGCGAGCAGATAGTCACGCGCAACTACATCAATCTCGGCTTCGCAGTCGAGCTCGCGGACGGCAAGGGCCTGATCGTCCCCGTGCTCAAGCACGCCGAGGGCCTCAACCTGCTC
>JBKOUJ010000018.1:0-1293 GCA_046723355.1 Actinomycetota bacterium | reverse complement strand
GTACTTCGACCAGTACGTCTCTCGGTAGCGGTCGGGATCCTTGTGGATCCCCCGCAGCATCGACGGGTACGGCCTCTTGATGACTAGATACCCGCCGCCGCCGGGGCCGACCTCGTTGCCCGCCTCGTCGTAGACGGCCGCGTCCACGCCCGGGAACGGCTTCGTCGCAGAGCCCGGCTTGAGGGTCGTAATGCCGGGCAGCGGCGTGATCAGGATCATCCCGGTCTCGGTCTGCCACCACGTATCGACGACCGGCGTTCGGTCACCGCCGATGTGCTCGCGGTACCAGATCCAGGCCTCGGGGTTGATCGGCTCTCCGACCGTGCCGAGCAACCGCAGCGAAGAGAGATCGTGCTTCTCGGCGTGCTCGGGCCCCCACTTCATGTGGGAGCGAATCGCCGTCGGGGCGGTGTAGAGGATGTCGACCTTGTACCGCTCGACGATCTCCCACCAGCGCTCCGGGTTCGGATAGTTCGGGACGCCCTCATAGATGATTCCTGTCGTCCCGTTGCAGAGCGGCCCGTAGACGATGTAGCTGTGCCCGGTCACCCAGCCGATGTCGGCGGCACACCAGTACACGGAGTCGGGCTTGACGTCGAAGATGTAGTAGTGGCTCGTCGACGTGCCGACGAGATAGCCGCCCGTCGTGTGGACGATTCCCTTCGGCTTCGCGGTAGTGCCGCTCGTGTAGAGCAGATAGAGCAGATCCTCCGAGTCCATAGGTTCGCAGGGACATGTCGACGGGTCGTCCGACTCGCCTTCGACGACGTCGTGCCACCAGACGTCGCGGCCTTCCTTCATCTCGGGGCCCTCGCCGGTGCGGCGGAGGACGACGGACTGCTTGACCGTCGGCGATTGGTCGAGCGCCTCGTCGGCGTTCTGTTTGAGCGGCACCTTGGCGCCGTTGCGCCAGCCTTCGTCCTGCGTGATCAGGAACTCGCATTCCATGTCGTTCATGCGGCCAGACAGCGAGTCGGCCGAGAAGCCGCCGAACACAACCGTGTGCGGCGCGCCTAGCCGCGTGCAGGCGAGCATCGCGATCGGCAGCTCGGGGACCATGCCCATGTAGATCGCAACCGGCGTCCCCTTTTTGATGCCGAGCTTCTTGAGGCCGTTCGCGAAGCGGACGACCTGCTGCTGTAGGTCCGAGAAGGTGAGCTCGCGGCGCTCGTCCTCGGGCTCTCCTTCCCAGTAGTAGGCGACCTTGCCGCCGTTGCCGGCCTCGACGTGCCGGTCGACGCAGTTGAAGCAGATGTTGAGCTTGCCGCCGATGTACCACTTGGCGTAGGGCGG